>NZ_CP046675.1:1662095-1994515 GCF_018243235.1 Ralstonia nicotianae
GAATTCGCCCTGGTAGCGGCCGCTCTCGGGCGCGTAGCTGAAGCTCACCGGCACCACCTTGACCATGCCCTCCAGCGTGTGCAGCCGCGTGCCGGCGATGAGGATGGCCGACGGCTCGGCATCCGGCCAGCGCTCGCGCACCAGCCGCGCATCGTGCGCGCCCGAAACGTAGCCGGAGCGCGTCAGCAGCCCGCGCGCGCGGTCGATGCCCAGGCTGTCGATCAGCTCGCGCCGCAGCGTGCCCATCGCCCGGCTGTGCAGCAGCAGCATGCGCTGGTCGTTGAGCCAGATGCGTCCGTCGCCGGGCGAGAAGTACAGGCATTCGCTGATGTCGGTCAGGGTCGGCTGCGAGTCGGCGCTCCAGCGGTCGCTGCCGGCCGGGCTGAGGACGGTGCCCGTGGTGCGAGCCACTTCGGCAAGGGAGATGCGGGGCAGCGGCGCCATGGTTGTTCCGGGCGGGTGGTTTGTTCAAATGATCATATCAGGCTACCTGATACTTGAGGGCGTTCATCAAATCCGTAGATTCCCTGACCAGGCTGGCTTTTGCTGCGGCGCGGCGGCCGATGGCGGGGCCTGGCGGCGTGCGCGGCCTGGGTCAAGGCTTGCGCGTCCTGCTGCCCGACGGCAAAGGCATGCGCCGCTGCCGATGGCATGGCGCTTGCAATCGGGGTGCCCGGAACCGGCCGCACGGACAGGCCGGACCCGGAACAAACCAAGGAGGAGACAACCGATGAATGCCCCGCAAGCAATGCGCTTTCTGGACGATGCCCAGTGGGATGGCCTGCTGTTCCAGGGCAGATGGGTGCCCCCGCTGCGCCGACGGACCGCCGACGTGATGGAGCCGGCGACCGGCCGCAAGCTGACCCGTGTCGGCCTGGCCGATGCCCAGGACGTGGACGCCGCGGTGGAGGCCGCAGCGGCCGCCCAGCCGGCCTGGATGGCCATGCCGCCGCGCGAGCGCGCCAACGTGTTCCGCCGTGCCGCCATGCTGTTCGAGCAGCATTTCGACGAACTCGCCCTGGCCATTGCGCGGGAAACCGGCGCGGCCCTGTTCAAGGGCGAACACGAGGTGCGCGAGGCGATCACGCTGTGCCACGTGGCGGCCGGCATGCCGCTGGAGGCGCAGGGCCAGGTGCTGGCCAGCCCGGCCGGCCGCCTGAGCTACGCGCGCCGGGCGCCGTTCGGCGTGGTGGGCGTGATCTCGCCGTTCAACTTTCCGCTGTTCCTGACGCTGCGCTCGGTGGCGCCGGCGCTGGCAGCCGGCAACGCGGTGGTGATCAAGCCGGATCTGCGCACGCCGGTGTCCGGCGGCTACGTGATCGCGCGCGTGTTTGCCGAGGCGGGCCTGCCGGCCGGGCTGCTGCACGTGCTGCCGGGCGGCGCCGAGGCGGGCGAGGCGCTGGTGGTGCATCCGCGCGTGCCGATGATTGCGTTCACCGGTTCGCCGGGTGTGGGCCGCCGCATCGGCGAGCTGGCCGGCCGGCATCTGAAGAAGGTGTCGCTCGAGCTGGGCGGCGCCAATGCGCTGATCATCCTCGACGACGCAGACCTGGACCTCGCGGTCAGCAACGCCGCCTGGGGCGCGTGGCTGCACCAGGGGCAGATCTGCATGGCGGCCAACCGCATCCTCGTGCACGCGTCGCTGGCCGATGCGCTGACCGCGCGGCTGGTCGAGAAGGCCGAGCACTTGCCCGTGGGCGATGGCGCCAGCGGGCAGGTGGCGCTCGGGCCGCTGATCGACCAGAAGCAGTTGCAGCGCGTGCACGCCATCGTGCTGGACAGCGTGGCGGCGGGCGCCAGGCTGCTCGCGGGCGGGTCGTACGAGCAGCTGTTCTACCGTCCCACCGTGCTGGCCGGCGTGCGGCCGGGCATGCGCGTGTTTGACGAAGAGGTGTTCGGCCCGGTCGCCAACATCATCGTCTTCCGGGACGACGACGAGGCGGTGGCGCTCGCCAACGACAGCCAGGGCGGGCTGGCCGCCGGGGTGATCTCGGCCTCGGTGGGGCGTGCCATGGCGCTCGGGCAGCGCCTGCGCGTCGGCATGGTCCACATCAACGACCAGACCGTCAACGACGACTGCGTCAACCCCTTCGGCGGCCCCGGCATCGCCGGCAACGGCACCAGCATGGGCGGTCCGGCCGACTGGGAGGAATACACCCAGTGGCGGTGGGTGACGGTCAAGGAAAGCGCGCCGCGCTATCCGTTCTGAGCGGGAGCGGCCGCCGCCATGGCGGCCGATGACGGCGGCCGGGGCCGCGCACGCCCCGCGTCCGTCCTGACAAAAAACACAAGAGCAACGAGAGGAGACAACCATGCAACTCGGCAACAAGACCATCGTGGTGACGGGCGTGTCGTCCGGCATCGGCGCGGAGACCGCGCGCCTGCTGCGCTTCCACGGCGCGCGCGTGATCGGCGTGGACCGCAACGCGCCGGGCACCACGCTGGACGGCTACGTGCAGGCCGATCTTTCCACCGCGCAGACGATCGATGCGGCGGTGGCGCAGCTGCCGTCGCGGGTCGACGCGCTGTGCAACATCGCCGGCGTGCCGGGCACCGCGCCGGTCGAGCTGGTCGCGCGCGTCAACTATCTGGGGCTGCGCCATCTGACCGAGCGCCTGCTGCCGCGCATGCCCGAGGGCGGGGCCGTCGTCAACGTCGCGTCGGTTCTCGGCGCCGAGTGGCCGCAGCGGCTGGATCAGCACAAGGCGCTGGCCGGCGCCGCCGGCTTCGAGGCGGGCGCGGCCTGGCTGGCGGCCCATCCCGTGCCGCAGTCGAGCTGCTACCAGTACTTCAAGGAAGCGCTGATCGTGTGGACGCTGACGCAGTCGCAGCCCTGGTTCCTCCAGCATTCGGTGCGCATGAACAGCGTGGCGCCCGGGCCGGTGTTCACGCCCATCCTCGGTGATTTCGTCACCATGCTCGGCGCCGAGCGCGTGGAGCGGGACGCGCACCGGATGAAGCGTCCGGCCTATCCGGACGAGATCGCGCCGGTGATCGCGCTGCTGTGCGCCGATGAGACGCGCTGGGTCAACGGCGTGAACCTGCCGGTCGACGGCGGGCTCGCCTCCACCTACTGCTGACCCGCTTCCCCGATCACGTTCCGGCCGCCGCAAGGCCGCCGCCCCCGACTGCCCGTCCGGCCGGTGCCTCTGGCCGCGCGGCGGCGGGGGCGCGCTTTGCCGCGCGTCCGCACAGGAGACACCATGACGCTCAAACTTCTCAAGCTTCTCAAGACCACCCTGCTGGCCGCTTGCCTGGGCGCCGGCACCGCCTGGGCCTACGATCAGCCCTCCGTCAACATGGGCGGCACCAGCTTCTTCGACGGCGCGCCGCTGCCGGGCGGGCCCGGCTTCTACTTCGTCGAATACCTGACCCACTATTCCGCCAGCCGCATGATGGACAACGGCGGCAACACCGCGGCCTCCCCGCCTTCGCAGACGTTCGATCTGACGGTGCCGGTCAGCCAGCTGATCTACGTGCCGGAGGGCGCCAGATGGGGCAACACGCAGCTCGGCTTCCAGGCGCTGCTGCCGTGGGTGGCCCAGGCGAGCGTCAATGACGGGATGGGCAACGCGGTGCTCAAGGGCGAGCGCGGCATCGGCGATCTGGCCGCGGGCGTGTGGCTGCAGTTCGATCCGATCATGGGCGAGCAAGGGCCGCTGTTCTCGCAGCGCTTCGAGCTGCAGGTGATCGCGCCGACCGGCCACTACGACCGCACGGCGGCGGTCAGCCCCGGCAGCAACTTCTGGTCGTTCGATCCCTATTGGGCGGTCACCGTGTGGGCGAGCCCCAAGCTCAGCTTCAGCGGCCGCTTCAACTATCTGTGGAATGCCCGCAACAGCGACCCGAACGCCGCCTTCGGCAGCGGCGCGACCTCGACCCAGGCGGGCCAGGCGCTGCACGGCAATTTCGCCGTCGAATACGAGATCCGGCAGGGCCTGGTGGCCGGCCTGAGCGGCTACTGGCTCAAGCAGATCAGCGACACCCGGGTGAACGGCGTGGCGGTGCCGGGGCGGCGCGAGCAGGTCGTGGCGCTCGGCCCGGCCGCGATGGTCGCGCTGTCGCCCAAGGACTTCCTGTTCTTCAACTACTACCGGGAGTTCGCGGCGCGCAACCGGACCCAGGGGGACAAGTTCCAGATCCGCTACGACCACCACTTCTGATCCTGTGCAACCCCGGGGCGGACGCAAGCCATGCCTGCGTCCGTCCCCAACCACGCCGAGACCCATCATGCTGGACATCCAGATGCAATCCCTGCTGCAGGGCATGCAGCAGGCGGGCGTGCCCGACATGGCCGACCTGCCGCCGCCGGCCGCGCGCCAGGTCTACAGCCGCATCATGGCGGCGGCTGCGGAGCCGGTGCGCGCCGTGAGCATCGCCGAGCGCACCATCGCCGGGCCGGGCGGTGACCTCGCGCTGCGCATCTACGCGCCGCAGCGGCCCGATCCGCGGCGCGGCGTCGCGCTCTACCTGCACGGCGGCGGCTTCGTGGTCGGCACCCCGCGGGATTACGACAGCGTCGCCTCGGCACTGTGCGAGCGCAGCGGCTGCGTCGTGGTGCAGGTCGACTACCGGCTGGCGCCGGAGCATCCCTTTCCGGCCGCCGTGGAGGACGCCTGGGCGGCGGCCTGCTGGGTGGCCGCGCATGCGCGTGAACTGGGGGCGCAGCCCCGCATCGCGGTGGTGGGCGACAGCGCCGGCGGCAACCTCGCGGCCGTGCTGGCGCGGCTGGCCCGCGACTGCGAGGGCCCGGCCATCGTGCAGCAGACGCTGATCTACCCGATGGTGGCGGCGCGGCCGGAGACTACTGCCTCGTACTTGCGGTACGGCACCGGCTATACGCTGACGACACGCCTCACGCACTACTTCCACGACCTGTACCTGAACGGACGGCCCGCCGAGGGCGATCCGCGCCTCGCGCCGCTGAGCGCACCGGATGCGTCCGGCCTGCCGCCCGCGCTGGTCATGGTGGCGGGCTACGACGTCCTGCGCGACGAGGGCATCCAGTACGCCCACCGGCTGGCACAGGCCGGCACGCCGGTGACGCTGGTCGAATACAGCGGGATGGTGCACGGCTTCATCGGCATGGCCGGGGCGCTGGAGGCGGCCCGGCAGGCGCTGGCGCAGGTGGCCGATGCCGTGGGGCGCGCGCTGGCCGGGTAGTCGTGCACATCGCCATGTGCGGCACGGGCCTGGCTACGGCCGGCGGACGTTGCCGGGCGTTTTTGCCGGCAGCGTTCCTGCCTTGTTCCTGGCGTGCCGCCGCGGATCAGGCGAAACGGAAAAGTCTTGCCGGTGTCTCCACCAGCACCTGATGGCGGTCGCCGGCGTCCGGCAGCAGCGTGTCGGCGAACGCCCGGGCGCTGTCGTAGCCGATGCGCGATTCGTACTGCGTGTGCGGCCAGTCGCTGCCCCAGACGAGGCGGTCGGTGCCGAGCGCATCCTTGAGGCGCGGCATGGCGGCGAGGGCGATCGCTTCGCCGCGTCCGGCATCGCCGTTGCGGTAGGCGCCGGACACCTTGACCCACACGCGGCGCGTGCGGCCGGCGGCGAGCAGGGCGGCAAAGCCCGGGTCTTCCACGCTCAGGGCGGGATCGGGCCGGCCGAAATGGTCGACCACCACGTCGACCTGCGCTTCCAGCAGCGGCGGCAGCAGCGCGGGCAGGCGGTGCGCCTGCGTGTGGAGTTCGACGTGCCAGCCGAGCGCGTGCAGGCGATGCAGCGCCGCTTGCCACGCCGGGGCGCGCAGCTGCGGATCGGGCGCGCCGATCAGATTCAGCCGGATGCCGACGATGCCCTCGGCGTTCAGCTGCGCCAGGAAGGGCTCGGGCGCTGCGGGGTCGATCACGGCCACGCCGCGCAGGCGCTGCGGGGCCTGCCGGAGCGCGGCCAGCAGGTAGCTGTTGTCGACACCCAGGAAGCTCGGCTGGATCAGCACGCCATGCGACAGGCCGTGCGCGTCAAGCTGCGCGAGATAGGCGGGCAGCGTGGCATCGTACGACGGCGCGTAGCGGCGCGCGCCGGCCAGCGGCAGGCCGCGCTCGAACACATGCGCGTGCGTGTCGATGCCGGTGATGCGGGCGGTCGGGGCCGGCATGCCGCGGGTGGCGCAGCCGGCGAGGGCGGTGGCGCCTAGCATGGCAAGCAACCCGGTGTTGAAGGCGCGGCGCGTCGGCATGGGGTCTCCTGGGGCGGGGTGGTCGGGGGCATGGCGAGGGGGTTCAGGCGGTGACGGCGGCCAGGTCGCGGCCGCGCGTCTCGGGCAGCATCAGCACCGCCACCGCGACGATCGCATAGGCGATGGCCGCGTCGATGCCGATGGCCGTGCCGAGCGACATCGACGCGCTCATCTTGCCCACCAGCACCGGAAAGGCGGCCGAGACCACGCGGCCGAAGTTGTAGCAGAAGCCCACGCCGGTGCCGCGCACGCCGTGCGGGTAGAGCTCGTTGAACAGCGCGCCCATGCTGGCCGGGATGCCGGCGGCAAAGAACCCGAGCGGGAAGCCCAGCACCAGCATCGCGCCGTCGGACAGCGGCACCAGCAGGTACACCAGCACCGTGACCACGCAGCAGCATGAGAACAGCAGGATGTTGCCGCGCCGGCCGATCACGTCGAGCAGCCAGGCGCTGGCCACGCAGCCGCACCAGAACGCGAAGATGATCACTGCCAGGTAGCCGCCCGTGCCCAGCACGGAGAGGTGGCGCTCGGTCTTGAGATAGGTGGGCAGCCACGTCATCAGCGCGTAGTAGCCGCCGTGCGCGCCGACGCCGAGCAGCGCGCCGATCAGCGTCATGCGCAGCACCTGCGGGCGGAAGATGTCGAGCAGCGGGAAGCGCGAGACGGGCATGCCGTCGGGCCCGGCCACGGCTTTGGCGCCGGCCGGCGCCGGTTCCTGCACGCCGCGCCGGATGTAGATGATGAGCAGCGCCGGCAGCACGCCCGCGGCAAACATCACGCGCCAGGCCAGGTCCGGCTCGACCAGGGAATACGTGAGCGCATATAGCAGCACCGCTGCGCCCCAGCCGACCGCCCATGCGCTCTGCACGGTGCCCATCGCCTTGCCGCGATGGCTGGCGCGGATGCTCTCGGCCATCAGCACGGCGCCCGCCGCCCATTCGCCGCCGAAGCCGAAACCCTGCACGGCCTTGAGCGCCAGGAACTGCTCGAAGTTCTGCGCGAAGGCCGAGGCGAAGGTCGCCAGCGAGAACCACGCCACCGTGATCTGCAGCGTGCGCACGCGGCCCAGGCGGTCGGTCATTGCGCCGGCGATCCAGCCGCCCAGGGCGGAGGCGACCAGCGTGATGCCCGACACCAGCCCGGCCTCGGTCTTGCCGATGTGCCACGCCGCGATGATGGTGGGGATGACCAGGCTGAACATCTGCACGTCGAGCGCATCGAGCGCCCAGCCGCCGAAGCACGCCCAGAAGGTGCGCTTCTCTCCCGCTGAAATTTCCTTGAACCAGCCGAACATGCCGTCTCCTCCGGGTGACAGGCGCGCCGCGTCTCGGACGCAGTGCTCTAGTCATCTATATGAATGAAGGAATTCTAGGGAGCGGCCGTGGCCGGCGCAGTTGGTGTTAACCCGCGCGGCGGCTACGGCGGGTGTTGTCAACTAACCGTGCAGCAGGGCGACGGGCAAGGCGCCCAGCGTTTGCCCCAGGGCGAGGCGGGCGCCGCACAGCGTCTGGCCGTCGAACACGCTGTGCAGCGGTATCGACGCCAGCGGCGCGGGCAGGCAGACCGTCGTGTCGCGCCATGCGCCCGCGGGAAACACCGGCACGGCGGCGTGGCCCAGCAGCGCGGCTGCGTGCAGCGGCACGATCGCCACCACCCAGCGGCCGGCATGCTCGCGCGCGAAGGCCAGCGCATGGGCGCCGCCGCTGCCGCTGAGGACCAGCGGCAGGTATCGGCCCGCCGCAAAGACCTCGGGCATGGCGGCGCGCACGCCCAGGGCGCGCGCCAGCACCGCCTGCTTGATGCGCCCGTCGGTCCAGTGGGCAAGCAGCGGGGCGAGGCTGTGCTCCGGATGGGTCTGCAGCGCGCGCAGCGAACGGTGGCGCACCGCGAAGTCGACGGGGCGACGGTTGTCCGGATCGACCAGGCTGGTGTCCCAGAGGTCCGTGCCCTGGTAGAGATCGGGGACGCCCGGCACGGTCACGCGCAGCAGCATTTGCGCGAGCCCGTTGACGGCGCCGGCCGGCGCGATGGTGCGCACGAATGCGGCCAGCGACGGCAGGAACGCCGGGGCCGCCTCGCCGGTGAGCAGCGTGAAGACGAAATCGTGGCAGGCCTGCTCGTAGTCGAGGTCGGGCGCGAGCCAGTCGGTGCGCAGCTTGGCTTCGCGCAGGGCCTTGTGCTGCCATTGCGCGATGCGCTCGGCGAAGGCGCGCACGCCGTCGGCATCGCGCCAGTCGAGGCCGGGCGGCCAGGCGCCGACCAGCGTCTGGTAGAGCATCCATTGCGCATCGGGCGGGGGGGCCTGGCCCTGCGGCAGCGGCCGCAACCAGCGCGCGTGCGCGGCGCGCCATGGCAGCGCGGCGGCCAGCCAGTGCGCGGGCCGCTCCGACAGCACGGCCAGCCGGGCGCGCACGTCTTCGCCGCGCTTGTGATCGTGCGTGGCGGTGGCCAGCATCGCGTGCGGCCACAGGCGCGCGCGCGCCGCCATCGCCTGGTGGAAGGCGGCGGCATCGAGCGTGAATGCACCGGGGTCGGCGCCGACTTCGTTGCGCGACAGCAGCCGTCCGTAGCGGTAGCACGCGGTGTCTTCCACCGCCTTGGCCGCCACCGGCGACGACAGCTGCTGGCCGCGCCGCAGCGCAAGCTGGCGCAGCCGGTCGTGCCCGGCCGGCTCGCCGCCGAGCCAGGCGTCGAGCCGCGCCAGCAGCGGCTGGTCGACGCGCCGCAGGTGCGGCATCGCGTCGTGGATGGCGCGCCGCACGATGGCGGTGTCCTGCGCATCGCGGCCGTGCGCGTCGGCATAGGTGCGGTAGACGCTCAGGTGCACGACCAGTTCGGCGAGCGCGCGGCGGATGGCGTGCCAGGTCACGTCGTGCGCGTCGCGCTGCTGCTGCGCCACCGCATGCAGGGCCCAGGTCGCGGCGTCCAGTTCGGCGGCGAAGTGTTCGTGCAGGATGCGGCGCCGCGCCGCCAGGGCCGTGACACGGAAGTGCGCTTCGGCGGCCGGCCTGCCGGTCCAGTCGAGCCAGGCTTGCGTCAGCGTGGCCTCGCCGGCGGCATCGTGCAACAGCGCACCGGCCTGGTTCATGAAGTCGTAGCCGCTGGTGCCGTCGATATCCCAGCCGGTGCGCATGGGTTCGTCGGCGGCGAGGATTTTTTCCACCACGATCCAGGGCCGGCCGAGCCGGCGGTCGGCGGGGCGGTGGGCGTCTTCGGCGGCGAGCCGCTGGCGCAGCGCGCGGCAATAGCCGGCGGGGTCGGCCAGGCCATCGACGTGGTCGATCCGCACGCCGTCGATCCAGCCCTGCCGGTAGAGCCGGAAGATCAGCGCGTGCGTTGCCTCGAAGACGTCCGCCCGCTCGACGCTCAGCCCGGCCAGCGAACCGATGTCGAAGAAGCGGCGCCAGTTGATCTCGTCGTTGGCGCAGCGCCAGTGGGCGAGCCGCCAGGATTGGCGCGCCATCAGGGCATGCAGCTGTTCCGGGGCGGCGTTGAGGGCGGCCACGGCGCGGTCGATGCGCGCGCGTCCGGCGTCGGTCGCGGCGAAGTCGCGCAGGGCGGTGCGCGCGGCGTCGGCGTGCTCGCGGCGCGCGTGGAGGGCACGCGTCGATTGCAGCGCCGCGAAGCGCTCGGCCACGGCATCGAGCGCGGCATCCGTATCGCGTTCGCCCGACGGACCCGCGCCGCGCAGGACGCAGGCGTAGTCCGCCAGCGCGATCGGGAAGCGATGGTCGTGGTAGGCGATCGCCAGGCGCGCGGCCCCGGGATCGTAGTGCAGCGTCAGGCGGCCGCCTTGCAGCGCTGTGTCGTACGGCTCGCCCAGGAACGGCGCGAGCACCTTGCCGTGCAGCGCCGGCTGCGGCGGCTGCCACTGGATGTCGAAGGCGTGCGCCCAGGCGCTGGCCGGGCCGTTTTCGAGCACGTCCAGCCACCAGGCGTTGTGCGCGCCGCCCACGGCCATGTGGTTGGGCACGATATCGACGATGAGCCCCATGCCGCGCGCGTGCAGCGCCGCCACCAGCCGGCCCAGCGCATCTTCGCCGCCGAGCTCGGGGTTGACGCGCGTCGGGTCGACCACGTCGTAGCCGTGCATCGAGCCGGGCTGCGCCGTGGTGATGGGCGAGACGTACAGGTGCGAGATGCCGAGCGCGGCGATGTCGTCGAGCAGCGCGCGGGCATGGTCGAAGGTGAAGGCGCGGTGCAGTTGCAGGCGCAGCGTGGCGCGCGGCACCGCCGCGGGCGAGGCGGGCGGCGTCATGGCGGGGAATCCGGGTCGGCGTTCGCGCGCGAGCGCGCCAGGGCCGCCAGCCGCGCCCGGATGGCGGGGGCCGCCAGCAGCCCGGCCGCGGGCGCGGACAGGCGGCGGCGCCAGTTGGGATGCGTCTCGATGGTGCTGGGCAGGTTGGGCTGCTCCAGCAGGCCGAGCAGGTCTTCCATCGGGGCGATCGCCAACGGCACCGGCGCGGCCGCCGCGTAGGCGAGGGCGGCGGTGGCGAAATCGCCCGCGGTGGCGGCCAGCAGGGTGTCCACTTGCGCGGGGGGAGCGGTGCGTGCCTGCGCGAGCGCGGTCTGCAGGGCGGCGATGCGCTGTGCCGCGTCGTCGCCGGCCGTGGGCACGGTGGTGCGATGGTGTTGCGCGAAGGCGCCGACCAGGGCGCGCCGGTCCGCCATGCGGCGCGTGCGCGCTTCGGTTTCGTTCATGCCGATCGGCAGCAGCCCGAGCCGGGCTTGCCAGTGCAGGTCGTGGCCCGTCCACCAGCCTGCCACGGTGGGCAGGTCGTGCGTGCTGGTCATGGCCACCGAGGCGGGCGACCACGCTTGCGGCGGGCGGAACGGCGCCTCGGGCCGCGCATCGTCGCGCTCGAACCACAGGATGCGCATGCCGAGCAGGCCCGCGTCGGCCAGCTGTTCGCGCAGGCCCGCCGGTACGGTGCCGAGATCTTCGCCGATGACGATGCAGCGGTTGCGCCACGACTCCAGTGCGATCAGCCGCAGCAGGTCGCGCAGCGGATACCGCAGGTATACGCCGTCCAGCGCCCGCGCGCCGTCGGGAATCACCCACAGCCGCATCAGCCCCAGCACATGGTCGATGCGCACGCCGCCGGGCACGGCCATCACGGCCCGCAGCATCTCGAGGAAAGCGGCGAAGCCCTGCGTGCGCATCGCGCGCGGGCTGAAGGTGGTGAGCCCCCAGCTTTGTCCCTGCGCGTTGAACACGTCCGGCGGCGCGCCCACCGTCAGGCCGATCAGCAGGTCCTGCTGCCGGCTCCACGCATGGCTGCCGGCGCCGTCGGTGCCGACCGCGAGGTCGGCGATCAGGCCGATGGCCATGCCGGCGTCTTCGGCGGCGCGCTGCGCGGCGGCCAGCTGGCGCGCCGCCGCCCATTGCAGGAAGCGGTGGAAATCCACGGCGTCGGGGTGGTCGCGGGCGAAGGCGCGCACCGCCAGGTACGACGGCGACCGGTAGGGCGCGGGCCAGTGCTGCCAGTGGTGCAGCGGCGGATGTGCCTGGCGCAGGTGGGCGTCGAGCGCCTCGAAGTGCGCGTGGTCGAGCAGGCTGCTGCCCTGGCCGGCGTAGTGGGCGAGCATGTCTTCGTGCCGGCGGCGCGCGGCGCTGTCTCCGGCGGCGGCCTGCATCCGCAGGCGGCGATGCAGCGCGCGCAGCACCGTCAGCCGCGCGGCGGCGCTGGCGGGCCAGTCGATCAGGGCATTCGCCTCCAGCCGGGCGCAGTCGTCCGCCAGGCCGGCGTCGCTCACCGCCTGCCGCGCGGCCTCGGCGCCGAGCAGCGCGGCCGGGTCGATCATCCATGCGTTGAGGAACAGCCGGCTCGATGGCGAGTAAGGGGCGTAGCGATGCGTGTCCGCACTGAACATGGCGTGCACGGGGCTCAGTGCCAGCGCGTCGGCGCCGTGCCGCGCCAGGCTGCGCGCCAGCAGGCCGGCCGCGGTGTAGTCGCCCAGCCCCGCCGAGAGCGCGGCCCGCTCGCCGTCGTGGCGCAGGCCGTAGAGCTGCGCGGAGCCGCCCCACAGCCGCGCATCGGGCGGGCGCCCGCGCGCCTGCAGCGCATCGGACACCGCGTAGCAGCGCGCCGGCGCGATGGCCAGCGTGGTCTCGATGGCGGTGCGGCTGCCGGTGTCGATGCGCAGCCGGTGGTAGCCCGGCGCTGGCACCGGCGCCAGCCGCAGCGTGGCCCGGTCGTGCCCGATGCTCGCGTGCACCGTGCCTTCGGTGCCGCCGCCGTGCTCGAAGCCGATCCGGTAGGGTCGTCCGCCGAGCGTGGCCGCCCACGGTGGCGCGGTTTCCAGCAGGACGGCGTGTCCGGCCACCCCGGTGACCAGCGGCGGCACCGCGTGCTCGGCCGCTTCGACCAGCAGCCTGCCCCGGCTGTCGGCCTCGTCGGCGGCGCTGTCGGCGGGCAGGCCCAGGCAGCGCAGCACGGCGCGCAGCACGTCGTCGCTCACGCGCATCGGGCGGCCGGCGGCGTCTTCCCAGTCGACCAGCAGGCCGGCGTCCAGCGCCAGCCGGTGCAGCGCGCTGGCGGCATGCGGGGACGAGGGGGGCGCGGGGCGTTGGCTCATCGCTGCAAGTCAGGGGGCGATGCCGCGTGCAGCAGGGCGATGCACGCGCGGGGCGGCACGCGGTGCGCGGCGAGTGCCGCGGCGACGCCATCGCGCGATTCATGGAGCAGGTCGGCCGGGTTGCCGGCCAGCGCGGTCGGCACCGCCACCGGCTGCGTGCCCAGGTTGATGGCCAGCGTCAGCACGCTGCCGTCGCCCAGCCGCCAGCGCGCCAGCGCCCCCGTGGCGCCGAGCGGCACGGCATCGAGTGCGCGCGCACCGGGCAGGCGCGGCACGATGCGGGCATGCCGCAGCGCCAGCAGGCCCTGCGTGCGGTTCAGCCAGTCCAGCTGCTCGGGCAGTGTGGGATCGGTGCTGCCGGGCTGGGAGTCGAGGAAGGTGCGCTCGTCGTTCGGGTCGGGAATGCGTTCACGCTGGTGCGGATCGGCAAAGGCGGCGAACCGCGCGAATTCGCGCCGCCGGCCTTCGCGCACGGCCTCGGCCAGCGCGCCGTGGTGGCTGGTGAAATACAGGAACGGCCGCAGGCAGCCCCATTCCTCGCCCATGAACAGCAGCGGAATCTGCGGACTCAGCAACAGCAGCGCCTGCGCGGCGCGCAGGGCGTCGGGGTGCGCCAGGCGCGTGAGCCGCTCGCCGAAGGCCCGGTTGCCGATCTGGTCGTGATTCTGCAGGAACAGGACGAAGGCGGTGGGCGGCAGCCAGCCGCTGGGCTCGCCGCGCGGTGCGCCGTCGTGGATGACCGATGGTTCGCCCTGGTAGCAGAAGCCGTCCTGCAGCACGCGCGCCAGCCGCTGCGCGGGGGCGTCGGCATAGGCGGCGTAGTAGGCCTCGTGCTCGCCGGTCAGCAGCACGTGCAGCGCGTTGTGGCCGTCGTCGTTCCACTGGGCTTCGAAGGCGCCGGTGCCCAGCGTGCCGGGCGGGGCGCCGCGCAGCAGCGAGGCGGTGTTGTGCTCGTTCTCCAGCACCAGGTGCACGTGCCGCCCGGGCTCGACCGCCTGCCGCACGCGGGCGGCAAGCTCCTCCAGCCAGTCGCGCGCGCCGATGGCGTGCACGGCATCCAGCCGCAGCCCGTCGAAGCGATATTCCATCAGCCACATCAGCGCGTTGTGGAGGAAGAACGCGCGCACTTCCGGCTGGCGGAAGTCGATGGCGGCGCCCCAGGGCGTGTGCACGTCGTCGCGGAAGACGCGGCGGGCGTAGTGGTGCAGGTAGTTGCCCTCCGGCCCGAAGTGGTTGTAGACGACGTCGAGGAACACCATCAGCCCCAGGCCGTGCGCGCTGTCGATCAGGGCCTTGAGCGCATCGGGCGGGCCGTAGCCGGCCTCCGGCGCGAACGGCAGCACGCCGTCGTAGCCCCAGTTGCGCGCGCCGGGAAACTCCGCCACCGGCATCAGCTCGATGGCCGTGATGCCCAGGCGCGCCAGCTCGGGCAGGCGCGCGCGCACGCCGTCGAAGCCGCCCAGCGCGCCGACGTGCAGTTCGTACAGCACGGTCTCGTGCCATGGCCGGCCCATCCATCCGGGGTGCTGCCACGCGTAGCGCAGCGGGTCCACCACCAGGCTCGGGCCGTGCACGTCCTGCCACTGTGCGCGCGCTGCCGGGTCTGGGACCGTCAGCGCGATGCCCTCGCGGTTGGTGACCCGATAGCGGTAGCACGTGCCGGCGCCGACCGGCACGGTGGCGGCATGCCAGCCGCCGGGCTCGGGCGCCATGCGCACGGCCTCGCCCTGGTCGATGTCGACCCAGGCCTCGACGGCATCGGGCGCCCACAGGCGGAAGCGCGTGCGGTCCGGGCCGAGGCAGGCAGCCCCGAACGGCAGGTCGTGCGCGTGGCGGACGGGCGGCGCGGAGGTGGTGTCGGTCATGGCAAGGCCTCTCCCTGGCCGGTGGCGGGCACGGTTGCGTCGGGATGGGGCTGCACGCCGGCACCGGCTTCGACCGGCCTGTCGGGCACGCGGCCGACCGTCTGGCCGGCGGCTTCGCGTTCGGGCGCCGAGGCGATCTGCGCGATCGCGGCGAGCTGCGTGGCGAGCAGCAGCACCACGCTGCGTCCCTGCACCCGCACGGTCGGTTCGGCATGGGGCCGTGCCTCGCGCTCGGGCGCGGCGCTGTCGATGGCGAGCAGCCAGTCCATGGCGGGCCCGGGCAGCGTGAAGATCAGGTCGGCGGCGGCGCCGTTGATCAGCGTCAGCGCCACGTGCGGCCGCGCCTCGCCGTCGATGGTCTCGATGCAGGCGCGGCGCAGCGCCAGCGCGCGGGCTTCGGCGTCGTTCCAGGCGTCGGGCGTGAGCGGGTGGCCGCGCTCGTCGAACCAGGCGATGTCCGGCACGCCGGGCAGCACCTCCGCCTCGCCGTGCACGAAGTGCGGCCAGCGCAGGGCGGGGCTGGTCTTGCGCAGCGCGATCAGGCGCGCGGTGTAGGCGAACAGCGCCCGCCCTTCGGCCTGCGCGCGCATCGACCAGTCCAGCCACGAGATCGCGTTGTCCTGGCAATAGGCGTTGTTGTTGCCCTGCTGCGTGCGGCCGAATTCGTCGCCGCCCAGCAGCATCGGCGTGCCGTTGGAGAGCAGGACGGTGGCCAGCAGCGCGCGCGCCACCCGGGCCCGCTGGGCCAGGATGGCGGTGTCGTCGGTCGGGCCTTCGACGCCCCAGTTGGCGCTGCAGTTGTCGTGGTGGCCGTCGCGGTTGTCTTCGCCGTTGGCTTCGTTGTGCCGGTGGGTGTAGCTGACCACGTCGCGCAGCGTGAAGCCGTCGTGCGAAGCGGCATAGTTGATCGAGGCCCACGGCCGCCGGTAGCGCCGCCCGAACAGGTCGCCGCTGCCCGTGAGCCGCGCGGCCAGCTCCGGGCGCTGCCCGGCGTCGCCGCGCCAGAAGCGCCGGACGCCGTCGCGGAAGCGGTCGTTCCATTCGGCGAAGCCGGGCGGATGGTTGCCGAGCTGGTAGCCGTCGGGCCCGACATCCCACGGCTCGGCGATCGTCTTGACGGTGGCGAGTACCGGGTCCTGCCGCACGGCATCGAAGAACCCCGAGCCCGGATCGAAGCCGAGCCCCTCGCGCCCCAGCGTCACGCCCAGGTCGAAGCGGAAGCCGTCGATGTGGCAGGCGTTGACCCAGTAGCGCAGCGCATCCATCACCATCTGCAGCACGCGCGGATGCGACAGGTTGAGCGTATTGCCGCAGCCCGTGTCGTTGATGTAGTAGCGCTCCTGGCCCGGCACCAGCCGGTAGTAGCTCGCGTTGTCCAGCCCGCGGAACGACAGCGTCGGCCCCAGCTCGTTGCCTTCGCAGGTGTGGTTGAACACCACGTCGAGCAGCACCTCGATGCCCGCCGCGTGCAGCCGCCGGATCGCCACCTTCATCTCGTGCAGCGTGGGCGTCGACAGGTAAGCCGGCTCCGGCGCGAAGAACGCCAGCGTGCTGTAGCCCCAGTAGTTGCGCAGGCCGCGCTCGACCAGGAAGCGGTCCTGCAGGAAGGCGTGCACGGGCAGCAGCTCCACCGCCGTCACGCCCAGCGCCCGCAGATGCTCGATGAAGACCGGATCGGCCAGGGCCGCAAAGGTGCCGCGCTCGGGCGGCAGCAGATCGTCGCGCAGCATCGATGCGCCGCGCACGTGCATCTCGTAGATCACCGTGCGCGACCACGGCGTGTTGGGCCGCACATCGTTGCCCCAGTTGAACGACTCGTCCGTCACCACGGCCTTGGGGCAGGCGGGTGCGCTGTCGCGCCGGTCGAACGACAGATCGGCGCGGGAGGAGTTCAGGCGATAGCCGAACAGCGCATCGGACCAGCGCAGCGCGCCCACCAGGCGGCGGGCATAGGGGTCGAGCAGCAGCTTGTGCGGATTGAAGCGGTGGCCGCGGTACGGCTCCCACGGGCCGTAGGCACGGTAGCCGTAGACCAGGCCCGATTCCACGCCGGGCAGGTAGCCGTGCCAGACTTCATCGGTGCACTCCGGCAATGGCAGGCGCGCCAGCTCCTTGCGGCCGGTGGGGTCGAACAGGCAGAGATCGATGCGGGTGGCGTTGGCCGAGAAGACGGCGAAATTGATGCCCAGGCCGTCCCATTGGGCGCCCAGGGGATAGGGCTTGCCGGGGGAGAGGGTGCTGGGTAGGCGTAGCATGGTTTGGGTCTTGTTGGGTTATCTGGTTGGTTCTCCTGCCAGGGTTTGGTGTTGGTGGTGCATCTCCCGTTTCGTCCCCTGCCGGGGCCGACCTACTTTCTTTGTCTTGCCAAAGAAAGTAGGCAAAGAAAGGCGCGCCCGAGATGGCGACCCCCTCCTTGAATTTTTGTTACGGGGAGGGAGAGGGGGCAAACTCGCTGCGCTCAGACAGCCCCCTCTCTTTTTCCTCCCCGTAACAAAAATTCAAGGCGCCATCTAGGGCAGGAACGGCCAAACCGACGCAAAGCCAGCGTGGACGCCAAGATCAGCCTTGGTAGTAAGCCTAGTGTCAGATTGTTTGCCTTTCCCTTGCCCTATGCGGCGCCTTGAATTTGTGTTGCAGGGAGGAAAAAGGAAGGGGGCTGTCTGAGCGAAGCGAGTTTGCCCCCTTCCCCTCCCTGCAACACAAATTCAAGGAGGGTGTCGCCGCATCGGGCGCGCCTTTCTTTGCTTACTTTCTTTGGCAAGACAAAGAAAGTGAGTCAGCCCCGGCAGGGGATGAAACAAGGGATGGACCACCAAGCCCAGCCCCGCCAGGGGACGAAACCAGGGATGCACCACCAACAAAAAAACCAGCCCATCCCCACAACAAACAAATCAACACCCATCACCAGATTCAAACCTTCAACACCACAACAGCCAACGGCGGCAACCGCACCACCACCGACCGCCGCCACCCGTGCGACTCCACATCCTCTACATCCACAACACCGCCATTCCCAAGATTGGTCCCGCCATACACCGCACTGTCGGTATTGAGCATTTCGCGCCACCGCACCGCGCCATCGACATCCGGCACGCCGATCCGGTAGCCGTCGCGCGGCACCGGGGTCATGTTGGCCACGATCAGCATCGGCGTGCCCGCGGTGTCGAGCCGCAGGTAGGCGAAGACGCTGTTGGCGCGGTCGTCGCCGATCACCCAGCTGAAGCCTTCGGGCGCGCAGTCGCGCGCGTGCAGGGCGGGTTCGCTGCGGTAGAGGGCGTTCAGGTCGTGCACCAGCCGCTGCACGCCGCGGTGCCGCGGGTCGTCCAGCAGGTGCCATTCCGGCGCGGCATCGTGGTTCCACTCGCCGAGCTGGCCGAACTCGCCGCCCATGAACAGCAGCTTCTTGCCGGGATGCGTCCACATGAAGGCCAGGTAGGCGCGCAGGTTGGCCAGGCGCTGCCAGTCGTCGCCGGGCATCTTGCCCAGCAGCGAGCCCTTGCCGTGCACGACTTCGTCGTGCGACAGCGGCAGGATGAACCGTTCGGAGAAGGCGTAGACCAGGCCGAAGGTCAGGCCGTCATGATGGTGCTGGCGGTAGATGGGGTCGCGCTGCATGTAGTGCAGCGTGTCGTGCATCCAGCCCATGTTCCACTTGTAGTCGAAGCCCAGTCCGTTGACTTCGACGGCGGCGGTGACGCCCGGCCACGCGGTGGACTCTTCGGCGATGGTGATGGCGCCGGGGCAGCGCGCGTGCACCACGGCGTTCATCTGCTGCAGGAAGGCGACCGCCTCCAGGTTCTCGCGGCCGCCGTAGCGGTTGGGCACCCAGGCGTCGGCCGGGCGGGAGTAGTCGCGATAGAGCATCGAGGCCACCGCGTCGACGCGCAGGCCGTCGATGTGGAAGTGCTCGAGCCATTCCAGCGCGCTGGCGATCAGGAAGCCGCGCACCTCGTGGCGGCCGAAGTTGTAGATGAGGGTGTTCCAGTCCTGGTGGAAGCCTTCGCGCGGGTCGGCGTGCTCGTAGAGCGCGGTGCCGTCGAAGCGCGCCAGGCCGTGCGGGTCGCTGGGAAAGTGCGCCGGCACCCAGTCGACGACGACGCCCAGCGCCGCCTGGTGGCAGCGCTCGACAAAGCGCGCGAAGGCCTCCGGCGGGCCGAAGCGCGCCGACGGCGCGAACAGCCCCAGCGGCTGGTAGCCCCAACTGCCGCCGAACGGATGCTCGGCCACCGGCAGCAGTTCGACATGCGTGAAGCCGAGCCCGGCCACGTACGGAATCAGCCGCTCGCCCAGCGCGTCCCAGTCCAGGCTGCGGCCGCCGTCTTCCACGTCGCGCAGCCACGAGCCCGCGTGCACCTCGTAGATGGCGATCGGCGCATCGGGCCGCTGGCGCGCGGCGCGGGTTTCCATCCATGCCGCGTCGGACCATCGGAACGGCAGCGGATCGGCCACCACCGAGGCGGTCGCGGGCGGCGCTTCGGTGCGGCGTGCCACCGGGTCGGCCTTGACCAGCAGATGCCCGTCGGCGCCCACCAGCTCGAACTTGTAGCGCGAGCCCGGGCCCGCGCCCAGGCCGGCGGGCACGAACAGCTCCCACACGCCGGTGCCGTGGCGCAGCCGCATCGGGTGGCGGCGGCCGTCCCACTGGTTGAAGTCGCCGACCACCGACACGCGCCGGGCATTGGGTGCCCACACGGCAAAGCGCACGCCGGCCACATCGTCCTGCCGCATGGCCTGGGCACCCAGGCAGCGGGCCAGTTCCCAGTGCCGGCCTTCGGTGATCAGGTGCAGGTCCAGGTCGCCCAGCAACAGGCCGAAGGCGTAGGGGTCTTCCGCTTCCTGCACCGCTTCATGGCCGGCGCCGGCCGGCCAGATCACGCGCAGCCGGTAGGCGCCGGGGTGGCCGTCGGCATCGGGCGCGTCGTCGGGCAGCCGTCCGTGGAACAGCCCAGTGCGCCCGACCGGCGCCAGTTCGGCCATGACCTGGCCGCGCGGGTCGATGGCCTGCACGCGCCGCGCGCCGGGATGGAAGGCGCGCACCATCCGGTGCGGCCTCTCCCCCTCGGCCGTCTCCAGCCGATGCGGCCCCAGCACCGCGAACGGGTCGCCCAGCCGGCCGTGCGTCAGCGCGTCCAGCGTGTTCCGGTCGAGGCCGGGCGGCAGCGCGGGCGCAGGCTCCTGGGCCGCCGCGCTGGGCGTGGCCGGCCGGGTGGCCGTGGCGAAGTCATGGGCCGAGGTCACGGCGGGCCTCCGAGCGGATCCCGCGCCACGGGCGGCGCCACGTCCGCCGGCAGCAGCCGGCGCGCCACCCGCGCCAGGCCCGCCAGCGGGATCGGCAGCCACGTCGGCCGGTTGGCCGCTTCGTAGTTGACCTCGTAGGCCGCCTTCTCCAACAGGAACAGGTCGAGCAGGTCCAGATCGAGCATGCAGGCGCCGTCATCGGAACCGGGGGCCAGGATGGCGGCCGCGTAGGCCTCCAGGAAGCGCTCGGTGGACGCATTGCGGAAGCGTTCGAGCAGCTGGTCGCGCCGCTCCTGCGCCGGTCCGGCCACATGCTCGGGGCCCTGCCGCATGGCGCCCACCACGTAGTCGAGCGAGCGCACCAGCCCGGCCACGTCGCGCAGCGGGCTGGTCTTGCGCCGGCGCTCGTCCACCGGCCGCGACGGCTCGCCCTCGAAGTCGATCAGGTAGGCATCGCCCTGCGCCACCAGCACCTGGCCGAGGTGGAAGTCGCCGTGGACGCGCGCCAGCATCGCGCCCAGGCCGCCCTGCGCGCGTTCGCGGGCGGCTTCCAGCAGGGCATCGCGCTGCGACAGCAGCCAGCCGACCTCGGCGCGCGGTCCGTTGGCCGCCTGCCATGCCGCGAGGTGGTCGAGCGCGCGGGCCAGCTCCTCGTCCACGCGCGCGGTCCAGAAGGCTGCGTCGTCGGCGTCGGCGGCGCGGGTGCCGAAGGCCGGATCGTCAGACGGCCCGGCCAGCGCGACGTGCAGCTCGCCCAGCCGCGTGCCGATCGCGCCGATGAAGGCCAGGTAGCCCGCCAGCGCTTCGTCGGTATCGGTGCGCGCTTCCGAGACGGCGGTGGGCGCCGCGTCGCCGTCGCCGGCCGAGACGGCCTCCGTCAGCACCGCCAGCTCATCGATGGTGCGGCGCAGGTAGTCGAGTGCCCATGTCCACGCATCGCCCTGGTTGGGCACGAAGCTCTGGAGCACGGCCAGCGTGCTGCGCTCGCCGTCCGCGCCCTCGTGCGCGATCTCGCCGATCAGCGCGGCCGTGTTGGCATAGCCGATGCGCGTGAGGTGGCGCGTCATCTCCACTTCCGGATGCACACCCGCCGCCACCCGGCGGATCAGCTTGACGATGACCGATTCGCCGATCACCAGCGAGCTGTTGGACTGCTCCGCCGCCAGCCACTGCACCGGCGCGTCGGGCGCCAGCGGCAGCGGCGCCGGGCGCACCGCCGCGGTTTCGGCGGCCACCGGCGGCTCGGCCAGTTCGGCCAGGTGCGGCTCGGGCTCGAAATGCACGCGGCCGTCGCTGGCCTCCAGCGTGACGCCGCGCACCAGGTTGGCCAGCAGCACACGGGCGAAGGTCTCGGTGGTGAAGGCATCGGTCAGGTAGCCGACATGGCGGCCGCGCCGCACGCGCGCCAGCGCCAGCTGGATCGGCAGCGCGGGCAGCGTGGCGCTCTCCCACGCGATCGACAGCGGCAGCAGGTAGCGCTCGGTGCGCTCGGTGCCGTCCGCGTCGCCCAGCGTGACGGCGATCTCGTTGATGAACACCTCGGGCCGGGTCGCCCCCGCCAGCGGCCGGTTGGTGGAGGCCGCATCCACCGGCAGCTCGGTGCCCCAGGCGAAGTGCGCGCCGCGCAGCACGCTGTCCTTGGCCGCGAACCAGCGGCGCTTGGGCAGGTAGGTCGGCAGGATCTCGCGCTCGACCAGCTGGCGGTGCGCCTCGCGCTGGCGTGTGTCGGCCAGCGCATCGAGCCTCGCGCGCAGCACCAGCGTGGTGAACTCGGGCAACTGCTCCGCGGCCGGCTGCGCCCACGACGGGCCGGGCTCGTTCTCGCGCAGCTCCAGCCAGTAGAACGCATAGGGCGGCAGCGTCAGCAGATAGGGCAACTGGCCGATCGGCGGGAAGGCCGTCCCGCCGATCAACTCCACCGGCACGCGCTGCGCATAGGCGGCCAGGTCCAGCTCCACCGCCTGCGAGGCCCGGGACAGATTCGCCACGCACAGGATGGGGGCCTCGCCTTCCAGCGCGCGCGCATAGGCCAGCACCTTGCGGTTGGCCGGCTGCAGGAACTGGATGCTGCCGCGCCCGAACACGCGGTGGCGCTTGCGCGTGGCCAGCAGCCGGCGCGTCCAGTTCAGCAGCGAATGCGCGTCGCGCGTCTGCGCCTCCACGTTGACCGATTCATAGCCGTACAGCGAGCCCATGATGGCCGGCAGCACCAGCTGCTCCGGATCGGCGCGCGAGAAGCCGCCGTTGCGGTCGGGCGACCACTGCATCGGCGTGCGCACGCCGTCGCGGTCGCCCAGGTGGATGTTGTCGCCCATGCCGATCTCGTCGCCGTAGTACATCACCGGCGTGCCGGGCATCGAGAACAGCAGGCTGTTCATCAGCTCCACGCGGCGGCGGTCGCGCTCCAGCAGCGGCGCCAGGCGCCGGCGGATGCCGAGATTGAGCCGCGCGCGGCGGTCGCTGGCGTAGACCTCCCACAGGTAGTCGCGCTCCGCGTCGGTCACCATCTCCAGCGTCAGCTCGTCGTGGTTGCGCAGGAAGATGGCCCACTGGCAGGTGGGCGGCACCTCGGGCGTCTGCCGCATGATGTCGGTGATCGGGAAGCGGTCCTCCCGCGCGATCGCCATGTACATGCGCGGCATCAGCGGAAAGTGGAAGGCCATGTGGCACTCGTCGCCGTTGCCGAAGTATTCCTGTGTGTCTTCGGGCCACTGGTTGGCTTCGGCCAGCAGCAGGCGGTTCTTGAATTCCGCGTCCATCGCCGCGCGGATCTTGCGCAGCACGGCGTGCGTCTCGGGCAGGTTCTCGTTGGCGGTGCCCTCGCGCTCCACCAGGTAGGGCACGGCATCGAGCCGCAGGCCGTCCACGCCCAGGTTGAGCCAGAACTTCATCACGCCCAGCACGGCCTTGAGCACGCGCGGGTTGTCGAAGTTCAGGTCGGGCTGGTGCGAATAGAAGCGGTGCCAGTAGTAGGCGTTGGCCACCGGGTCCCAGGTCCAGTTGGAGGGCTCGGTGTCGATGAAGATGATGCGCGTGCCGGCGTATTTCTTGTCGTGGTCCGACCACACGTAGAAGTCGCGCAGCGCGGAGCCCGCCTTGGCGCGCCGCGCGCGCTGGAACCACGGGTGCTGGTCCGAGGTGTGGTTGATGACCAGCTCGGTAATGACGCGCAGGCCGCGCGCGTGCGCCTCGGCAATGAAGCGGCGCGCGTCGGCCATGGTGCCGTAGTCGGGGTGCACGCCGCGGTATTCGGCGATGTCGTAGCCGTCGTCGCGGCGCGGCGAGGGGTAGAACGGCAGCAGCCAGATCGCATCCACGCCCAGCTCGGCGATGTAGTCGAGCTTGGAGATCAGGCCCGGGAAGTCCCCTACGCCGTCGTTGTCCGAGTCGCAGAACGATTTGACGTGCAGCTGATAGATGACCGCGTCCTTGTACCAGAGCGCGTCGTCCACCAGCAGCACGGTCGGGTTGCGCGTCATGACGGTTGCTCCTCCGAAGGCAGCGCGGGTCGTACGCGCCAGATCGCGAACGGTTGCTCGGGCGCCAGCCGCACGTGCTGCCGCTTGCCGCGCCACACGAAGCGCGCGCCGTCGACGAGGTTCTCCGCCATCAGCGCGCCGTGGTCGGGCAGGCCCCACTGCCACAGCGGCAGCTCGATGTCGGCCTCCTGCGGGTGATGCGGGTCGAGGCTGATGGCGACCAGCAGCGTGTTGTCGCCGAAGCGCTCCGGCGCGGCATCGGCGGGTTCGGCCGGGTGGGTCGGCAGCGGCGCCGGCGTCGATTTGCTGAAGTACAGGATGCCCTCGCCCGAGGCCGGCTGGAACTGCACGCCCAGGTGCGAATGCAGCGCCGGATTGGTGCGGCGGATGCGGTTGAGCAGCGCGATCTCGGCGACGATGTTGCCCGGCCGGTCGTGGTCCCACGCGCGCAGCTGGTACTTTTCGGCGTCCAGGTATTCCTCCTTGCCGGGCAGCGCCTGCCCCTCGCACAGCTCGAATCCGTTATAGACGCCCCACAGCCCGGAGAGCGTGGCCGCCAGCGCCGCGCGGATCAGGAAGCCCGGCCGCCCCGAGGTCTGCAGGAACACCGGATTGATGTCGGGCGTGTTGACGAAGAAGTGCGGCCGGAAATACTCGCGCACCGGCGTGCGGGTCAGCTCGGTCAGGTAGTCGATGAATTCCTGCTTGCCGTGGCGCCACGTGAAGTAGGTGTAAGACTGCGAGAAGCCCACCTTGGCCAGCCGGTACATCACCTTGGGCCGCGTGAACGCCTCCGACAGGAAGATCGCATCGGGGTAGCGCGCGCGCACCTCGCCGATCATCCATTCCCAGAACGGCAGCGGCTTGGTGTGCGGATTGTCGACGCGGAACAGCCGCACGCCCTCGTCGGCCCAGAACATCACCACGTCGCGCAGCGCGAGCCACAGCGCGGGCTTGGCGCTCGCGGCGTAGAAATCGACGTTGACGATGTCTTCGTATTTCTTGGGCGGGTTCTCGGCGTACCGGACGCTGCCGTCGGGGCGCCAGGCGAACCAGCCCGGGTGCGCGCGCAGCCAGGGGTGGTCGGGCGAGCACTGGATGGCGAAGTCGAGCGCCAGCTCCAGCCCCTGCCCGCGGGCGGCATCGCGCAGCCGGCGGAAATCGTCCAGCGTGCCGAGCTGCGGGTGGATGGCATCGTGCCCGCCTTCCGCCGCGCCGATCGCGTAGGGGCTGCCCGGGTCGTCGGGCTCGGCGCGCAGGCTATTGTTGCGCCCCTTGCGGTGGGTGCGCCCGATGGGGTGGATGGGCGGGAAGTACAGCACGTCGAAGCCCATCGCGCGGATCACCCCCAGCCGGCGCGCCACGTCGCGGAAGGTGCCGTGCCGCTGCGCGTCGCCGCTGGCCGAGCGCGGGAACAGCTCGTACCAGCTGGCGAACGCGGCGCCGCTGCGCTCCACGTCGAGCGGATACGGTGCGCTGCGCACATGGAACGGCCGGAAGTGCGAGGCCTGCGCCATCACGTGCGCGGTGGCCGGGTCCAGCAGCAGCTTGAGCCGGTGCGCGGGGTCCGGGGCGGTGGCCCGGAGCAGGTCCGCCAACTGGTGCAGTGCGTCCACCGGGGCGTCCTTGGGCGCGTGGTCGGCCGCATGCGCCACCAGCTGCGCGCCTTCTTCCAGCTCGACGGCCACCTCCACGCCGGCTGCGTGCTTCGTCTCCAGCTCGGCGCGGAAGGTGCCGAAGGCATCGCGCCAGGCGGCCACGGCATAGGCATGCCGCCCCAGCCGTTCGGGCCGGAAGGCGCCGCGCCAGCGGTCGTTGCCCAGCGGCACCATCGGCACGCGCTGCCAGGCGTCGTCATCGTCCGCGCGCCACTGCAGTTCTACAGCCAGCTGGTCGTGCCCGTCCATCAGCACGTCGGCTTCGACGACGATGTCGTCGCCCACCAGCCGCTTCACGGCAAAGCGGCCGTCGTCCACGGCAGGGGCCACGTGTTCGATGGCGATGCGCGGCGCGGCCACGGCGGTGCCGGCGCGCCCGCTGTCTGCATCGCCCGGGATTGCCCGCTGCCCGCCGGGCGCCACGATGGGGCGCCACCGGACCGGACGGCTGCGGAACACGCGCCAGGCCTGCACGCCGCCCGGCGGCAGGTCGATCTCCGCCAGCGCGCGCGCCTTGGCGCGCAGGGCCTCGTCGCGGCTGCCGGCCGGCTCGGTCAGCAGGTCGAGCGCCACGCCGCGCGTGAAGCCGCCCGCCACGCCGGGCAGGAAGCGGTCCGCCTGCGCCGCGACGCCGGTGTGCAGGTCGGGGTTGATGACCAGCAGCGTCGCCGCATCGTCCGCCCGCAGGTCGGGGCCGTCGGCGCGCAGCAGGGCGCTCATGCGTGCGTCGGGGCCGGTCAGCATGCGCAGGTCCGCGCGCGCGGCCACCGTGCCGGCGGCCTGCGCGGCACGCAGCGTCGCGTTCACGTCGCGCACCGCGTCGGACAGGTCGAAGGCCGCATGCGCGTCGATCCACTGCGCGTCGGTCGGGTCGCCGCGATCGGGCTGCATCGGCAGCAGCGCGCCGCGCTCGAAGCCGAACGGCATCAGCCAGCCGGCACCCAGCACGTCCGCCACGTCGAGCATGCGACGGTAGGCCCGCTCGCGCGTCATGGCATCGCCGAAGGCCTGGCCGTAGCGCGTGCCGAACGGCGCCTCCACCGTGGCGATGGGCGGCGCGACGGCGGCCAGCCGCGCGTGTTCCTCCACCATCCAGCCGGCGCGGAAATCCCACCAGCGCAGCGACGAGAAGGTGGCATCGAAGCCGGCGTCGGCCAGGGCCTCGACGGCCCGGCCGTCCAGGCCCGGCGTCCAGGCCAGGAAGCGCACCGGCCGCGCGCCGGCGCCCTCGCGCGTGGCCGCGATCAGCGGGTGCCAGCGCGCCGCCGGCAGGCGGGCCGGCGCCTCGCAGCGGAAGCCGCCGATGCCGAGCGCCGTCCACGCGCGCAGTTGCTGCATCCACCACGCGCCGATGGCCTCGGCGCAATGCGCATCGTCGTGGCGGAACGAGGCCACCTCCAGGTGCGACGGCGGCAGGCGCGGGTCCAGCGCGTCGCCGTGCTCGGCGCGGCAGTGGAACCAGCCGGGGTGGTCGGCGCGCAGCGGGGCGTCGGTCGCCACGCGGTCGATCACCAGGTCCATCAGCAGGGCCAGGCCGCGCTGCCGGCAAGCGTCGGCCAGCCGGCCCAGCGCCGCATGTGCGGGTCCGCCGCCGAGCGCGGCATGCAGCCGCGCGTGGTCGCGCGTGACGAACACGTTGCCGCCCGCGCCCACCGCAAACGGCGGCGCGATCAGCACGTGGTCGAAGCCGAGCGCGGCGATGCGGTCCAGCAGACCGCCCCACTGGTCGAGCGGACCCTGCTGCAAGGGATGGAGATAGCAGATCGCCGGCGTGAATGCCGCCGCGCTCCACTGCGCCTCGGGCCGGGCGTGCGGGGCTGCCGCGGGAGGTGCTTGCGTGGGCGTTTGCGCGGCGGCCGGCTGCTGCGTGTCTTCCGCCGCGCGGGGCGGCGGGGCGGGCGGGGTGCGGGAGGCGGGTGCCGCGAACGTCTTCGGATCGGTCATGCGTCGGTGCCGTTGGAGCGTTGAGCGCCGGGCGCGTCGAAGGCAGCGTCCGGCCGGATCGTGATGGCCGGGCGATGGCCCGGCCCGTGCCGCCGGCATGTCATGCGCGGATCTTTTCCCGGCCGGCGGCGCGCGCCACCGGGTGCGCGCGGGCCGTGGTGGACAACGCCGTCGTCCGGCGCCGGCGCGCGGGTTTGCCCACCGGCGCCGTGTCCGGGGGGCTCGCGGGCCGCGCAAGCGTGCGCATCGGCCAGTGCTGCAGATGCGGCATCGGCGTGGCGCGCGGTGCCAGCGAGGCATACAGCGCCAGGTACTCGCGCGCCGGCTGCGACCAGCCGAAGTCCGTCGTCATGCCGTTGTATTGCAGGACGCGCCATGCGCGCGGCTGGACGAACACGCGCAGCGCGCGCGCCACCGCGCCCGCCATGGCCTCGGGCGTCTCGCCGTCGAACAGGAAGCCGGTGGCGCCGCGCAGCGCCGCCTCGGGCGAGCCGCGATCGGCGATGGTGTCGACCAGCCCGCCCACCCGCGAGGCCACCGGCACCGTGCCGTAGCGCATGGCATACAGCGGTGTCAGGCCGCACGGCTCGAAACGGCTGCCGTGCAGCAGCAGGTCGGCGCCGGCGTGCAGCATGTGCGCGTTGCGCTCGGTATAGCCGATCACGGCCGCCATCCGGCGCGGATATCGCTCGGCCAGGGCGGCCATGGCGCTTTCATAGCGGCGCTCGCCGCAGCCCAGCACCGCCACCTGCAGGTCGGGATGGGCTTCCAGCATCTGCGGCAGCGCCTGCAGCGCCACGTCCGCCATCTTCTGGTGCGTCAGGCGGCTGCCCAGCGCCAGCAGTGGCGCATGCGCGTCTTCCGGCAGGCGCAGCAGCGTCTGCAGCTGCAGCTTGGCGGCGTGCTTGCCGCTCAGGTTGCCCGCGAAAAACGGCCGCGACAGGTAAGCATCCTTCGAGGGATTCCACACCGCGTTGTCGATGCCGTTGAGAATGGCGACGAGGTCATGCCGGCGCGCCCGCAGCACGTCCTGCATGCCGTAGCCGAAGGCGTCGGTCAGGATCTCGCGCGCATAGGTCCGGCTTACGGTGGTGATGCGGTCGGCCCACATCAGCCCCGCTTTCAGGAAACTGAACTGCCCAAAGAATCCGGCCCCGCGCACCGCCTCCGGGGGAAGACCGAGGTCCTGCGCGATGCGCGGCGGGAAGTTGCCCTGGAACGCCAGGTTGTGCACGGTCAGGACCGTCTTGACCGGCCGTCCCGCGCGCTTGACCAGCAGCGGCACCAGCGCGGCATGCCAGTCATGCGCCTGCACGATGTCGAATGCGGGCAGGTCGGGCACGCCGCCGGCCACGTGCGCGGCCGCATGGCTGAACGCGGCGAAGCGCAGCGCGTTGTCGGCGTAGGGCTCGCCGCAGGCATCGAGGTACGGGTTGCCCGGGCGATCGAACAGCGCCGGGGCGTCGAGCAGAAGCACCGGCACGCCGGTATCGGGCATCGCGCCCAGCAGCACGCGCGCGGGGCCGCCCGGCAGATCGGGCAGCGCGCAGGCCACCCGGGCATCGCGCAGCTGCGCCTGCGCGGCGGGGTACCCCGGCAGCATCACGGTCACGTGCAATCCGGCGCGCTGCAGCGCGCCGGCGCATGCCCCGACCATGTCTCCCAAGCCACCGGTCTTGGCCAGCGGCACCGCTTCCGATGCGACAAAGAGGACGTTCAGCGACAAGATCGTGCTCCCAGCGAAGGCCACCGGCGCCGGACCGAAGCCCGTCCCTGCGTGTCGCTGGGCTGGCATCAACCGTCGGCGCGGGCGGCGAGTTTGCGATCTCCCGGGTCGCGCAAGTCCTATGCCAGTCGGACAGACACCGACACGCAGGCGCGGGCATCCGCCTGTTTGCTGGCCGCCACGCGGCACCTCGCCGCCGGCGCCCACGTGCGGTGCGTGCAACCCGTGCGCGCGCCGTGTAATTTCGCCTATGCCGCCGGGCGCACGTGCGCAGGGCACCGCGCCGTCACCTCGCGGCGACGATGGCCGGGTGCCGGGCCGTCAGCGCGAAGCGGGCCCGGCCATGGCCAGCCATGGGCGGCGGCCCGCATCGCCGGCGCTCATGCCGAACCCGCCATCGCGCAACCCAGCGGCAGGCATGCCGGCCGCTCGTCCAGCAAGCGGCGCATCAGGTCGCGCCAGGCGGGCCGCTCCGGCTCACCCGGCTTGCGTGCGCCGAACAGCATGGCGATGGTCTCTCCTTGCGCATCGAACAGTTCGAGCGCGGTCACCACGCCGTCCGAGGTCGGCTTGCAGACCACCCAGGCGCGGTCGATCAGGTCGCCGCGCACATGCAGGCTGAAGCCGGGATCGAGCACGTTGACCCAGCCGTCGAGCCGCCGCACGGTCGTGACCGGTCCGGTGTGGATCTGCACCATGCCCCGGTTGCCGACGAACACCATGATCGGCAGGCCGGTGGCGGCCGCTTCCTCCAGCACCGCGCTCAGCGCAGTCGGCGCCACGGCCAGGGTGAAGCGCCCTTCGGCCAGCCGCAGCGCCTGCGTGCGCGCCACCTCGTGCGCCTTGAGCAGGCCGAAGAACTGGTGCGTGTCGGTCATCGCTTCCCATGCGGACAGCAGCGCGGGCACGTCGATGGCACTGTCCGGGCGCGGCGCGTCCGGGGCGGGGCGCGCCTGCATGGCGTCGCCGGGCGCTTGGTCATCGGCGCGCCATTGCGCCACCAGGCGGTCGCAGGCGGCGTGGTCGCTGTGCTCGCGCAGGTAGACCTTGTGCACCGCCTCGCCACAGGCATCGTAGAACTGCAGGCTGTGCAGCGTGCCGCGCGGCGAGGTGTCGGTCACGGCATAGGCATGTGCCCAGTGCGCGTAGAACATGCGCAGGTCGATCTCCGCGCCGAGCGCCAGCCCGACCAGGCCTGTGTGGCTCAGGCTGGTGAAGGTGCCGTCCTTCTCATGCACGGCGGCGGCATTGCGCGTGAGCGCCATCACGCGGCCCAGCGCGCCGAGCTGCTCGAACAGGCCGATGAAGTGGCCGTCCTCGCCGGCACGCAGCCGCGTGACATCGGCGCCGACACGCGCGGCGACCAGTTCGCCTTCGGACACGCCCAGCTCGGCGGCGGCATCGCGCTGGCGCAGGCTGCGTTCGGCGAGCAGGGCGCGGTGGCGCTCGCGCAGTCGGGCCGCGCGGGCGATGCGTTCGTCCGGCGTGCCGGTGGGCAGGGAAGGGGCGGGCGGGTTCATCATCACATCACTCCTTGTCGGCGGGTCAGAACTCGATCTTCACGGTGGCCGCGAAGGTGCGGCCGGGCGCGGTGTAGGCGTCGAGGGCGGTCGAGCCGGCCAGGCCCAGGCCCGCCACGTCCGACCAGTTCCACACCTTGCGGTCCAACAGGTTGCGCACGGCCAGGTAGAGCGAGGCGTGCTTGTTCAGCCGGTAGCCGCCCGCCACATCCACCACGAGCGACGACGGCGTCGCGAAGTCGGCCGTGGCGCCGGTGCCGGGCGGGCGGATGGTGCTCGGGCTCTTGGCCATCTGCCAGGTCATGTCGGTCTGCGCGAACCAGCGCTCGCCGGGCTCGTAGCGCACGCCGAACACAGCCTGCAGCGGGTTGATGCTATTGAGCGGCGTGGTAGCGCCGCCGGCGTCTTCGGCCGTGCCGCGCGTATAGGCCGCCGCCGCGCGCAGCTTCACGCCGGCCGGCAGCCGCCATTCGCCGCGTGCCTCCACGCCGCGGATGAACGCGCGGCTGACATTGACGTACTGATAGGTCAGCGGGTTGGTCGGGCTGGTGATGCTGCCGCCGACCGTCACCTGATCGATGAAGTTGCGGTAGCGCCCGGCAAAGGCGGCCACGCTGTATGCGATGCGGCCCCGCGTGATATCGAGCTTGCCGCGCAGGCCCACTTCCACCGTGTCGCTGGTCTCCGGCTTCAGGCGGGGGTTGCCGATGCTGCGGTAGTACACGCGCGAACCGGCGGTGCTGGTGAAGCCGTTGTTGACCTGGTCGGGTGTCGGCGTGCGGAAGCCGCGCGCGTATTGCACGTAGGCGGTGGCGGCCGGCGCGAAGGCATACATCAGCGCCAGCTTGGGCGACAGCGCACCGTCGCTGCTGCCCGCCTGCACGCCGGTGTAGAGCGGATCGCCCGGGTTGCGCGGCTTCAGCCGGTATGTGTCGTAGCGCAGGGCCGGAATGACGCTCAGGCTGCCGCGGCGGATCTCATCCTGCATGAAGGCGCCCAGCAGCGCGTATCCGGTGTCGGGGAAGACCTTGTTGACGAAGTTGTCGGACGCCGCCGGCCCGGTGCCCGAGCGGTCGCTGTCGATGCGCGAGAAGCTGGCGTCCGCGCCGTACACGAGCTTGTGCGAGAGCGAACCTGTGCGGAAGTTGCTTTCCAGTTGCGACGACAGGCCGAAGGTGTGGTCGCGGTAGTGGTTGTTGCGCGAGCGCTGCGAGGCGACGCTGATCTCGTCCTGCGCTTGCCCGATCTCGGCGCGGCGGAAGTAGACCAGGGCATGGGCGTTCTGGAACCAGCGGTTGTCGGCGTCGGCATGGTCGTAGTCGAGGCTGACACGCTGGCTCTCCAGCCGGTCGGCCGAGCGCAGGCTGCGCAGCGTCGGGGTGACGGCCGACAGCGCGTCGCTGTCGATGCGCTGGCGCACCGACTCGCCGGTCAGCTTCAAGGTGTCGCGGGCCGTGGCCTTGAACACCAGCTTGCCGAGCAGCGCGGTGTTATCGGTGTCCTGCGGGTTGGGCGTGGTGCGGGCCGCCCCCGCGCTGCCGTTGCTGCCCTGGTTGTCGACAGCGTGTCCGCGCCGGCCGTCGGCGATCAGCGTGCCCTGGAACCGTTCGCCGCCCAGGGCGGTGGAAACCGTGGTGCCGAAGCTGCGATCGGTCGAGTCATAGCCCGAGCGCAGCCCGAAGTACGACGCCTTGCCGAACACGTCCAGCAGATCCTGCGGGTCCTTGGTGAGGAAATTGACTGCGCCGGTCAGCCCGTCGCTGCCGTACAGCGACGAGGCCGGCCCGCGCAGGATCTCGATGCTGCGCAGCAGCGCCATGTCGGCGTAGTCGCCGCGGCCGGCATTGAGCGGCCCATAGGCAAAGGCGGCCGGCAGGCGGATGCCGTCTTCCATCAGCAGGATGCGGTTGCCGTCCAGCCCGCGAATGTTGATGCCCTGGTTGCCGCCAAAGCCGCCGGCCGATCCGCTGGACGCCGCCGATGTCGGCCGGAACGCGCTGCGGCGCACGGTCACGCCCGGTTCGTAGCGCAGCGCTTCCTTGATGTTGTCGGCCTGCTGTTCCTCCAGATCGGTGTCGGTGATCACCGAGACGCTGGCCGGCGTGCGGCTCAACGCCGTTCGCGACCGCGTGGCGGTGACGATGACCGGGTCCAGCGTCAGGTCGGCGCGTGTCGCCAGTACCGGGGCGTAGGCGGGGGGGGACGGTTCAGCACCCGCCGCCGGTGCGCACAGCAACGCGGCGGCGGTCACGATGGGCGCCATCCGGCACGGTGGCCGAACGCCACCGGCGGAATCGGTGGCGCAACGGAAACGGGCAGGCGCGCCCGGGGTGCCCTGACGGGGCGGGTACAACGGCATGTCGTGCTCCAGTGTCGAGAAGGGGAAATCCCGTGGCTGGCTGGAGCGCGGCGCGGGCCGGACGCATGGCTTGCAGAGGGAAGTGCCTTAAATGCAAATAAGAATCATTATCAATAATGGTAACAAAGCGTGAAGAAGGCAAGAAATAGGATTGATGAATCACTTTTGTTGGTGATCTTGACCGCGCAATAGGAGTGGGTAATCGGTGTAATCAGATCAATCAATTTGTGCAATGCGGCGGACCACGTTACGATCACTCCCGTTGTCAACCACGCAACCAACCGAAAACCACCATGTCGCTGATCAACACCCAAGTGCAGCCTTTCAAGGCACAAGCTTTCCACAACGGCAAGTTCGTCGAAGTCACCGAGCAGAACCTCAAGGGCAAGTGGTCCGTGCTGATCTTCATGCCGGCCGCCTTCACCTTCAACTGCCCGACCGAAGTCGAAGACGCTGCTGACAACTACGCCGAATTCCAGAAGGCCGGCGCCGAGGTCTACATCGTCACCACCGACACGCACTTCTCGCACAAGGTGTGGCACGAAACCTCGCCGGCCGTCGGCAAGGCCCAGTTCCCGCTGGTGGGCGATCCGACCCACGTGCTGACCAACGCCTTCGGCGTGCACATCCCCGAAGAAGGCCTGGCCCTGCGCGGCACCTTCGTGATCAACCCGGAAGGCGTGGTCAAGACCTCGGAAGTGCACGACAACGCCATCGCGCGTGACGTGAAGGAAACGCTGCGCAAGCTCAAGGCCGCCCAGTACGTCGCCAGCAACCCCGGCCAGGTCTGCCCGGCCAAGTGGAACGAAGGCGCCAAGACGCTCAAGCCGTCGCTGGACCTGGTCGGCAAGATCTAAGCGGTAACCGCAGCCCTCTCCTCGCGCGGCCGGCTTGCCCGGCTGCTGCCCCCCGGGGCGCGGCGCGTGCCGCGTCCCCGCACCGAATTCCAACGTAGCCAAGAAGAGAAATCGCCATGCTGGACGCTGATGTCAAGGCCCAACTGAAAGCCTACCTCGAACGCCTTGTGCAGCCCATCGAACTGGTTGCCTCGATCGATGACAGCGAAGGCTCCCGCGACATGATGGACCTGCTGCGTGATGTCGCCGCGCAGTCCGGCATGATCGCGCTCACCGAACAGCGCGACGACGCCGAGCGCAAGCCGTCGTTCCTGATCCGCCGCACCGGCACCGATGTCGGTGTCCGTTTCGCGGCCATCCCGACCGGCCACGAGTTCACCTCGCTCGTGCTCGCGCTGCTGCAGGTGGGCGGCTACGCCCCCAAGCTCGATGACGATGTCATCGAACAGATTCGCAACATCGAAGGCGATTTCCGCTTCGAGACCTATATGTCCCTGACGTGCCAGAACTGCCCGGACGTGGTCCAGGCGCTGAACGTCATGTCGGTGATCAACCCGCGCATCCAGCACGTCGCCATCGACGGCGCGCTGTTCCAGGACGAAGTGGAAGCGCGCAAGATCATGGCCGTGCCGACCCTCTTCCTGAACGGGGAAGTCTTCGGTCAGGGCCGCATGGGTGTGGAAGAGATCCTCGCCAAGATCGACACCGGCGCCGCCGCCCGCGACGCCGAGAAGCTCAACGCCCGCGCACCGTACGACGTGCTGATCGTCGGCGGCGGGCCGGCCGGCGCGGCGGCGGCCGTGTATGCCGCGCGCAAGGGCGTGCGCACCGGCGTGGTGGCCGAGCGCTTCGGCGGCCAGGTGCTCGACACGATGAGCATCGAGAACTTCATCTCCGTGCCGGAGACCGAAGGGCCGAAGTTCGCCGCCGCGCTGGAGCAGCACGTGCGCCAGTACAACGTCGACATCATGAACGTGCAGCGCGCCGTCAAGCTCACGCCGGCCGACGAGCCGGGCGGCCTCGCCGAGGTGACGCTGGCCAACGGCGCGGTGCTCAAGGGCCGCTCGATCATCGTGTCGACCGGCGCGCGCTGGCGCAACGTCAACGTGCCGGGCGAGCAGGAATACCGCAACCGCGGCGTGGCGTACTGCCCGCACTGCGATGGTCCGCTGTTCAAGGGCAAGCGCGTGGCCGTGATCGGCGGCGGCAACTCCGGCGTGGAAGCCGCGATCGACCTGGCGGGCATCGTCAGCCATGTCACGCTGCTCGAGTTCGGCGACCAGCTCAAGGCCGATGCCGTGCTGGTGCGCAAGCTGGAAAGCCTGCCCAACGCGACCATCCTCACCAACGCCCAGACCACCGAGATCACCGGTAACGGCGAAAAGGTCAACGGCCTGCGCTACAAGCACCGCACCAACGGCGCCGAGCACGACGTCGCGCTGGAAGGCGTGTTCGTGCAGATCGGCCTGGTGCCCAACACCGAGTGGCTCGACGGCGTGGTGGAGCGCAACCGCTTCGGCGAGATCATCGTCGATGCGCGTGGCCACACCAGCGTGCCGGGCGTGTTCGCGGCGGGCGATTCGACCACGGTGCCGTTCAAGCAGATCATCATCGCCACGGGCGAGGGTGCCAAGGCCGCATTGTCCGCCTTCGATCACCTGATCCGGGTGCCGCTGGCCGAAGCCGCCTGAACTGATTTCGACCCTGTGTTAGCAGCCGGGCCGCGCGCAAGCGGGCCCGGTTTTTTTTTGTTTGCCGTGCGGAAACCGGGTCGCCGGCACGGACACAAAAATAGTTCTTGTAATGCGAATGATTCGCATTTATAGTGTGTCCATCGACGCCGCTGCTGCATCGGCAAATACCGCAGCACCGGCGCATCGAACCGAATTCCGTCGTGCCGCGCCGCTCATGGCGCCAAGACAACCGGTCTTTTGTGGGGACCGCTCTGATACACAGAGCGTTTGGCCGTAGCAAGCCGCCCGACAGTCGGGAAAGCACTCAGACCCCGCTTTCCCGACTGCGACTTTCCCGGGCTGCCAGCCATGCCGCTTTTTTTCGGAAACCCGATCCGCCGGATCCCCGTTTCCGCGCCCCAGGGCCGTATCTCGCACTTCTCGCCCCAACACCATGCCTAATTCGACCGACCTGCGCCGGGCCGGGCTCAAAGCCACGTCGCCGCGCGTCAAGATCCTGGAAATCCTTGCCGCCGGCACGGACCACGGCCGCCACCTGAGCGCGGAAGACGTGTACCGGCAACTGCTGTCGACGGACATCGACATCGGCATCTCGACGGTCTACCGCGTGCTCAACCAACTGGTGGATGCCAGCGTGCTGCTGCGTCATACCTTCGAGGCCGGCCATGCGGTGTACGAGATCAACGAAGGCGCGCACCACGATCACCTGATCTGCCTGAGCTGCGGCCGCGTGGAGGAATTCCACGACGACGCCATCGAGTCGCGGCAAGAGAGCGTGGCGGCCGAGCGCGGCTTTGTGCTGCGCGAGCACGCGCTGGCGCTGTATGGGGTGTGCCCGGCATGCCAGGCCCGTGCGGGGGCGGGCAGTGCTGTCGGCCTGAATGCATAGGCGTTGCACGCGCTTCACACTGGTGTGACGCGGTAACGTCCTGAAACATCATCGTCGGGATCATGCGGAAACTCACCCTGTGTCAGGCGGTTCCAACCCTGCATGTTAGCCAGGAGATACCGATGCGACGCCGTCTGAAGTCCGAAGATGAACTCAAGACCCTGCTGGCCCGCTGTGTCCAGCAACATCCCGAATGCGAGCACTGCGAACTGCGCGCGATGTGCATCCACCGGCCGGATCACACCGGCTGCAACTGGAGTGCCGAATTCGATTTCCTGAGCGACGACGACGACGCGGCCATCCGCGGCCTGTCGGTCGCCAAGCGCTTGCTGACGCGGGCGCGTACGCAGTACAACGTGGCCCGCTAACTCCCCGGGCCGCATGCCGGCGCGATGCCGGCCGCGGGCTCAGCCCCGCGCCTGGCGGGCGATGCGCTCCAGCAGTTCGCGTGCGCTTTCGCCGTGCCCCTGCAGTGTCAGCAGGCGCGCATTCAGCACGAGATTTTCCAGCACCAGCTTGGCGATGCTCGCAGACAGCGAGGCGATCACATCGTCCTGGCTGAAGTGCGCCGCTTCCATCTGCGACAGCTGATGCGCCACCAGCTTGCAGACCAGGTTGCGCAACATCTGCTCGTCGAACGGCAGGTTGGCGAAATCCACCGGGTCTTCCTTCTCGATTTCCGCGATCAGCTGGACCAGCAGGTCTTCGGTCATGGCGCGTTCCCCCGTGAAGGTTAGGGTCAGTCTACGCCTGTCGTTTGCGCAAGCACAACGGGCCCGCTGGGTGCGGCGGCGCCGTGTCCGTTACCGGTGGCGCACGATGCGGATCGGCTGCTCGGCCATCTGCGCGGGCGCTTCACCCGACGCACAGCCGCTGCAGCCGCTGCCGCAGGCGCTGCCCGACAGCGGATCGGAGTGGCACGACGGTGCCGCGCCCGGCACCAGCAGCCGCCGGCCGAAGGCACGCACCCAGCCCGGCCGCGACGGACGATCGCACCAGAGCGCCATGCGCGCCACCGTGCGGGCGCGCATGGCCGGCGCGTAGCGGCCGGTGATCGACAGGGCGCTCAGCGCCACGAGCGTTGCGACGACGCCGGTTTCGACCACGTGATACACGCTCATGTCAGCACCCGTGCGATCTGGTAGGTGGCGAAGGCGGCCAGGTAGGCCAGCACGAAGAGGTAGCCGGCGGTGGCGGCCATCACCTTCCACGAGTTGGTCTCGCGACGGATGGCGGCCAACGTCGAGATGCACTGGGGTGCATAGATGTACCAGGCCAGGAAGGCCAGCGCCGTCGCCAGCGGCCACTGCGCGGCGATGACCGGTGCGAGCTGCGCGGCGGCGTCTTCATGCGTGGCGGACAGCGAATACACCGTCGCCAGCGCCCCGACGGCCACCTCGCGCGCGGCCATGCCGGGAATCAGCGCGATGCACATCTGCCAGTTGAAGCCGATCGGCGCGAATACGACTTCCAAGGCGTGGCCGATGTAGCCGGCGAAGCTGTAGTCGATGGCCGGTCCGGTCGCGCCGGCGGGCGGCGACGGAAAGGTCGACAGGAACCACAGCACCACCATCATCTTCAGGATCACGGTACCGATGCGGCGCAGGAAGATGCGTGCGCGCTCGATCAGGCCGATGGCCAGGTTGCGCGGGCTGGGCAGGCGGTACGACGGCAGCTCGAGGATCAGCGGATGCTCGGCGCGATCGCGCTTGACGTACTTGAGCACGTACGCCACCACCAGCGCGGAGACGATGCCCGCCATGTACAGCCCGAACAGCACCAGCCCTTGCAGGTTGAAGGCGCCCCACACCTGGCGGGCCGGAATGAAGGCGCCGATCAGCAGCGCGTACACCGGCAGCCGCGCCGAGCACGTCATCAGCGGCGCGACCAGAATGGTGACCAGCCGGTCGCGCGGGTCCTGGATCGTGCGCGTGGCCATCACGCCCGGGATGGCGCAGGCAAAGCTCGACAGCAGCGGGATGAACGAGCGGCCCGACAGGCCCGCGCCGGCCATCAGGCGATCCAGCAGGAACGCCGCGCGCGGCAGGTAGCCGGACTCTTCCAGCGCCAGGATGAAGAGGAACAGAATCAGGATCTGCGGCAGGAACACCAGCACGCTGCCCGCACCCGCAATGATGCCGTCCACCAGCAGGCTCTTGAGCATGCCGTCCGGCAGCAGGGCACCGATCCAGATGCCCGCGCTTTCCACGGCGGCCTGGATGCCGTCCATCAGCGGCTTGGCCCAGGAGAACACCGCCTGGAACATGAAGAACATCAGCACCGCCAGCAGCACGAGGCCCAGCACCGGATGCAGCACGATGCGGTCGAGCCGGTCGTCCAGTTCCGCCGTGCTGCGCGGCATGGTGACGGCGGCATCCAGCAGGCGCTTCACTTCGCGGTGCGGATCGGCATCCGCCGGCAGGGCGGTCGGGACGGCGGGCAGGCGCTCGCGGTCGATGTGCGCGACCAGGTCGGCGGCACCGTTGCGCTTGATTGCGACGGTCTCCACCACGGGCATGCCCAGCGCTTGCTCCAGTTTCGCGCGGTCGATGCGGATGCCGCGCCGTGCCGCCGCGTCGACCATGTTCAGCGCCAGCACCATCGGCAGGCCCAGGCGCTGCAGCTCCAGCACGAAGCGCAGGTGCAGCCGCAGGTTGGTGGCGTCCACCACGCAGACAATCAGGTCGGGGCGCGGCTCGCCGTGGAACGTCCCCAGGCAGATGTCGCGCGTGATGGCTTCGTCGGGGCTGGTCGCCACCAGACTGTAGGCGCCCGGCAGGTCGAGAATCTGCACATGCTGTCCGGAGGGCGAGACGAAGCGGCCTTCCTTGCGCTCGACCGTCACGCCGGCGTAGTTGGCCACCTTCTGCCGGCTACCCGTCAGCAGGTTGAACAGCGCGGTCTTGCCGCAGTTCGGATTGCCGACCAGCGCAACGCGCAGTGCGGGTGCGGAGGGCGGAGAGGAAGAAGCGTGCATCTGCAAAGGCCTGAAAGCGAAGGGCCGACAATTACCCGGCGGACGTCATGCCGCCTTGCGCACCTGCGCGGGCGGTGCGGTCTCGGACGCCATCACGACGGGCTGGGCCTGCTGGGTCGCGGCCTCGGCGCGCACGCGCACGCGGGCGGCCTCCTGTTTGCGCAGCGCAAAACGGGTAAAACCCACCTGAACGACGAGCGGATCGCCGCCGAACGGGCCGACCGCCACCACGCACACCTGTTCGCCCATCACGAAACCGAGTTCGCGCAGGCGCTGGCTGATGGGATCGGCGGGCTCACGGTCTTCAACGTGGTCCACCACCGCCGTGGCCCGGCGGGAAAGCTCGGAAAGCCGCATCGTGCGTGGTCCGTGACTCAATAGCGTACGTAATTGCCTAGGGCGTAAATGCGAATCGTTTTCATTATATCGCAACATTGCGCGATTCCGCGTGGCACCTGCTTTGGCAGAGGGTATTTTCTGCAAACCGGGGGCGTTGTACAGTCTCCACATCGGACGGTCTCCGTTGCCCGCAAAACCTGCAGTGGCGCAGGGTTTTTGCCAAATTACCTTATCCTGGGTATTGGCGGGGTTGGCGACCATTGCCTATGCTTCAAGTGCGCTGAACTTCCCCGTTCAAAGCGTATTCTTCGAGCCACCGGGTACTACTATCCGGTGGCTTTTTTCATGGGCGCACGCCTGTACCCGTTCCTCTCAGCCCGTGGCGATGGTGTTGCGGCCTTCGCTCTTCGCGCGGTAGCAGGCGGTATCCGCGCGTGCCAGGAAGGCCGCGGCATCGGCATCGCCGGCCAGCAATTCCACCACCCCCTGCGACAGCGCGACCTGGGCGCGTGCTCCGGCGGCCAGCACCGGCTGGCGGGCAAGCGCCGCGCGGATGCGGTCGGCGAAGGTCACGGCGGTCTGCAGGTCGCAATTGGGCAGGATCACGGCGAACTCGTCGCCGCCCAGCCGGGCGACGTGATCCTGCGTGCGCGTGTTCTGCACCACCCGCTCGGCGATGCCGCGCAGGACGTCGTCGCCGGCGGCATGGCCGTAGCAATCGTTGATCGCCTTGAAGCCGTCGAGGTCGATCATGAGCAGCGCCAGCGGTGCGCGTGGCGCGCCGCGGGCTCCGCGATGGGCCTCCACCTGCGCATGCAGGATGGCGTCGAAGCCGCGGCGGTTGAGCAGGCCGGTCAGCACGTCGTGGGTGGCGTCCCAGGCGATGCGCTGCACGGTCTCGCGTGTGGCGGAGACATCCCGCAGCACCAGCACGCCGGCGCCCGACGTGCCGGGCAGCGGCCCCCAGGACAATTCCACATCGTGCCGCCGGCTGTCGGCGGCCTCCATGCGCAGTCCGCCCGGCAGCGTGCCGCCCGCGCGCAGCAACTGCGTGGGGATGACGCGCCGGTTGGTCTCGTGCTCGATCAGGTGCAGCAGCCGGTTGATCGACTGGCCGATCGCGCTGGCGGGGTGCGTGCCGGTCAGTGTCTCGATGGCGCGGCTGGCATGCGTGACGATGCCGTCGCCGTCGATGGTCAACAGGGGTTCCTGGATGGCGTCGAGCACGAGCAGGGCGGCACGCACCTCCTGCTCCAGCGCTTCCTTGGCGCGCTGCTCGGCCGTGGCATCGACCACGGCGATGATCCAGCCGACCGGCGGTGCGCCCGCGCCGCCCGCGGGCCGGGCCGTCAGCAGGACGGCACCGCTGCCGGCGCCTTCCCCAGTTGCGATCACCACGGGGCGGTCCGCCAGCGCCAGCGGCACGCGGGGCAGTTGCCGCAGCACGGCCGCCACGGCTTGCGCCGCAGGGGAGGTTGTCGTGCTGTCACCGTCGTGCAGGGCGCGCACGATGGTGGCACTGCTGGCGCCCACCAGCCGTTCGAAACGGACATTGGCAAACGGGACCGCCAGCGATCGGTCCAGGAAGGCCAGCCCCACCGGCGCCTGCTCGGCGATCGCGCGGAAGAACGCGGCTTCCTGCTCGGCGGCGCCCAGCGCCCGTTCCCAGTACTGCACCAGCCGGCCCACGCTGCCGGCCAGGGCGCCGACCTCGGTGGCGGGGTCGAACGTCCGGGTGTCCGGCTGGGCAAGATCGGCCAGCCGCGCGAGCGGTCCGGGCGCAGGGGACTCGCTCAGGATTGGCCGGCCGATGGGGGCCGGCGGCGTGTGGATCGGCATGCCGGCATCCACCTCGTGGCGCAGCCGTTCGAGCGGGCTGGTTGCGCGTTCGAGCCAGAACCAGGCGAACAGCAGGCAGGCCGCGCCGAAGGCCAGCCCGGCGGCCACCAGCGTGCGCGTGGTGCGCGCGGCGCCGGCATAGGCTTCCTGCGCGGGCCACCAGGCGCCGATGCTCCACGGCACGGCGTTCAGCGCGCGATAGCTGACGATGACCGGCGACTGCCCGGGCCGGTGGATTTCCGTGCTGTCGTTCCAGCCTTGCGCCCGCGCGCGCGCTGCCGGCTGTCCGTCGGCCAGGTCCGGGGCCTGCTGCAGCAGGCGCGCGTGGTCTGGCCCGACGATATAGCGGCCCCGCTCCGAGACCACCAGCAGATGCCCGGTGCGGCCGATGCGCGTGTTTTCCACGTCCGCCAGGATGGGATTGCGCGCCAGTTCGATCGAACCGATCACCAGTCCGGAGAAGCCGCCATCCGGTCCATGCAGCGGCGCGGCGAACGAGGCTACCGGCCGCTGTCCCGCCGACGACAGGAAGGGTTCGGGGATCTGGAGGCGCCGCGACTCGCGCACCGCCTTGAAGATGGGATGCCACGCCATGTCGGTGCCGCGCTGTTGCGGCAGGGCGGGGGCGTCGGCCAGCACGATGCCGCTGGCGCTGACGACGACCAGGTTGTCGAAGACGCCGCGCAGGTCGGGGTGGGCATCGAGCCAGGCCTGGCCTTCCGCGGTGCTGGTCGGGGCGGTGTCGGCCTCGGTGGCGGTGGACAGGCGGTCGATGGCATCGGTCAGGTGCGCTTCCAGCGGGCGGGCCGCCTGCGTGATGGCCTGTTCGAGGCGGCTGTCGATCTCCCTGCGCGTATCGTCGTAGACCGTCGAGATCGCCACCGCGATCAGCCCCACGAACGGTAGCAGGGCGGCAAGGACCACGCCGGGCAACAGGCGGAACAGCAGGCGGCGCGGGGCGGAGGGCGGTTGGGCGGTTGACATGTCGCGGCATTGTAGAGCCAGATGGCCGCGCCACGGCGTGGAAAGGGCACGATTCGCTTGCTGTCGCGGCGCCGTGCGCCTACGGTTCACAAGTTGCGTGCGATAGGAATTGCAAGCAAAATGCTTGCGCACTGCGTCAGCCGTGGATTTCGCGGCTGTTGAGCCGCGCTCGCATCCGAGATGCGCAATCAAGGGCAGAAGGTGTCGTTCCCATGCGGGAACCGCTACGCTGGATCCTGATGCGCTTCCCAATCCCCAGGCTCTACCGGTCATCCAAGTGCCGAAGCATGCTTTCTTTCCCACCACGCTGCGCGGTCGCTTGCTCGCCTTGGCCGCTGTGGCCGCGTTGCCGGCCGTCGTCGTGGCGATCGCCGGCGTGGCGCTCTATCGGGACCGGCTGACCGATCACCTCGAACAACGTCTCTCGTACGAAACCCAGAGCGCCGCGGCGCGCGTGGGCATGGTGCTGTCCAACGCGGACCAACTGCTGTCGGTCGTGGTGGCGGACGAATCCGTCTTGCGCCTGGACCGCGACGAATGCACCCGCTTCGTCAGCCGCGTCATCCACAACCAGAGCGACTTCGCCACGCTGGGCGTTGCCGATGCGCACGGCAAGCTGGTGTGCACGCCGGTGCCGGGGGCCATCGGGCTCGATGTTGCCGACCGCGAGTTTTTTCGCGAGCTGATTGCGACAGGGCGTCCGTCACTGTCGAATTTCCTGACCGGCCGGACTTCGCACCAGCCCGTCATCGTTGCGACGCGCGCCGTGGTCGGCCCCGACGGCGGCATCCGGGGCGTGGCCTACGCGGCGATCCGGCAGAGCGCGCTGATGGTGGCGGCCGGCAGCGCGGCGTCGGGGCCGGTCTACCTGGTGGACGGCGCGGGCACGGTGCTGTCCGGCACGCATGCCGCCCTGTCCGGCGAGGGGCCCGGCGTGACTCGGGGCGACCTGGTGAGCGCGGCCGGCCCCGAGCCCGGCGCCACGGTCTTCGAGACCGACGCCGACGGCACGCTGCGCGCCTATGCCGCGATGGCCGTGCCCCATGCGACCAGCGGGCGGCTGCGCCTCGTGCGCGGCATCGATGCGACCGACATGGCGCGCCAGCAGCGCGACGTGACGCTGGCCGGTGGCGGCGCCATCGTGCTGATGCTGGTGTTGCTGCTGGCGCTGATCCAGATGGCGATGCGGCGCCTGGTGCTGCCGCGCGTCGATGCGCTGGTCGATGCCGCCCGGCACTATGCCGCGGGTGACTTCTCCGCGCGCGTGGCCGAGCAGGGCGGCGCCCGCGACGAGCTGTCGCTGCTCGAGCGCACCTTCAACGAGATGCGCACGGCCATCCTGCGCCACGACGAGACCGTCCACCACCTGACCGAGCGCTTCCAGCGCGTGGCGCGCGCCACCAACGACTGGATCTTCGACTGGGACATCGCCACGGGCGAGTCCTGGGCCAACGCCAGCCTGCACCGCCTGCTCGGCAGCGACGCGCTGCTGGCGCAGGGCGACGAGGACGGCGTGTCGCGCACGCTGACCTTCCAGCAGTTCGTGCATCCCGAAGACATGGCGGCATTCGGCCGGGGCCTGCGGGCCGCGCTGCATTCGGATCGCGATGCCTGGCACCACGTCTGCCGCGTGATCGACGCCAGCCGCGCGGTGCGCACGGTGGAGATCCGCGCCAGCATCTATCGCGGCAAGGACGGGCGCGCCGTGCGCATGGTCGGCGGGGTCACCGACATCTCGCAGCGCTCGGCCATGGAGGCGGATCTGCGCGCCAGCGAGGCCAACCTGCGCGTGGCCGAGCAGATCGCCCTGCTCGGCAGCTGGCGCTGGGACGTGCTGCGCGACACCGCCACCTGGTCGTCGGGCATGTACCTGCTGACCGGCGTGTCGCCGGGGCCGCCGCCGTCGTTCGCGCAGCAGGCGCAGTTCTTCACCGGCGACAGCTACAACCGCCTGCGCGAGGCGGCCAGCCGCGCCGTCACCGAGGGCGTGCCGTACTCGCTGGAGCTGGAGATGATCCGCCGCGACGGCGAGCACCGCTGGGTGCTCTCGCGCGGCAACATCGAGCGCAACGAGCGCGAAGAGGTGGTGGCGCTGTTCGGCACCATGCAGGACATCACCGAGCGGCGCGAGTCCGATGAGCAGTTGCGCCTGCTGCGGCGCGTGGTCGAGTCGGTGCCGTCGGGCATCACCGTGGCCGATGCGCAGCAGCCGGACCTGCCGCTGGTCTACGTCAACCCCGGCTTCGAGCGCATGACCGGCTACCGCGCGGAGGAGGTGCTGGGCCGCAACTGCCGCTTCCTGCATTCGTCCGAGCCGGGGCAGCCCGCGCTGAACGAGGTGCGCGCCGCGCTGCGCGATGCCAGCGAGATCCGCGTGCTGCTGCGCAATTTCCGCAAGGACGGCCATGCGTTCCTCAACAACTTTCTGCTCTCGCCGGTGCGCGACAGCCAGGGCGTGGTCACGCACTACGTCGGCATCCAGGACGACGTGACCGAGCAGGAGATGACACGCGCGCGCCTGGCCCAGCACGCCACCGTCGATCCGCTGACCGGCCTGCCCAACCGCACGTTGCTGGCCGACCGCGTGCAGCAGGGGGTGGAGATGGCCGCGCGCCAGCGCAGCCGCTTCTACGTCGCGCTGATCAACATCGACCGCTTCAAGGTCGTCAACGACAGCCTGGGGCACCTGCTGGGCGACGAGGTGCTGCGCCGCATCGCCGAGCGCCTGCGCGATGCGGCCGACACCGTCGATACGGTGGCGCGCTTCGGCGGCGACGTCTTCGCGCTGGTGATCTCGCACGCGGGCTCGCACGGCACCGATCTCGGTTTCGACCTGTTCGCCGAGCCGATCCGGGTGGAGGGGCACGAGGTGTTCGTGACCGCCAGCATCGGTGTGGCGGAGTATCCGGCGCACGGCTCGGACAGCGAGACCCTGGTGCGCCACGCCGAGATGGCGATGTATTTCGCCAAGCAGAACGGCCGCAACCGGCTGGAGTTCTTCGCGCCCGAGATGGATATCGGCGTGTCGTACCGGCTGAACCTGGAGCACCAGATTCGCGCCGCGCTGGAGCAGGGCCAGTTCCGCCTGCTGTACCAGCCGCAGATCGACACCAAGACCGGCCGCATCTGCGGTCTGGAGGCGCTGATCCGCTGGATCCACCCGACGCGCGGGCTGCTGCCGCCGGCGGCGTTCATCCCGGTGGCCGAAGAGAGCGGGCTGGTGGTCGAGATCGGCAACTGGGTGCTGGCCGAAGCCGCGCAGCAGCGTGCCGCATGGCATGCGCGCGGGCTGGGCGAGGACCTGACCATCGCGGTCAACGTATCGCCGCTGCAATTCAAGCGCGGCACCGTGCTGCCGACGCTGCTGAGGCTGCAGCGCCAGCATGGCCTGGGCTCGGGCTTTCTCGAGCTGGAGGTGACCGAGTCGATGCTGATGGAGGGCACCGAGCGCACCATCGAAGACCTGACCGCCATCCGCCAGCTGGGGGTGCGCATCGCCATCGACGACTTCGGCACGGGCTATTCCAGCCTGGCGTACCTCAAGCGTCTGCCGATCGACCTGATCAAGATCGACCGTGCCTTCGTCAAGGACATCGACCGCGACTCCAACGACGCGGCCATCTGCACGACGGTGGTGGTGCTGGCCCACAACCTGGGCGTGAAGGTGTGCGCGGAAGGCGTCGAAGACGCGGCGCAGTCGGCCTTCCTCGCCTCCCACCAGTGCGATGTGCTGCAGGGCTATTACTTCTCCGAGCCGCTGCTGCCCGAAGCCGTGACGGCGCTGCTGGAGCGCGACGCGCGCTTCACGGTGTAGCCCGCGCGCGGGAGCGGCTCAGGCGCGGAACACCGCCACGGCGCGCTTGAGCGCTTCCGATTGGCCGGCCAGGACCGACGCGGCCGCCGCCGCTTTCTCCACCAGCGTGGCGTTCTGCTGCGTCACGCCATCGAGCTGCGATACCGAGGTGTTGATCTGCGCGATGCCGCTGCTCTGCTCGCGCGAACTGGCCGAGATTTCCGATATCAGCTGTGTCACGGTCTGCACGGACGCGACGATCTGCTGCATGGTCGCGCCGGCCTGCTGCACGAGGGCTTCGCCGTCGCGCACCGACTGGTCGGAGGCCTGGATGATCGCCTTGGTCTGCGCGGCAGCCTGGGCGCTGCGCTGCGCCAGGCTGCGCACCTCGCCCGCCACCACCGCGAAGCCGCGCCCTTCCTCGCCCGCGCGGGCCGCCTCCACGGCGGCGTTGAGCGCGAGGATGTTGGTCTGGAAGGCGATGCTCTCGATGGTGGCGATGATGTCCGTGACGTGCCGGCTGGAGCCGCGGATAGCGCCCATGGTGTCGACCACGCGCTGCACGATCCGCCCGCCGTCCGTCGCGACGGAGGAGGCCTGTTCGGCCAGGACGCTGGCTTCGCGCGCATGGTCGGCATTGCGGGCCACCATCGACGTGAGCTGCTCCATGCTGGAGGCCGTCTCCTGCAGCGCGGCGGCCTGCTGCTCGGTGCGCGCCGACAGGTCGTGGTTGCCGGCCGAGATCTGCAGGGTACTGTGCGCCACGTTGGCCGCGCCGTCCTGGATGTCGCGCACGATGGACCACAGGCTCGCGCGCATCGTGCCCATGGCGCGCACCACGTCGCCGATCTCGTCGTTGCCGCGGGCCTCCAGCGTGGAGGTGAGGTCGCCGGCCGCCAGGCGGGTGGCGAGCGCGGCGGCCTGCTCCAGCGGGCGGATCAGCGTGCGCGCCAGCAGCAGGCCGGACAGCGTCGCCAGCCCGGCGCAGCCCACGCCGGTGAGCCACAGCCAGTCGCGCGAGAGCACCAGCCACGGCATGCCGCGCAGGTCGGCGGCTTCCAGCGCCAGGTGCGCCCACAGCGTGCCGATCAGGATGGCCACGGCGATCAGGCTCTGCAGGCCGATCACACGCAAGCGCAGGCTGTCGATCCGGAACAGGTTGAACAGGCGCCGCCAGCCCGTGCGCAGGATGCGTTCCGAGCGCACCGCGTATGACGCATCGCCCGCGCGGATGGCGGCATAGACCCGCCCGGCGCGCGCGATCTGCGCCGGCGTCGCCATCGAGCGCACCGAGGTGTAGCCCGCGATCGCGCCGTCCTGGAGCACCGGCGTCACGTTGGCTTGCACCCAGTAGAAGCCGCCGTCCTTGCGCCGGTTCTTGACCAGTCCGCGCCACGGCTGCCCCGAGCGCAGGGTGGCCCACAGGTCGGCGAATGCGGCCTCGGGCATGTCGGGGTGGCGCACCACGTTGTGCGGCGCGCCGATCAGCTCGGCTTCGGTGAAGCCGCTGATGCGCACGAAGGCCGGGTTGGCGAAGACGATGCGGCCGGCCGGGTCGGTGCGGGAGATCAGGTAGTCGGCGGGGGCGAGGGTGGTTTCGGCGTCGGTGACCGGGAGATTGTTTCGCATGGTGAGGCCGCACGGAGGCGGACAAAGCGGGTGTTCCTCCGAGGAACGACCGCGCGGCGCGGCGGCTGAAGGGCCGGTGCGTGGCGGGATTTGATGGAGATCAAGCAGGGGCGGGCCCGGGCACCCGGCTTGCTGCCTGCCTTGCAGGGCGTCCGGCAGCCGCCGGCGCGATTGGGCGAGCGGAGGAAAACGGGTGTGGAAGATCGAGGGTGACCTGGAGATCGTGCCGCGCGTGGTTCCGGTCGGCTCGCGCGGCTGGCAGGCGTGGATCGACGTGGTATTCCGGGATGCGGCGGGACAGTCGGTTTCCGGCTCGCGGCCGGTGCGGCCGTGCTGCACGTTTGGCTCGCCGCGTGAGGCGCTGGATGCCGCGCGGCTGCATGGGCAGCGGCTCCTGCGGGAGTGGGTGCAAGGCGCCGCGGCTGCCGACGGCCGTGCGGCGAGGTAGGGTGATCGCCTCGGCTATCGGCCTTCCAGTGCGCGCCGCGCTTCGCGCGACAGGCCGATGGTCCAGTAGCCCTTGGCGCTGATCGCGTCGCGCGGAATGCCCCAGGGGCCTTCCAGCAGGGCGCGCACCTGCTTGAGCAGGGCGGCCTCGCCGGCGAGGAACACCTGCGGCGCGCCGGCCGGCAGCGCTTGCGCGTTCAGCGCGGCCACCATCATCGCGCCGGCATGCGCGGCGTCGGACTCGACCCAGTGGAGCTCACCGCTGCGCGCATGCGCGCCGACCGCGTTCGCTGCGGTTTCCAGCGGCAGCCGTGCGCGGGCGTCGCCGATGGCGATGAAGGCACGGGCGGGCACATCGGCCGGCAGGGTCTCCAGGACGGCAAAGATGGCCGGCATCGCGGTCTCATCGCCGATCAGCAGGACCCAAGGTGTACCCGGATCGAGTTGGAAGCCGCGCTTGGGGCCGGCGAACTCGATGGTGTCGCCTGGCGCGGCGCGTTGGAGCCAGCGCGCGGCGGGGCCATGCTGGTCGGCGGGCGTCTCGTCGTGGACGACGAAGTCGACTTCAAGCTCGGCGCGCCCGGCATGGTAGCGGCGGATCGTATAGGCGCGCCCGATGGTGCGCTGCGTGCCGGAGGCGGCATCGAGCGGAAACATCAGCTTGATCGCGGCGCCCGGCGGGGCGTCGGCCAGATCGGCGCGAGCGGCCGGCGTGTCGCCGGCAAAGACGACCCGGCGCATGCGCGGCGACAGGGTGTGAATGGCGCGCACGCGCACGCGGCGCGTCGCGGGTTTGAGGGGAGCGAGCAGCTGCGACATGAGACCTTGTGTGCGGTTGAAGATGAACATCGGCGGGCTGCGAAAGCGTGGCTTGAAGGACGCGGCTGCCGGCAACGCGCGACGGCCGCGGTCGGGGCGCCGGCGCGGCCGCGACGGGCCGGTCACCGGCATCGTTCCGGCCGGATGCGTCAGCGGCCGTTGATTTCCTTGAGGGCGCGCAGCAGGATGTCCGCCACGCGCTGCTGTTCCTCGCGGGAGGCGAAGCGCTTTTCCATCAGCGCGAACTTCAGGCGCCAGCGCGCGGTGCGCAGCGGATCGCTGCCGGCATCGCTCCAGTCGGCGGCTTCGGTGTCGCGGTCGAAGGCCATGGCCTCGTTCATGCGCTGCATGCGTTCGCCCATGGCGCGCAGCTGCGCGAGGATGGCATCGGCGGCCTGCTGGCGTTCGGCCAGCCACGCCGCGCCCTCGGGCGTGATGGCGTAGCGCTTCTTGTTGCCCTCGGCGACCACCGACGCGAAGCCGTGGTCCTCCAGGTACGACAGCGCCGGGTACACCATGCCGGGGCTGGGCGCGTAGAAGCCGAGCGAGTGCTCTTCCACCGCCTTGATCAGCTCGTAGCCGTGGCGCGGGGCGTCCTTGAGCAGCGCCAGCAGCACCAGTTGCAGGTCGGCGGAACTCAGCCGGCGGCCGCGCCACGGGTTGCCGCCTTCGCCCTCATCGCCTTCGCCAAAGCCGCCCGGGCCGCCGAAGCCCCGGCCGAAACCGGGCCGGCCACCGTGGTGACGGCCCATCATCCAGTGCGCTTCCATCCACATCTTGCGGTGGCGTCCAAACCATCCGTGCATCGTCGTTCTCCTGCTGGAAGTCATTCGATATATCGTAAGATACATCGAATGATAGTGGCGATGCCCGGGAAGTCAAGGAAGCGGGCGAAAAAAATCGCGGGCCGGTGTTCAGTGCAAGGTGCCGCCGCTCAACCGCAGGTCGCCCTGCGTGGCCAGCGCGGTCCGCACCGCCACGCGCATGCCCGCGATCTGCGCGTCCAGCCGCAGGCTGGGTCGGCCGGGGTGCCGGGCCGCCAGTTCCGGCGTGGCCGGCACATGGATGAAGCCGCCCCGCATCCGTGGCGCGCGCGTGGCGATGTGGTGCATCAGTCCATAGAACAGATGGTTGCAGTTGTAGGTGCCTGCGCTCTGCGACACCGCCGCCGGCACGCCGGCCGCGCGCAGCGCATGCACGATGGCCTTGATCGGCAGGCTGGAGAAATACGCGGCCGGGCCGTCCGCCACGACCGGCACATCGACCGGCTGGTTGCCGGCGTTGTCCGGAATGCGCGCGTCGATCACGTTGATGGCGACGCGCTCCACGGAGAGTTCGCTGCGCCCGCTGGCCAGGCCCAGCGCCAGCACCAGCGACGGCTGCGTCGCCTCGATGGCGGCCACCAGCTCACGGTTGGCGCAGCCGAACACGCACGGCAACTGCCGTGCGACGAGGGTCGCGCCGTCGATGCGCTCGCCGTCCAGCGCCCGCGCGATGTCCCACGAAGGGTTGGTGGGGTCCGATTCGAACGGTTCGATGCCGGTGATCAGGACGGTGGTCATGGTGGTCTCACGGTCAATGTCAGTAGGGATGCAACTATCTGGGCAAGTCATCGGGCGGCTTTGCCGTCCGGGAGTGGTCAATCGCTGAGCGTGGTGCGGACTTCGCGGATGGCCTTGACGGCGCCGTCGAACGCCTCCGCACCGATGTGCTCGCGCAGCTTGCGCGCCACCCTGGCGCTGGCTGTCTGCAGCGGCACCGCCAGCGCGTGAGCGGCGTCGGTGGGAAACAGATTCCATTCGCGGCCGTCGTCCGCCGATGGGCGGCGCTCGGCCAGGCCCTTGGCGATCAGGCCATCGACCAGGCGCGTCGCGGTCGGTCTCGCGATGCCCAGCGTGTCGGCCAGCTCGCGGTTGAGCACGCCGGGCTGCTTGAGGACGACGCGCAGCACGAAGCCTTGTGGCGGCGTGAGGCCGAACGGCGCATACGTGGCCGTCCATTCGCGCTCGACGGCGCGCGCCAGCGCGGTGGTGTTGAAGTAGAGGCAATGATCGAACATGGCGCAGAGTCTAGTGCCAGATCATTAGGGATGCAACGAATTTCGCCGCAGGATAAAGCGCTGTCGCTGTCGGCCTGGGCGAACTGTGCATGTTAGAGCGGCAGGCAACTGACCCGGAAACACAGCGGGTGATGACGATGGTGCCCGCGTTGTGCGCCAAGTCGCGTGTGACAGGCGTTGCACTGGCAAAGCGGCTCGCATTTTGAATATCAGTGATTAATGAAAATAATATCCATTGCGCAATGCATTGCAATCAATCCTGGGATTGGGTTGGTGGTGAATGTAAGTAAGTGTTAATTGGAGCGGAGGATCGATTTGGTCTATTTAAACTGTCTTGCCGCTTTTGAATGATAGGGGCGGCCCCAGTTGGCATTGCAATATCGCCCATTTCAATATCTCAATAGGAGTCAGATCTTGGCTATTGGAATCAAGCAATCTTTGGCTGGTTTTGCCTTCATGGCCGCATTGACGGGCCATGCGCATTCGGCGGTCATCAGTTGCCCATCCGTCTCCGATATCAAACAGGCGCCGGGCGAATACGGCGGATTCGCCTATACGGCGCAATTGCCGAACGGGCAGCAGTGGACCGGAGAGAACCCGATGGCGGATGAGGCGGACCTGGGGCGGGTCGTATTCCAGGAGGCCTATATCGTCAATGCCAAGAATTTCGTGGCTTGCGATTACGTTGGCAAGAAGGCGGCGGGCATGAGAATGGTGCTGAAAACCGCCTCTCCCATCCGGCCTGCCGGTGCCGCGTGGAAGTGGCAGCGGCAATCGGATGGCACTGTGTTGCCGCACTGTGTCGGGCCGAACCCCACGCAGTGCACATTTGAGTAAGCCGACAGCAATGGACGCCATCCCCGGACTGGTGTGCCGGGGCCTGGCATTGCATGGGTGACTTGCGCCCGGATTCAGCCGCGAAGCGTGTTTCCGGGGCCTGTTTTCACGCCGACGCTCGGGCAGGCATGGCGCGGGCGCGGTGTCGCTGCCAAGGTGACGCCGCGCCCCGAGTCGATGTCAGCTCGCCACCGGCCCCACCGGCGACTGGAACGGGTGGTACTGGTACAGCCACGTCTCGGACAGCGGTTTGCCGTCCAGGCGCAGGAACAGGCGCATGTCCACCGGCTCCTTGTCGTCGACCGTCAGGTCGAACTGCGCGCGCCAGTGGCCGGGCACGCCGTTGGGCACGGCCTCGGTGAACACGTACGAGAACGTGCCGCGCGAGCTGGTCAGCACGGCCTCCGGCTTGACGCCGAAGGGCACTTTCTCGAGCGGGCCGCCCTTGAACTCCACCATGAACTTGCGCACGCCGCGCGGACGCGGCTGGCCAGGCTGGCCGCCGTTGCCCAGGCGCGTGGCCACGCAGCGCGCCAGCGGCGTCGGATACGGCTCGTCGGCCAGCCAGTGCAGGCGGTAGCGCAGGCGGTAGTGGCTGCCGGCGCGCGCCGGTGCCTTCGGCACCCACATGGCGACGATGTTGTCGTGGATCTCATCGTCGGTGGGGATCTCCACCAGCTGCACGGCGCCTTCGCCCCAGCCTTCCAGCGGCTCGACCCACAGGCTCGGACGGCGCTCATAGTGCACGCCGTCCATGTAGTTGTTGAAATCGCGGTCGCGCTGCAGCAGGCCGAAGCCGCGCGGGTTGTTGTCGGAAAACGCCGAGGTCATGACGCGCGGCGGATCGTTCAGCGGGCGCCAGATGCGCTCGCCGCTGCCGGTCCACATCGCCAGGCCGTCGGAGTCGTGCACTTCGGGGCGCCAGTCGGTCGCGGTGCCCTTGGCGGTTTCGGAGAACCAGTACATCGACGAGGCCGGCGCGATGCCGAAGCGGTCGATGTCGCGGCGCAGGAAGAGGGCCGTGTCGATCTCCATCACCACGCCCTTGCTGCGGTGCATGACGAAGCGGTATGCGCCGGTGATGCCCGGGCCGTCGAGCAGCGCGTAGATCGTCACCGAATCGGCGTGCTCATTGGACGGCGTGTCGAACCACACGTGCGTGAAGTTGGGGAATTCTTCCGCGCGGCCGGCCTGCGCCACGTCGAGTGCGATGCCGCGCGCGGACAGGCCATATTGATACAGTTCGCCGATGGCACGGAAGTACGACGCACCCAGGAAGGCGACCCAGTCGTTCTTCTTCCAGTCGAGCTTTTTCTGGTCGCCCAGGCGGCTTTCCTGGAAGCGGAAGCCCGCGAAGCCGCTGTTGCGCGGGAGCTTGCGCGCGGGGCTGTCGGCGGGCATGTCGAAGTACGACTCGTCGTAGACGATCTCGCGCGCTTCGCCCTTGTCCACCACGTGCATGCGCACCGGTGCGCGGAAGAACGTGCCCAGGTGGAAGAACGTCACCGGAAACTGGCCGGGGCCGTCGGCGAACAGGGCGTGGGCGGTGTCGAACTTGATCTTGCCGTGGGCTTCGTAGTCGATCTTGGCGAGGATGTCGGCCGGCGCGGTGGCCGGCGGCGTGTAGGGCTGGCCGGCCATGGCGCGGGCCCGCTCGATGAGGGCATCGAAGTTGAACGGTGCGGCATTGCCGAGCTTGACGCGGCTGGCGGCCAGCGCCTCGGGCGTGATGCCGAGCGCGGCCAGCGTGGCGGAGAGGGAAGCGGAGGCAAGAAGGTGTCGGCGCGTGACCATGGGTGCCTGGGACGTAACGTCGGATTTGGAACAATCCGACATGGTAACAAGGGTGGGCGACCGGGCTGTGAGACGGAGGCTTCGCCGTGATCGCCGTCCGGCCGCCGCCGCTGGAGACGCCGGCCCTGTCGCTGTTTCCCGACCTGGCGGCGCTGGACCGCGACGGGCGCGAGGCGATCACGCTGTCGCAGATGTTGTCCATGACCAGCGGCCTGGCGTGGAACGAATGGCGGGCCACCAGCCTGCTCGACAACGACGAGTTCGGCCTGTTCTGGCGCGGCTCGCAAGTCCGCTACACCTTCGACCGGCCGATGGCGGCGCCGGCCGGCACCCGCCGGCACCCGCTTCGACTACAGCGGCGGCAACATCGCCGTGCTGGCGCAGATTCTGGCCGAGCGGGTCGGCATGCCGTTGCCCGAGTTCGCGCGCCACGCGCTGTTCGAGCCGCTGGGCATCACCGACTGGGAATGGGTGGCGGACTACCGTGGTCGCCCGCTGGCCTTCGCCGGGCTGCGATTGCGCCTGCGCGACCTCGCCCGTATCGAGCAGATGGTGCTGCAGCATGGGCAATGGCATGGCCGGCAGATCGTGCCCGCCGAGTGGATTGCGGAATCGACCCGCCCGCGCATCGATACCGGCCTGGGCCTGCAGTACGGCTACCAATGGTGGCTGGGCAAGGTGGAGGCGGCCGGCGCACAGCAGGCCTGGATCGGCGGCATCGGCAACGGCGGGCAGCGCCTGTGGATCGTGCCGGGGCTCGACATGGTGGTGGTCGCGACCGCCGGGGACTACAACCAGCGCGCCATCTGGCAGCAGGCCGAGGCGCTGTTCAGGCAGGTGACGGCGACGGTGCGGCCGGAGGACTGAGGTGCGCTGTCCTATGATGGCGGCTCATCGATCCGACCGACCCTCATGTTGACCGCCATGTCCGATTGCATCCCGTGCGCCCCCGGCGAGCCTGCCCTCGATCCTGCCTGCGCCACGCGCAGCCACGCATGCCGCGACGGCCTCGCGACGACCGGGGAGGGCCGGTGAACATGGCCGACCGCGACACCATCGTGATCCGCCCGCTCGCCGAGGGCGATGCCGCGGCGTTCAAGGCGCTGCGCCTGCAAGCCATCCAGGACGCGCCTTCGGCCGTGCAGCCGACCCACGAGGAAGAGGCCGCGCACACGCTGGAAGACATGCGCCGCTGCATCCGCGCGACCGGGCACGAGGTCGTCTTCGGCGCGTTCCTTGGCGATGCCCTGGTCGGCGTGACGGGGCTGCGGCGTTTCGTGCCGGTGCAGGCCGCGCACAAGGCGGTGCTGTGGGGTGTGTTCGTCGATCCCGCTCACCGGCGCGGCGGTGTGGCGCGCCGGCTGCTGGACGCGGCCATCGGGCATGCCCGTTCAGCGCGGGTGCTGCAGATCCAGCTGTGCGTGAATACGGAGAACCCGCGTGCCCAGGCGCTGTACCGCAGTGTCGGCTTCGAGGTATTCGGTGTGGAGCCGCGCTCGCTGTGCGTGGGCGGCCGGTTCTACGACGAGGCGCACATGGTGCTGCGGCTGGATGCGGGAGACGGCGCGGCCGTGTCTGCGTGCTGAGCATCGGCGAAGTGTGGTCGAGATGATGTCGCCGGCACGGGATGCGGGCGCATCCTGGCCGGCTATCCCGCATCCATTCTGAAGCCACCCGATTGCGATGCCGCGGCAGGCGTCGGCACAAACGGGTGACCGCAGTCATTTCTGTCACCCGCTTTCACGTGCGGCGCACTCCGTGGTGCGCTCACTTGGCGCCTGCAAGCTCCATGATCATCCGCGACAGCAGATAGAGCCGGGGCACCACGCTCTCGACCTCGGCGTATTCCTCCGGCGTGTGAATGCCGCCGCCGACGATGCCGAAACCATCGAGCGTGGGCGTGCCGGCGCCGGCGGACAGGCTGGCATCGGCGGCGCCTCCACTGCCCTCGAGGGTGAGCTTGCGCCCGATTTCGCCATAGATGGCTTGCGCCCTGGACGCGAGCTGGTCCGACGCGGCGTTGCGCGGCATCGGCGGGAAGCCGCGGACCAGCAAGGTCTTGACCTCGGTATCCGGGATCAGCTTGTCGGCCGACACGCGCGCCAGGTCCCGCTCGACGCGGTCGAATTCCTCCGGCACGGCGACGCGCACGTCTGCGTAGGCGGTCGCATGGTCGGGGATGACATTGGTGGCATCGCCGGCTTTCAGCACGGTGAAATTGACGGTCGTCTGCTTTGCACTGTCGCCAAGCTTGCCGAGCTGAAGGGTCTGGTGCGCCAACTCGGTGGCCGCGTTGCGGCCTGACTCGGGCGCAATGCCCGCATGGGCCGCCTTACCCTTGACATCGACCTGCGCCGTGCCGCTGCCTTTGCGCTGCACAACGAGCCCGTCGGCCGGCCGCCCAGGCTCCAGGTTGAGGGTGACGTCATGCTGTTTGGCTTCGCGCTCGATCAGTGCGCGCGTGCCCTTGGAGCCGGTTTCCTCATTGGTGTTGAGCAGCAGCGTGACCTGACCGTATTGCCTGAAATCGAGCTGCTGCAGGATCTTCATGGCGTACAGTCCCGCGACGATGCCGCCCTTGTCGTCCATCACGCCGGGGCCGTAGGCGCGCTTGTCCTCGATGTAGAAGGGTTTGGCGCGGGCGGTGCCGTCCTTGAACACGGTGTCCATGTGCGCCATCAGCAGGATGCGCGCTTTGCCGGTGCCTTTCCAGGTGGCGAGGATATTGTTGCCCGCGGCTGGCGCCGCGGAGGCCGTTTCCACCTGTGCCCCGGTCTTGCGCAGTTCGTCGACGACGATCGCACTGACCTGGCTGAGCCCCGCCTCGTTGCCGGTGCCCGAGTCGATGTTCACGAGACGCTCGAGCAGTTGCAGCGCATCGCCGCGATAGCGCTCCGCGGCGGCCAATACCTTGGGGTTGGCGTCGGCATGGGACAGCGGCGCGGCGCACAACAGGAGCGCCGCGAGGGCGAGGCGGGATGGCTTCATGCGAGACCTTGGGGTCGGAGTGGCAAAACAGCCATTACACACAAGATCCGCACATCCGGGGCGGTCGCGTTGCTTCGGTCGCATCGGTGTCTGCCGCAGCTTGCCCTCTGTACCGACTCGTGCTTCGGTCGGCATTTTTGAGGGGCGATCTTGGCTTGCGACGATTGCGTGGTGTTTCCGAGCGCCGGATGTCAACGCTGTGGCAAGCCGCTTAAACGAGCCCTCGCGGAAAGCCCTGAACGACGAAACGCCGGTAGAACGATTCCATCAACCTGTTGCATCCACCGGTTGAATCTGCGGCCCAGCGCGGACGTCGCCAAGCGAGATGTGGCAACGCTTCCCGCCGGTCGCCGGCCGTTCACATCAGGCTGGGGGCTGCATCGCATCTCCCTGGGCAACAAAAAACCCGCGAGGCTTTACGCCACGCGGGTTTCTGTACGTCCTTGAACTGCTTCGGACGGTAATCTGGTGCCCAGGAGAGGACTCGAACCTCCACGGAGTTACCCGCTAGTACCTGAAACTAGTGCGTCTACCAATTCCGCCACCTGGGCTAGATGAGCGGCGCATTTTACGCAACTTTTTGGAATTTGCAAGCGTCCGGATGAAAAAAGTGGATTCGCTCCCTCCGTGCACCGGTTCCATGCCGGGAAGACGGGTGGCTGGCAATGCGGGGTAGCGGTGATGGTGCGCCTGGTTGCATTTTGGTAGGGTTCAGATTCGTTTTTAAGCGATTGCCGAATACAAGGCATTTCATACGCGAGGAGAATCCTATGAACCCGAAACCAGGCTTGCGGTGGGGCGCCGCAATTGCGTCTCTTTGGCTGACGACGAGCTTTGTGCCGTCGTCGTACGCGGCGTCCGTCGCGCCGGTCGCCGCCGAGAACGGCATGGTCGTCGCGGCCCAGCACCTGGCCACCCGTGTCGGCGTGGACGTGCTCAAGCGCGGCGGCAATGCGGTGGATGCAGCGGTGGCGGTGGGCTACGCGCTGGCCGTGGTGTATCCGGCCGCGGGGAACCTGGGTGGCGGCGGGTTCATGACCATCCAGTTGGCCGACGGCCGCAAGACCTTCCTCGACTTCCGCGAGGTCGCTCCGAAGGGCGCCACCGCCAACATGTACCTGGACAAGGACGGCAACGTCATCAAGGGCCTGTCCACCAAGGGCCACCTGGCCGTGGGCGTGCCCGGCACTGTGTCGGGCATGGAATACGCGCGCGAGAAGTACGGCACCCGGAGCCGCACCGAACTGATCGCGCCGGCGATCCGGCTGGCCGACAAGGGCTTCGCGCTCGACCAGGGCGACATCGACATGCTGCTCACCTCCACCAAGGATTTCCAGGAGGACCCGGCTTCGGGCGCCATCTTCCTGAACAAGGGGCAGCCCTACCAGGTGGGGCAGAAGCTGGTGCAGCGCGACCTCGCCAGGACGCTGCATGCGATCAGCGTCAAGGGCACCGACGGCTTCTACAAGGGCTGGGTGGGCAAGGCCATCGTCGCCTCCAGCCAGGCGGGCAAGGGCCTCATCACGCAGGAAGACCTGGACGGCTACAAGACGCGCGAACTGGCGCCGGTCGAGTGCGATTACCGTGGCTACCACGTGGTGTCGGCGCCGCCGCCCAGCTCCGGCGGCGTGGTCATCTGCGAGATGCTCAACATCCTGGAGGGCTATCCGCTCAAGGACCTGGGCTATCACTCGGCGCAGGGCGTGCACTACCAGATCGAAGCCATGCGCCACGCCTATGTGGACCGCAACAGCTACCTGGGCGACCCGGACTTCGTGAAGAATCCGCTGGACCGCCTGCTCGACAAGAACTACGCGGCGAAGATCCGCGCGGTGATCGACCCGAAGAAGGCCGGCGTGTCCAAGGACATCAAGCCGGGCGTGGAGCCGCATGAGGGCAGCAACACCACGCACTACTCGATCGCCGACCGGTACGGCAACGCGGTGTCCGTCACCTACACGCTCAACGACTGGTTCGGCGCCAAGGTCACGGCCGCGAAGACCGGCGTGATCCTCAACGATGAGATGGACGACTTCACCGCCAAGGTGGGCGTGCCCAACCTGTATGGCCTGGTGCAGGGCGAGGCCAATGCCATCGCGCCGGGCAAGCGGCCGCTGTCGTCGATGAGCCCGACCATCGTCACCCGGGACGGCAAGCCCGCCATGGTGGTGGGCACGCCGGGCGGCAGCCGCATCATCACGGCGGTGCTGCAGACCATGCTCAATGCGATCGACTACGGCATGAACGTGCAGGAGGCCGTCGATATGCCGCGCTTCCACCAGCAGTGGCTGCCGGACCTGACCAACGTGGAGAACTACACGCTGTCGCCGGATACCCGCCAGATCCTGGAAGGCATGGGCCACAAGTTCGGCCCGCCGCAGCCGGCCAACCACCTGGCCGCGATCATCGTGGGGGCGCCGTCGCTGGAGGGCAAGCCGGTGGGCAAGAACCGCTTCTACGGTGCCAACGACCCGCGCCGCAACACGGGGCTGGCCGCCGGGTATTGAACGCGCTGACGCGCATTGCGCGATCGGGCCCGCTTCGGCGGGCCCTTTTCTTTGCAGTGACGCTACGGCGTTACGACTTGGCCCAGACGCCGCCGGCGTTGGGCACGTCGCCCTGCGTCCACCAGCGGGCGCAATACTTCGCGTCCTGGTACGTCACGCATTGGCCGATCCGGTAGACCGCCGTGGCCGACCAGGCGGGCGCGCTGCCGCCGGTCGCATTGCCGTAGCTCGGGTCGCGCAGCACGCCTGTGCCCCAATGGCCGTGCAGCTGCCGGAAGATCGAGGCGAAGGCATAGGGGCGCTGCACGATGCCCGAGCAGGTGGGCGAGACCACGGCGCCGTTGTCCGGGCAGGCCTGGTCGCGGCCGACCGACCAGTTGGACACCATGCCGTAGCCGTTGCCGTACGCGGCGCCCAGCACGGTCAGCGCGTTGGGGAGCGTGAAGGTCTCGCTCTGCACGTCGTTCATGCCGATCATGGGCGTCACGCCGACCAGCCGCCACAGCTGCGCATCCGTCTTGACCTGGCCGACGGCCTTGTAGGCGGTGTCCAGCTGGGCGTACAGCCCCTGCGCCGCGCTGATGGCCGCCGCGCCCATGTCGATGTCGGCCGGGCCGTAGTCCATGGTCATCACGTTGACGGTGTCGAGCGCGACCTTGTTGGCGATGGCGGCATTGAGGGTGTTGATGCCGTCCTGCACGAGCCCGGACGGCAGGACCGGCAGCGTCAGGGTGACATGCAGCGCCCGGCCCTTTGCCGCGAAATCCGACTGCAGCTGCGCGATGGCCTGGAAGTTGCGCGCGACGGCCTCGGTGTCCTTCTGGACGGAGCCTTCGATATCGAAATCGACATGCGTGAGCTGATAGGTATCGATGACGGTCTGGTACGCGGCCTTCAGCGCCGGCACGGTGGTGCAGGCCTTCATCAGCGGCGTGCCGGCCGCGCCGCCGAACGACACCGACACCTCGCCGCCCCGGGCCCGGTAGCGGGTGATCGAGGCGGCGATCGTGGTCAGCAGATCGCCGCTCGCGCCGTTGCCGATGGCCTGGATGCCGCCCCACGACGGCGTGCACCCGTCGCCGGCAATCACGAAGGCGAGATGGAACTGCTGGATGCCCTGCCGCACGCCGATCTGGTCGATCAGCGGGGTGGGGTCGAGCGTCATGTCGATGTACGGCGCATAGACGCCCGCCGCATGCGAGGCACCGGCGGCAGCGGACAGGCAGAGCGCGGCGACTGCGCGCGCGGCGAAGCGGGGGGACACCCTGGGTTTCATCGTTTTCCCTCTCTGGCTAGCGTGATGTGAGGATCGCCGTTCCGTGCGCCTGCCGGTGTGGCCGGCTGCCGTCGCGTCGGGACGGCACGGGCGGCGGGATCGCGCCGGCCTGGAGGGCGCGGGCGGACCCGATCAGGAGCTTAGGCAGGCGGGAATCGACCCGCGAGGCCTGGTAAGAAAAGTTGAGAGATGGTCCGGCGGCGGCCGGGCATGCCCGATGCCGGTGCGGGGTGGTGGCTCGCGGCGCGTGGGCCGCGCGCGGGTCTCATCCCGCCACCAACCCCTTCTGCGCCAGCCATGCCCCATTGAACAACCGCGCAAAGTACAGATTGCCCCGATCGCACAGTAGCGTGACGATGGTATGACCCGGCCCCAGCTCGCGCGCCAGCTGCACCGCCGCGGCGACGTTGATGCCGGTCGAGCCGCCCACGAACAGGCCTTCTTCCCGCAGCAGCCGGTAGACCATCGTGACGCAGGTCTGGTCATCGATGCGTACGGCATCGTCGATGGGCGTGCCTTCGAGGTTGGCGGTGACGCGGGTGGAGCCGATGCCCTCGGTGATGGAGCTGCCTTCGGCCTGGATGCTGCCGGTCTTCACGAAGCTGTACAGGCCGCTGCCGTGCGGATCGGCCAGCACGGTCCGCACGGCCGGGTTCTGTTCCTTGAGGTAGCGGGCGACGCCCGCCAGCGTGCCGCCGGTGCCGGTCGCGCAGACGAAGGCATCCACCTTGCCGGCGGTGTCGCGCCAGATTTCCGGGCCGGTGGTTTCATAGTGGGCCTGCCGGTTGACGAGGTTGTCGAACTGGTTGGCCCAGATCGCGTTGGCGGTTTCTTGCGCGAGGCGGCCGGCGATCTTCTGGTAGTTGTTGGGGTCTTTGTACGGTACGGCCGGCACCGGGCGCACTTCGGCGCCGAGCGCGCGCAGCAGGTCCATTTTTTCGGGCGATTGTGTCTCGGGGATGACGATCACGCAGCGGTAGCCGCGCGCCGCGCAGAGATGGGCCAGCCCGATGCCCGTGTTGCCGGCGGTGCCCTCGACCACCGTGCCGCCGGCCCTGAGCGTGCCGCGCCGCTCGGCGTCCCGGATGATGTAGAGGGCCGCGCGGTCCTTGACCGATCCGCCCGGGTTCAGGAATTCGGCCTTGCCGAGGATCTCGCAGCCGGTTTCCTCGCTCAGCCTCGCCAGCCGGATCAGCGGCGTATTGCCGATGCTGCCGGAAAACCCGTCCCGTATGGCCATGATGCCTCCCACTGTGCGGATGCCTGGCAACGTGCCCGCGCTTCTACAGGATAGTGCGGCAAACGGGCACCGGCGGATGTGGGCCCCGCCGGGCGCAGGCGGCATGTCGGGCCCGGCGCTCCCGCCGGCTGCTCAGCTTGGGCGGGACGCCGGGCACGTTGTTTGCCGGCCGGCGGCGCGATCGGCACCGCCCCCGCGTGCCTTGACATCGGGGGCGAAGCCGCCTTTTCTGGACAGCAAACGCAGGCAAGGCCACGTCATTGCATGGCCTTGCATCGTCCCGGGGTGGGAGCAGACCAACGCAGGAGAACAGCATGCTCGATCCCCGTGGCCTTGCACGGCCATCCCGGTTTTGCCCGCGCATCATCTACGCCGGCACCTCGCACATTCGCCGCGCCACCGCCGCAGCGCTGCTGGCGGCCAGCCTCTGTGCCCTGCCTGCCTGTGCCGATGTCGGCGTTGGCGCGGCGTTGCCGCTTTCGCCGGACAAGCTCTATGGCGAACTGTTCGTCGCCGTGCAGACCGCGCAGGTCTATCCCGACCAGAAGACCTTCGTCGATACGGTGCCCAAGGCGGACCCGGCGGTCATCCTGCAGGCCTATCGGGCGCAGAAGGACGTGCCCGGCTTTTCGCTGAAGGCGTTCGTCGACCAGTACTTCACCGTGCCGTCCGAGACTGTCATCACGCCGCCCGCCGGGCAGTCGCTGCGCGCGCACATCAACTGGCTGTGGCCGGCGCTCACGCGCACCACGGCCACGGCGCCGGACAACAACTCGCTGATTCCGCTGCCCAAGCCCTACGTGGTGCCGGGCGGGCGCTTCCGCGAGGTCTACTACTGGGATACGTATTTCACGATGCTCGGGCTGCAGGCGTCCGGGCGCGATGATCTCGTCGACAGCATGCTCGACAACTTCGCCTACCAGATCAACCGGTTCGGCCACATCCCCAACGGCAACCGGACGTACTACCTGAGCCGCTCGCAGCCGCCGTTCTTCGCGCTGATGGTGGAGCTCGCGGCCACGAAGGAAGGGGAGGCCGCCTACACCCGCTACCTGGCCCCGCTGCGCAAGGAGTACGCCTACTGGATGCGCGGCGCCGCCGGCACGGCCCCCGGGCAAGCCAGCGGCAACGTGGTGGTGCTGCCCGACGGCACCGTGCTCAACCGCTACTGGGACGATGAGGCCACGCCGCGCCCCGAGTCGTATCTGCAGGATGTCGCCACGGCGCAGCAGGCACCGGACCGCCCCGCCGCCGAGGTCTGGCGCGACCTGCGTGCCGCCGCCGAGAGCGGCTGGGACTTCAGCTCGCGCTGGTTCGGCGACAGCGCCACGCTGGCCACCATCCGCACCACGTCCATCCTCCCGGTCGATCTCAATGCGCTGATGTTCCAGCTGGAGAAGACCATCGCCAAGGGCTGCGCCGTGGCGCGCGATTTCGCCTGCACGGTCGAGTTCGGCAACCACGCGCGCAAGCGGGCGGTTGCGGTCGAGCGCTACCTGTGGCATCCCGCCGGCTACTACGCGGATTACGACTGGAAGCTCGGCAAGGTGCGCGACAACCTGTCGGCGGCCGCGACGTATCCGCTGTTCGTGCAGATGGCGCCGTGGGGGCGGGCCCGGCAGACGCTGCGCCAGACGCAGACGGCGCTGCTGCAGGTCGGCGGCTTGTCCACCACGACGCTGCACACGCAGCAGCAGTGGGATGCCCCGAACGGCTGGGCGCCGCTGCAGTGGATTGCGCTGCAGGCCAGCCAGCACTATGGCCAGGCGCTGCTGGCCCAGACCATCGGCGAGCGCTTCCTCGGCAGTGTCGAGCGCCTGTATGCGGCCGAGCAGAAGCTGGTCGAGAAATACATCGTCGACGGCAGCGGCACGGGCGGCGGCGGTGGCGAGTATCCGCTGCAGGACGGCTTCGGCTGGACCAACGGCGTGACGCTCAGGCTGCTCGACGCATACGGGCGCGGGCAGTGACGGGGCATCCCGGCGGGCGGTGGTTCATCGTCCGCGCGCCGGTATGATCGGGCATGGCGCCCAGCGGGCCGCAGATTGCCGATACGCAAGACGTGCGGCATCCCGCGGTCCCGCGGCGCGGATCTGCCTGCCTTCGCCATGCCGTCACTCCGCTCTTACCTCGACAACGCTTTCCGCTGGCGGCGCGGCCGCCAGGGCACGGGCTACGACAAGATGCTGCTGGCCACCGCGACGTGGCCCATCTGCTTCGACAGCTACCTGATCCGCTACCCCGAGGGGTCGGAGATTCCGCCGCACACGGACCCGGTCTCGGACGGGCGGCACTATCGGCTCAACATCGTGCTCAAGTCGCCCCGGTCGGGCGGCGAGTTTGTCTGCGCGAACCCGATCTTCCAGACGCGCCGCATCAAGCTGTTCCGGCCCGATGCCTGCGAGCACAGCGTGACGCGGGTACAGGGCGGCAGCCGCTATGTGCTGTCGATGGGGTGGGTGATCGGCGGGCGGGCGGCCTGACGGCAGCCGTTCTGGCCGGCATGCGGGCGCCCCGATCCGGTTGCGTTGGCGCCGGGGTGGCATCGACCGGGCCATCGCAACCCGGGGCGGCGAACACCTCGTTCAGATAGCGCGCCAGCCGCAGGCCGCCCAGGCCCAGCTGCTGGTCGAGGACGGGTAGCACGGCGCTGTAGTCGCGATCGTCGAGCGCGCCGTCCGCGGCGACGAGGCCGGCATTCCAGACCTGTGCGGCCATGGCATGCGTCCGGACCGCCCGGTCGGCGGGCGCGCCGCGCACGGCTGCGCGCCGGATCAGCGCCGGCGCGCGGCCTGCCGTCAGTACCCCCAGACCTGCATCTCGTCGATCGAGTAGCCCCACTGCGTGGCGCGCTGCGTGCCGTACATGCGCACGTAGCGGCCGCTGCCGCGCAGGTTCGACAGCACGGCGTGGCCGTAGGCGATGCCGTTGGACGTGCTGTAGATGCTGGTCCAGTTGACGCCGTCGCTGGAGGTCTGGATGGCGTAGGTCTTGGCGCCCGCGTCCCAGTACAGGTCGACGCCGTTGATGGTGCGCACGGTGCCGAGATCCACCATCAGCCATTGCGTGCCGGCGGCGCTGCCCTCGATCGAATCCCAGCGGGTGTTGGCGGTGTCGCCGTCGAAGGCATTGGCGGCGCCCAGGCTGCTGTTGTAGCTCGACGAGGCGCTGGCCGGCATGCCTTGCGAGAGCAGCCGCGTCGTCTGCCCCGACGTGCTGGCGGTCGTGCCGCCGGCGTAGTAGTTGGAGCCGAGCTTGGCTTTGGTGGTGTCCGAGTTGACGCCGAACTGCGACAGGCTCCAGCGCTGGCCCGTGCTCACATCGCCGAGGTAGAGCTGGTAGCCGCCCGCGGTGGTGGACGAGAAGAACACGTAATTGGTGCCGTTGACCGGCGCCGGGTCGGAGTTGTTGCTGTTGCAGTCGTTGATCGACAGCTGGTTGGGCGTGTCGCCCGGGTTGACCTTGGTGTAGATCTGGTCGGCCTGGCTGGCGGCGTCCTTCCAGCGGGCGTAGAACACGGTGCCGTCGGCGCGCACGATCGGGTAGTAGGTCTGCAGCCCGGCCGGCGTGTCGAAGGCGACCGTGGCGTGGGTGGCGATGGTTTCCTTGTATAGGCCCATGCCGGCGCCGGTGCCGGTGGCGAAGTAGACCGCGCTGCCGTCGGGCGTCGCGAACGGCATCGAGTTCTCGGTGGCCGGCGCCGTGTTGGTGATGTCCACGACCGACGTGAAGATCGGGCCCGTGCTGGTGTATGACAGCGTGGCCTGCATGACGTCGCCGCTCTGCTTGAAGAACAGCGATTTGCCGTCGGCGCTGAACTTGGGGTCTTCGTTGCGGGTCTGGCCGGTGCTGTTGGTCATGTTGACCGGCAGGCTGCTCGAGCCGACCTGCCACAGGAACACGTTCCACGCGTTGTTGGTGATGCCCATGAAGGCGAGCCACTTGCCGTCCGGGCTGAACACGGCGTTCATCGGGTCCTGGATGCCCCAGGCGCTCTTCGATACCTGCGTCAGCGTGCGGGCGGCGAAGTCGTAGATGAAGAGCTGGCTGGTGCCGTCGCCGTAGCTCACGTAGCTGTGGTACGCGAGCTTGCCGGTAAGGCCGGCGGGAAACGATGCGTTGGACTGCGTCGGCGGATTCGCGACGCAGTTGGCGAAAGCGGAGGTGCCGAGCGCGGCGAGGGCGGCACCGGCGGCGAAACGGGTAATGGCAAAGGGCAGACGCATGACCTGAGTTCCTGTACGAGTGATCCATCGACCCGAGGTGGATCGATGCAGTACGCCCACGTCACAACGCCGGATTTCAGGCAAAGCTCCGCCATCCCGGCCGGGCCGGGTGATAGCGGGACCACAATCGTGGCAATGAGACGAGGCAGCGGAGACACGCCCCAGATGAAGACCCCCCCGGTCGCTTCGTATCGTCGTGCTTGTTGTTGCTGGGGCCGTCGCCGAATCAGGGAAGGCGATCTCGGGGCGAGACTGTACGGGGTTCTCGCTTCATCCGATAGCACGAGCAGCGGGCGGCTTTTCCGCTTCCATACGTATGCGTGTCGCGGTGTCCACCTGTGCTGATCAACATGGCGCACAAATGTCGGCGACGGTCCCTATCGACCTGCACGGGGCACCACTTTTTCATGCGGCGAAATGCCGCGCGGTATGGCATGAAAGATGCTGGGGCAATGCGCTCAGCGCGCGCGATGGCGCACGCGTTTCGGCCGCTGTGGCGGCATGATTTTTCATCGTCGGCAGCCGCATCCGTCGGATGCCTGATCCACCGTGAGGACGACCCGGCATGCGCGTGCGTGCGCTTCGGGCTGCCCGCGTTGGTGATCCCTTCTGCTGTTCGGGCGGCCTGGTCGCAAGCCGGGTCGAGGGGATGAACGATGCGATGCGCGGCCGCGCTCAGGTGGCGGGCGCGAGCGGCGGCGGCCAGGCGAACTAGGCGAAGTGGCCGGTGCGCGTCCCGGCGGGCGGCATGGTTTCGAAGTGGAAGCCGTGGTCGCTCTGCTTGGCGCGCCGCTTGGCGAGCGCGGCGGCGGCGCCGATGTCGTCGCTGCTGCTGGCGGCGCCGGGACGCACCTGTAGCGCGCCGACGGCCATCGCCACGCAGCGGAAGAAGGCCGGCAGGCCCTTGCGGTCTTCCGCGTGGATGCCGCCGGCGGCGCGGTCGGCCGGAGTGTACTTGGCGAGCGCGCTGCTGTTGAACGCGGCCATGGCGCGCTGGATGCGGGTGCGCCAGTCCGCGCTCTGGAACAGCACCAGGAAATCGTCGCCGCCCACGTGGCCGAGAAAATCCCGCGTCGGCTCGCAGGCGGCGGCCAGCACCGCGGCCGCCATCTTCAGCATCTCGTCGCCCTGCCAGTAGCCGTACTGATCATTGAAGGGCTTGAAGTGGTTCAGGTCCACGTAGCAGGCGACGAACTCGGCCCGGGCTTCCAGCAGCCGTTCGATATGCGGGTTGAGCGGGATGTTGCTCGGGCGTTGGCGATTGCGCCACGCGCATTTCCGAGCCGGCAGGTGCTGCCGACGGTTTCCGCACCTGATAACCGCGCGGCCGAGCGCGAAGGCACCTGCGAGGCGGTGCGCGGGAATGGCGTGACGGATCGGAAGGCGGCACGCGCTCTCGCCCAGTGTCCTGCGCCCCGCGCGCGATGGCTCCGGCGAGGCCCGGCGCGGCCTCGATTCGCGGCTGCCCACAATGACAAACGCCCGGCTGGGCCGGGCGTTTGCGCGATCAGTTCGATCGGTCCGATCGGAGCGAAGGGTCAGACCCCTTGCGGTACCCCGCCCGGCACCCGTTCGCCGGCAGGCGCGACGGCGTCTTCGTGCACGTACTCGACTTCATCCAGATAGCGCGTATGCCAGCCGCTGGCCACGCCCCAGTAGTAGAAAAACAGCGAGACCGCCGACACGATGACCATGTCCCAGCCGTAGGGGAGCAGGCCCAGGCCGCCGAACTCGGTGCTACCGAAGTACGACAGTGCGGCGATGGCGGGCAGGTAGCCGATCATCCACCAGGCGCCCTTGAGTTCGCGCTTGAAGTCGGGCCAACCGGCCTTGGCCTGGTAGTAGAAGTACACCGGCAGGGCGACCAGCATCAGCACGATGATTTCGCCCGTCAGCGGCCACTTGGCCCAGTACAGGATCAGCGAGGCGCAGACGAAGGCGAACGGTGCGATCAGCGACAGGCCCGGCAGGCGCAGCGGGCGATGCAGCCCCGGCGAGCTCTTGCGCAGCGACATCACGCTGGTCGGGCCGGTCAGGTACGAGATCACGGTGGCCACCGAGATGACCGCCGCCAGCGCACCCCAGCCGCGGAAGAAGAACAGGAAGATGAACGACACCGCCAGGTTGAACCACATGGCCGAACGCGACACGCCGAAGATCGGGTGCACGCGGCCGAACATGGCCGGCATGGTGTTGTTGCGCTCCATCGCGTAGATCATGCGCGTGGTGGTCGCCATGTAGGTGCTGCCGGTGCCCGACGGGCTCACGAAGGCGTCGAGGTACAGCACGATGGCCAGCCAGTTCAGGTTCAGCGCGATGGCCAGCTGGGCGAACGGCGAGTGGAAGTCGATGCCGTGCCAGCCCTTGACCAGCGATTCCGCGGGCACCGCGCCCAGGAAGGCGATCTGCAGCGCCACGTAGATGATGGCGGCCAGCACGATCGAGCCGATCACCGCCAGCGGCACGTTGCGGCCGGGGTTACGCGCCTCGCCGGCCAGGTTGATCGGGCTCTGGAAGCCGTTGAAGCTGAACACGATGCCGCAGGTGGCGATCGCGGTCAGCACCGACGACCAGCCGTACGGCGCGAAGCTCGCGGCGTCCGTGCCGCCGAAGTTCGACGGATGGAAGCCGGCGCCGATCAGCGCCACGGCGGTCAGCCCGGGAATGACGAACTTGAAGACGGTGATCGTGGTGTTGGCCTTGGCAAACACCTTGACGCCCCAGTAGTTGAGCAGGAAGTAGATGATCACCAGCACGGCGGAGAGCGCCAGCCCCAGCGGCGTCAGTTCGCCGTGCTGGAACAGGCCCTGCGCCCAGGGCCATGGCCACGAGCTCATGTACTGGATCGAGGCCTCGGCCTCGATGGGAATGACGGTGACGATGGCGATCCAGTTGGCCCAGGCGGCCACGAAGCCCACCAGCGAGCCGTGCGAATAGCGCGCGTAGCGCACCATGCCGCCCGATTCCGGGAACATGGCGCCCAGCTCCGCGTAGGTCAGCGCGATGGCCAGGATGACGACCGCGCCGATGACCCAGGTAAAGATGGCGGCAGGGCCTGCCACCTTTGCCGCGTGGCCGGCGCCGAACAGCCAGCCGGAACCGATGATCGAGCCCAGGCCCGTGAGCATCAGGGGCCAGGCGCCGAGGTTGCGTTGTACGTGTTTTTCCAAGGGGTGTCTCCTTCCCGGCCAGTCCGAAGCTGGACCAGGTATCGCGGCTTGACAGACCGCTTCCTTCGAACGGGGCGCCGCCGGTTCGGCTTCACCCCACCGTCCCGCTGGCGGTTGTCGCTTGCGGGACATGCGCGTGCGGTCTGTCGTAGGATCGACCACACTTGGCCCGATCGCGAATGAAACCAGGCACAAGGTCAGGTTCCGGGGGAGATTCGCGAGATAGTCAGCGGTACTGTGCTTTGTACTGCACTTCTACCGCGTATCGAGCGCTGCAATGGGCCGCAATGATAACCAAATCGGTGCAGGTTGCACTTTTTTTTCCACCTTGTTGAGTATTTTTATCTTCGATGGAGCACTCGTCCGCCATTCCGGTCGCACCCGGCCGGCCCATGCAGTGGCACCGGCGCGTGCTCGCGCTGGCGTTTCCGATCGTGCTGGCCAATCTGACCCAGCCGCTGCTGTCGGCGGTCGATACGGCGGTCGCGGGGCATTTGCCTGGGCCGGAATACCTGGGCGGCGTGGCGCTCGGGGGCGTGTTCTTCAATTTTGTGTTCTGGGGGTTCGGCTTCCTGCGCATGGGCACCACCGGCCTGGTGGCGCAGGCGCACGGCGCGGGCGATGCGCGGGGGCTGCGGGCCAACGTCGCGCGTGCGCTGCTGCTGGCGCTGGGCATCGGCCTGGCCCTGCTGGTGCTGCAGGGGCCGGCCATCCGCTTCACCCTGGCGCTGCTCGGGGCCAGCGATGCCGTGACGCGCATGGCCGGGATCTATTGCCATGCGCGCATCTGGTCGGCGCCGTTCGCGCTGGCCAACTATGTGGTGCTGGGCACGCTGCTGGGGCGCCAGCAGGTGCGGCTTGCCCTGCTGCTGCAGGTGTTCATCAATCTGGTCAACATGGTGGCGGTGCTCGGGCTCGTGCTGGGGGCCGGCATGGGCGTGGGCGGGATCGGCGCGGCGACGGCCGTCGCCGACATCCTGGGCTTCGCGCTCGGCATGGCGCTGCTGCGGCTGCTGAGCCGTGACGGCATGCGCGGCCTGCCGCCGATGACGCGCGCCGAACTGCTGGCGCGCGATGCCTGGCGCCGGCTGATGGGGCTGAACGCCGATATCTTCCTGCGCACGGCTTGCCTGCTGGCCGCCTTCGGCTGGTTTGCCCACGCGGGCGCGCAGCAGGGCGACGTCATCCTCGCGGCCAATGCGCTGCTGCTCAATTTCCTGACCTTCATGGCCTACGGGCTCGATGGCTTTGCCCATGCGGCCGAGGCGCTGGTGGGGGCGGCGCTGGGCGCGCGCGACGGCCGCGCGCTGCGCTCGGCGATCCGGGTGTCGACGCTGTGGTCGGTGCTGGGCGCGGCGCTGTTCTCGCTGGTGTATGCCGTAGCGGGCAGCGTCATCATCGGCTGGCTGACGGATCAGCCGGCCGTGCGGGAGGCCGCGCGCCACGCGCTGGTGTGGGCGGCCCTGCTGCCGGTGGTGTCGGTGTGGGGCTTCCAGTTCGACGGTGTGTTCATCGGCGCCACCCGCACGCGCGAACTGCTGCTGACGATGGCGTTTTCGGCCCTCGTGTTCGGGCTGCTGGCCGTCGCGCTGCTGCCGCGCTGGGGCAATCCGGGGCTGTGGTTCGCCATGCTGGCCTTCATGGCGCTGCGCGGCATGACGCTGGGCATGCTGCTGCCGCGTGTGCTGAACGCCGCGCCCGCGGCATCCCCGCAGGCCGCATGAAGGCCGCGGCGGGCCGCTGTGCACCGAATTGGCGGGGCCGCCGCGGACTGTTCGCGGTTTCGGCCGGATGCGTTGTGCCCAACAATGCGGCTTGTGCCTGACTCGCCCATTTCGCGCCATGCCCTGTCCGACGACGCCACCCGAGAGATCCACGCCGCCGGACACGCCGCCGCGCCACCGCGACGATCCGCCGCCGGCACGCCCGTGGTGGCTGCCCGTCGCGCGCATGTCGGCGGCGGCCGCATTCGTGGCGGCCATTCCCCATGCCGATGTTCCGCTGCCGTTCAAGGACGGCGCGTGGATGCTGCACATGGCGGCTGCGCTGATCTTCATGGTCGGCGCCATCGACAGCCTGTTTCTGTTCATTTCCGCGCGCCGCAAGCTGTGATCCGCACGGCACATCGAGGCGCGCCATGCCCGATGCCGGGCCGCGGGTGTGCCCTTCGGCGCCCGCCGGTACGCGGGGGGAACTGGATTCGGTAACTTTTCAAACTGGTTGTAATTCTTTTCAGTGCATTTCCGTCCATGCCATCGGCGTGGAGGATGCCGCGCGCGAACTCGTAACAGAAACGTGACAGAAGCGGGTGATCGCGTGGCATTGCAGCGAGCCGGCCTGCCGGCCGCGGAGCCACGGTTGCAACGGCTCTTGCCGGGGCCGGCGGCATGCCGCCTAGCGCGGCAAATGTAAGCGGATGTTGCACTGCACGCTCCTGGCCCGCCGCTTGCTCAATCTCGTGCGGTCAACCCGCTGACGCACGGCAATCCGTGCCGGATGCGGGACGCAGTCCTTCCACATAAGCGGCGCCCGCGATCGACGGGCCCGCACCACGCGCTCCCATCGTCCTGGATCGACGGCACGCGCACTCTCCCAGACGGACTCCGGGGTTGTTCGACGGTCGCATGCCGCGCGTGTGCGGGGCCTCCTTTTGCATGCGCGCTCGACCGGATCGCTTCATAAAAGAGACGAGGAAACCATGAAGGCTGTTCTGCTGGAGAATCATCCGCTGCTGCGCGCCGGGCTTGCGCAAGTGCTCGCGCATCCCACGCTGGGCCTGGAGGTCAGCGCGCCCGAGCAGCCCCATGCGCCGCTCGATCCCGCCGATCTGCTGGTGGTCGGCGTTCACGATGCGGACGTCCCGCTCGATGCCGCGCGGCTGCGTGATCTCATCGCGCAGAGCACGCCGCGCCACGTCGTGGTCCTGGCCGCGCAGGTGACGGCCGAGGAGGCGCATGCCGTCATGGCGTGCGGTGCCGACGCCTATGTCGCCAAGACGCAGCCGACCGGGGTGCTGCTGGCCACGCTGCAGCTCGTGCTGGCCGGCGGCCAGGCCTATCCCGCCTTGATGCCGCGCGCCGCGCAGGACGTCGCTGCCGGGCCGCCGGCCATGAATGCCGCCGAGGCCGCGCAGCGGCTCAATGTTTCGCAGCGCCAGTACGAGGTGCTGGTGTTGCTCTCGCGCGGGCACTCGGTCAAGGGCGTGGGCCGCCTGCTGGGCATTTCGGAAGCCACCGTCAAGACGCACGCCTGCACGCTCTACCGGCGCCTGAACGTGCGCAACAAGAGCGAGGCCGTGTACGCCGCCATGCGGCTGGGCATTCCGCTGGAGCTGCAAGGCAATCCGGCGATGGCCCCGGCCGGCGACCGCTTGCCCGAGGCGGTTGCGCGCGCAGACGTGCCGCCGCGCGTCGCTATCGAAGCGGTGGAAGCCGTGGAGGCGCCGGCGCGCGTGCCGTCCCGTCCCGCCGTCGGCGAGCATGCCGCCGAGACGCGCTGGGCGGCCATGACGCGCGCCTTCGGCTCGACGGCCGCGCCCAAGGGCGGGCGGATGCCGGTGCGTGTCGTCAATGGCGCGCATCGGCACGGCATGGGGTGACGGCCCGCTATCCGCGCTTCCCCCGCCGATTCCGCCGAGCACGATGCGGCGCCGCGCTGGCTGCTCCGGTTCGCTTGCCGACCGCTGTCCGGTGCCCGCACGCCACCCACCGCGCCGATCGCCCGCCAGACGCGATCGCCGCTGACTGGAGACGACAACAATGACTGTTCCCGTGCCTGTCCCCCCGCTCATGCGCACCGGCCGCCCTGATCCGGCCGGCCCGCGCGATTCCCGCCGATGCGCCGTCGCTGCCGCGACGGTGGTGCTGGTCGGCGCCGCGCCGCTGGCCGCGCATGCCGCGCGCCCGTCCGCCGGCAGCCAGGACGATGCCGCCAGTGCCGCCACGCGGCGCCTGATCGATGCCGAGCTCGCCGAGCTGAACGACGGCACCGCCGCCCCGGCCGCCGCCATCGCGCCGTCCGATGCCGGCGGCTTGCCCGCATCGCCCGCGCGGACCCTGCTGGTGGCCCAGCAGACGGTGCCGGCCGCCGCGCCGCCGCAGCCTGCCCAGGTGCCCACGCCGGCCCCGGCCACGGAGATGGCGCCCGCGAGTCCGCCGGAGGAAGCGAGTCCGCCGTCGCCCACGGTGATCCTGCCGCCGGGCCCGCCGCCGCCGGCACCTGCGGCGGTTGCGCCGGCAGGGCCGTCGTTGCAGGGCCCGGCGCCGGGGGCGCTGACGCCGCTGCCGACGGCGCCAGCGGTGCCCGGCGCCGAGGCTGCCGGCCCGCCGCAGCCCACGCCCACCGCCCCGATGCCGACCGCGCGCGACGCGTATCGCGCCGAGGTGCTGCGCGAATCCCGCGAAGGCGCGCCCACGCTGGCGCTGGATCATCTGCGCGAGCACCCCGACTGGTTTACCGACAGCGAGTCCTGGCAGGTCGAGCATGCCGCGGCGGCCCAGCGCATCCGCTGGGGCCGTCAGCAGCTCAAGTCGCTGAGCGGGCCGGAGCGCTTCGTCATCATCGACCAGGCCGTCGCGCAGACCGAGGCGCTGCTCAAGAAGGTGCCCGAGACGCCGGAGAACGCCGCCTTCCGCCAGGAGATCGTCGCCGACGAAGTGGTGGCGCTGGCCTCGCGCGGGCGCATGAAGGATGCCGTGCAGCGCTACGAGGCGATGTCGCAGGCGGGCAAGGTGCCGGCTTACACGCGCGTGTCGGCGGGCGACGCCTATTCGTATCTCGAGAAGCCCGACCGCGCGGCCGCTGCCTACGCGCAGGCCCTGAAGGACGCCGGCCCCGGCGAGATCGAGACCGGCGACGTGCAGGAGGGCCTGTTCTACGCCGATCTCGATACCGGCCGCTATGAAGAGGCGCGCGCGCTGCTCGACAAGATGAAGGCCGACAACCCCGAGTACGTGCGGCTGGCGCCCGAGGCCGGCACGCCCAATCCCGACTATTCGCGCGTCAAGCGGCTCGAAGCGCAATACCTGGTGCTGACCGGCCGCACGCACGAGGGCATCGCCGCGCTCGACAAATGGCGGCACGAAGCGCCGTTCGCGGCCTCGTTCGTGAGCGCGCGCGCCGACGGCGCCATGGTGCAGGCCGAGCCGTACACGGCGCGCGCCATGTACAAGGCCGCGCTGTCCGAGCACCCCGACGACCTGAGCGTGATGTCGGGCTACGGCCGCGCCTCGCTGGCGCTGGATGACCTGAAGACGGCCAAGGATGTGGCCGACGGGCTGGACGAGCGCTTCCCCGAGAACGGCTCGGTGCACGCGCTGCGCAAGGACCTCGACGTCTACCAGAGCCCGCAGCTCATCATCGAGGCCACCGGCGACAAGGGCAACGCGGTGTTCGCCGACCAGGAATTCGGCGTCAACACCCGGGCCTATTCCGGTCCGTTCGCCGATCACTACCGGCTGTTCGTGCACAACTTCACCGGCCGCGCGGACTTCCAGGGCGCGTCGCAGAGCCGTGTGCGCAACGGCGCCGGCGTGCAGTGGTTCGACACCGGCATCGAGGTGAACGGCGAGGTGCACCAGTCGGTCGGCGCGGCCGGCAAGACCGGCGGCACGCTGGACGCGGCGTGGATACCGTCCGACCACTGGAAGGTCTCCGGCCTGATCACCAACGATGACCTGGAGGTGCCCTACAAGGCGTACGCGGCCGGCGTGACCGGCAAGACCGCCACCGGCAACGTGCGCTACACCTGGGACGAGACGCGCTACGCGTCGCTGACGTACGGCCTGTCGCGCTACACCGACCACAACCTGCGCCAGCGCTGGGATGCCGGCTTCTACCAGCAGGTGTTCTCGTCGCCGCGGCATACGGTGGGCGTGCTGTTCGGCGCCGGCACCAGCAGCAGCACGATGAACAACGTGAGCTACTTCAGCCCCTCGCGCGACTACAGCGGGCAGGCCACCGCGATCTGGTCATGGACGCCCTGGCGCTACGCCGACAAGTCGTTCACCCAGCGCGTCTACCTGACCGGCGGGGTCTACAACCAGCAGTCGTTCGGCACGAGCCCGATGCTCGAGGCGCGGCTGGAGCACGTCTGGCAGATCAACCGCAAGACCCAGGTCTCCTACGGCGTGGGCCTGGGCCGGCACCGCTACGACGGCCAGCCCGAGACCCGCAAGTTCATCTACCTGAATCTCAACATTCCGCTGTGATGCCCATGCAAGCCTCCCGATACCCGTCTCTGCGACGATGCTTCGCCTGGATGGCCGTGCTGGCCATGGCGCTGCTCGCCTTTGCGCGGCCGGCCGCCGCCCTGCAGGTGGATTTCCTGCCCAAGCCCGACCCGGTGGACGGCAAGACCTTCCGCGTGCTGTGCTTCCACGACATCCGCGACAACCTGCGCGCCAGCTTCGAGACGCTGCCCGATCCGTTCGCCATCGATACCAAGATGCTGACCAACATGTTCAGCTGGCTGCAGGCCAACGGCTACCACCCGGTCACGCTCGACCAGATCGGCGAGGCGCGACGGGGCGGCAAGCCGCTGCCCAGCCGGCCCATCCTGCTGACCTTCGATGACGGCTACGAGAGCCACTACACCCGGGTGTTTCCGCTGCTCAAGCAGTTCCGCTTCCCGGCGGTCTTCGCGCTGGTGACGCAGTGGACCGACGCGCCGCAGGGGGCCAAGGTCAAGCTGTCGGACAAGCAGATCGTGGGGCGCGACTTCTTCATGAACTGGGACCAGATCCGCGAGATCCAGTCCTCCGGCCTGGTGGAGTTCGCCACGCACACGCACGACATGCACCACGGCATGCTGGGCAACCCGCAGGGCAACGAGATGCCGGCCGCCAGCACGCACGGCTACCTGCCCAAGCTCGGCCGCTACGAGACCGACGACGAATACCGCAAGCGCGTGCGCGGCGACCTGCAGCGCAGCATCGACATCATCCAGAAGTACACCGGCGCCAAGGTGCAGAGCGTGGTGTGGCCCTATGGCGCGCACAATCTGACGCTCGACCAGGAAGCCGCCAACGTCGGCCTGAAGTACATGCTGACGCTGGAGCCCGGCCCCAACACACCGGACGCGCCGCTTACCGCCATCCGCCGCAGCCTGATGGGCTACGACACCGACACCGGCAGCCTGGAGCGCTCGCTGCGCGAGCCGCTCACGCATCACGGCGAGATCAACCCCGTGCAGCGCGTGGTGCAGGTCGACATGGACTACATCTACGACGCCGATCCGCGCCAGCAGGAAGCCAACCTCGGCCGGCTGATCGAGCGCATCAAGGACCTCGCGCCCAAGGTGGTCTACCTGCAGGCCTTCGCCGATCCGAAGGGCGACGGCGCGGTCGATTCGGTGTACTTCCCCAACCGCCACATGCCGATGCGCGCCGACCTCTTCTCGCGCGTGGCGTGGCAGCTGAAGACGCGCGCCAAGGTGGAGGTGTATGCGTGGCTGCCGGTGCTGGCGTTCAAGCTGCCGGAGAAGAACCCGGCGTCCACGCACCTTGTGCAGGCGGTGCCGGGCGCGCCCGAGAAGCAGAAGGCCGGCAAGCCGCCGCGGCTGTCGCCGTTCGACCCCGAGGCGCGCCGGATGATCCGCGACATCTATGAAGACCTGGCCAAGTACGCCATCTTCGACGGCATCCTGTTCCACGACGACGCCGTGCTCGACGACTACGAAGACGCCAGCCCGGCCGCCCTCAAGGCCTACGAGGCCATGGGCCTGCCCGGCGACATCAATGCGATCCGCCGCTCGCCCGAGCTGATGCAGAAGTGGACGCGCGGCAAGACCGCCGCGCTGATCGCCTTCACCCACGAGCTGATCGGCGTGGTGCAGGGCTACCAGAACGGCCGCGACATGCTGACCGCGCGCAACATCTTCGCCAGCCCCATCCTCGACCCCGACGCCGAGAAGTGGACCGCGCAGAACTACGACGATTTCCTGCAGGCCTACGACTACGTGGCGCTCGAAGCCATGCCCTACATGGAGAACGCCCGCGATCCGAAGGACTGGATGGCCAAGCTGGTGGCCGCGGTCGGCAAGCACCGGGACGGCCTGCGCAAGACCATCTTCGAGCTGCAGGCGGTGGACTGGCGCGAGCGCGACAAGCCGGTCCCGACGCCGGAGCTGCGCGACCAGATGCGGCGCCTGCGGGCCGCCGGGGCGCTCAACTACGGCTACTACCCCGACGACTTCATCGCCGGCCGGCCCGACACCGAGGTGCTGCGCGACGTGATGTCGATGAAGACCACCATCGAGACGCGCCGCGTGCCGAGCCGCGCCGAGGAGCTCAAGTCGATTCCGCCCACCACGGCGCCGGGCGCGGCCAACGCAGAACAGCACAACCCGGTCGCCGGGGCCGGCGGCCAGGCAACCGGGGCGGGAGGCTGACGCATGGATCCGCTACTGGTCAAGCGCTGGATTTCCGGCTTCGTCTTCTACTACCCGTTCTTCATGTCGTATTTCTGGATGATCGGCGGGCTGCTGCATTTCTTCCTGCTGGAGCGGGGCACGCAGGGCGTGCGGTATCCGCTCGCGCTGCTCGGACTGCGGGACTACCCCAAGGTGTCGATCATCGTGCCGTGCTACAACGAGGAGGCCAACGTGCGGGAGGTGATCAGCCACCTGGCCCGCATGCGCTACCCCAACTACGACATCATCGCCGTCAACGACGGCAGCAGCGACCGTACCGGCGAGTGCCTGAACGCGCTGGCCGCGCGGCACCCGCAACTGGTGGTGATCCACCAGTCGTCCAACCAGGGCAAGGCGATCGGCCTGACCACCGCCGCCCAGGTGACCGATGCCGAGTACCTGATGTGCATCGACGGCGATTCGATCCTCGACGTGGATGCCATCGCCTGGATGATCCGCCACCTGCTGGAGAACCCGACCATCGGCGCGGTGACGGGCAACCCGCGCATCCGCACGCGCTCCACGCTGCTGGGGCGCATGCAGGTGGGCGAGTTCTCGTCCATCGTCGGCCTCATCAAGCGCACCCAGCAGGTGTACGGCCGGCTGCTGACGGTGTCGGGCGTGGTGGTGATGTTCCGCAAGCACGCGCTGGAAGAGGTGGGCTACTGGAGCAACGACATGCTCACCGAGGACATCGACATCAGCTGGAAGCTGCAGGTGGGCGGCTGGATCATCCGCTACGAGCCGCGCGCGCTGTCGTGGATCCTGATGCCCGAGACCTTCCGCGGCCTCTACAAGCAGCGGCTGCGCTGGGCCAAGGGCGGCATCCAGGCGCTGATCAAGTACGCGCCGGCCATGCTGTCGCTGCGCCAGTCGATGATGTGGCCGATCTTCTTCGAATACGCGCTGTCGGTGGTGTGGGCGTACAACATGCTGTTCGTCATCGCCTGGTCAGTGCTGGGCTTCTTCGTCGAGATGCCGCCGGCGTGGCGCTTCGAAGCCTTCCCGCGCTGGCACGGCACGCTGCTGTTCATCACCTGCGTGCTGCAGCTGGCGGTGGGCTGCTTCATCGACCGCCGCTACGACGACGGCATCCTGCGCTACTTCATCGACACCGTCTGGTATCCCGTGGCGTTCTGGATTCTCAATCTCATCACCACGGTGGTCGGGTTTCCGGCCGTCGCCTTCCAGCGCGAGCGTGCACGCGCCCGCTGGACCAGCCCCGACCGGGGCATACAACAGGGGAATTCACCATGACCATGCTAGTCATCGACGTGTCGCGCAACTCGATCCGGCAGTCGTTTTCCGACAAGGGCATTGTCGGCACGGTGCAGCACGTGCTGTGGTTCCGCATCTTCCGGCCGCTGCTGGTGATCTCGATCTGGGGCCTGCTGGGGCTGTACGTGGGGTATTCCATCAGCAGCGTCGGCCCGAGCGGCCTGCCGTTCGAGCAGCTGCGCCTGTACGGCAACATCATCGCCGGCATGGGCGCGGTGCTGCTGGTGTGGATGATCCTGTCGCGGCTGGATCGCGCCATCCGCCGCAAGATGGCGCGCGCGCCGGCCGCATCGGCATCGCGCTCCACGGCGTCGCGCGCGGCATTGCGCACCGACGGCGCGCCGCCGTGGCAGCGCCCGCGCAATACGCGCCTGCTGGTGGTGGACCACGACGAGGACGGCGGCATCACCCGCGTGCGCAGCTGGCATGAATGGGCCGGCCGTCCGGCCCCCGCCGGCACGGCGACGCCGCCCGTGCCGTTCATGCGCGGCGCTGAATACGATCCGCAAGAGCCCACGCTGTCCGGCAGCGGGATCATCCTGGTCGAGCACATGGACCGCACCGAACCCGCGCTCGCGCGGCCCCTGCCGCTGGTGACGCAGGCACGGACGGTCAGCGAGGTGGCGTCCGTCACGGACGTGGAAGCGGAGGTGGTCACCGCCGATGCGGCCGGCTTCCACCGGTTCGGCTATCGCGGCAAGATCGGCCGCACCGACTGGCAGGACCCGGTGCCGGTGGGCTTCGGCCTGCATGCCGGCATGTCGCGCTACTACGGCGGTGTCCGTGCCGTGGCGCATGGCCGGCCGGTGATCGTCGCCACGCGGCCCGCCGCGCGCAACCCGCATGCGTTCGGCGCGCACGCGCAACTGGTGGATCCGTATGCGGAGATGCACCTGGAGGCCGCGCGCATCGATCCGCTGCATGGGTTTGGGCGGCGGGGCGATGTGGTGGCCGAGGATGCGTGACGCGCGCCGCCGCCCACGCAGGCGGCATCGCGCTGCCCGGCCTGTCAGCGGACCAGCGGATTGTCCAGCCGCTCCCGCCCCAGCACCCCGGCGGTGGCCATCAGCCGCAGCCGCGCGGCGCGCCACTCGGACAGGCACCGCACGCGCTCCTGCATCGCGTCCATCAGGGCGGACTGCGTCGACAGCAGCTCCAGCACATCCGCGGCTCCTTTGGCGTAGCGCTTCTCCGATGACACCATCGACGCCTGGGCCGACCGGATCAGCACGTCCGAGGCGCGCAGGTTGTCGACGGCCGCCACGGCATCGGCGTGCACCTTGATCACGTCCGACAGGATCTGGTTCTTCGTGTCTTCGTACTGCGCCTCGCTTTGTTCGGCCTGGGCCTCGGCGCCGCGGATCTTGTAGGTGCGGGCGAAGCCTTCGAACAGCGGGATCGTCAGGGTGAGGCCGACCGTGCTCACGTTGTTGCGCGTGCTCTGCAGGCCCTGGTTCGGGTAGCCGTTCTGATAGAAGTTGGCGGTGAGGTCGATGGTCGGCAGGCCTTCGGCGCGTGTCTTGGCAACCCGGGCGTTGGCCGCGTCCCACTGGGCGCGCGCCGAGGCAATGCCGGGATGCCGGGCCGCGGCTTCATCCAGCCAGCGCGCCAGTTCGCCGACGGACTGGCTGTCGGTCGCGTCGTTCAGCTCGGCCAGCTGGAACGCCGTGCCCGGCCGCAAGCCCAGGGCGTAGGCGAGCGCCGACAGCGCCTTGCGGAAATCCGCCACGGCGCGCTGTTCGGCCAGCTGCGCCTTGGCGAACGCGGTGCGCGCCTGCAGGGTGTCGCTCTGTCCGGCGGCGCCGCGGCGCTCGCGCCGCTCGGTCGCTTCAACGGTGTCCCGCGCCAGGCGGGTCGCCTCGGTGCGGGCCTGCATGGCGGCCTGCTGGGTCAGCGCATCGAAGTACGCGCCGACGACCGAGGCCAGCACCTTCTGCAGGGCGGCGTCGTGCCCGGAGATGGCTGCCGCGAGCAGCAGGTTGGCGGCTTCGCGGTTCGCGCTGCGGGCACCGAAATCGAACAGCCGCCAACTGAGGCCGAGATAGACGGTATGTCCGTTGGAGGTCGAGTTCGCTTCCGGCCGATCGGGAAACTCGTTGCGCGTGTGCATGGCCGACAGCGACCCCGTCAGCGTCGGCAGATAGGCCGCCCGGGCTTCGCCGACCGCGCCGGCCTGGATCTTGATGGCGGCCCACGCCGCCTTGACCTGCGGGTTGTTGCACAGCCCCAGGTCCACCGCTTCGCTCAGGGATAGCGGGTGCGCCAGGTCGCCGGAAGCCGGGCAGGGGATCGGCTGGGCGTCGGACGGCAGCACGGCGCCCGTGTCGAGCACCGGCGGCCGCGCGAACAGCGGGTCGTCCACCAGGTCGCCGAGGCTGCGTCCCCATGCCTGGGTGGAGCCCCCCCCGCAGCAGAGGCTGCCCAGCAGCAGCCACCACCGCGCGCGTTCAATCCATGGGTTCGGCTTACCGCTCACGCAGACTCTCCCGTGCATGCTGGATGAGCGGAGACAGCACGTATTCGATGACACGGCGCGTCCCCGTCTTGATCTCGACGGTCGTGCTCATGCCGGGCGACAGCTTGATCTTGCGCCCATCCACATCGATCGACGTCTTGTCCAGCGTCACCATGACCGAGTAGATCAGCCCCTTCTTCTCGTCCTCGATCGCATCGCGCGAGACGTGCGTCACACGCGCGGGGATCGTGCCGTACTTGGTGTATTCGAACGTGTCGATCTTCACCTGCGCGTCCTGGCCTTCCTGCACGAAGCCGACGTCCTTGTTTTCCAGGAAGGCTTCGACTTCCACCACGCTCTGCTCGGGAACGATCTGCATCAGCGGCTGCGCCACCGGCACCGCGGTGCCGACGGTGTGCACCGTCAGCTGCTGGACCGTGCCGCTCACCGGCGCCACGAGCCTAAGCTGTTCGCTGTGGACGCTCGCGCGGCGCGCATCCTCGGACGATTCGCCCAGGACCTTCTTGGCGTCGGTCAGGCTGTCCTGTGCGACGCGGCGGGTCTCCGCCGTCAGCGCGGCCTTCTGGTCCCGGGCATCCCGGAGCTGCCCTTCGATGTCGATGCGCGCCTGCTCCTTCTCGAGATAGGCGTGCTGCGAGACGTCGTGGTCTTTCGCCAGGTCGGCGTAGTCGCGCGCGCGCTGCGTGGCGAGCGGCAGCGCTTCGGCATAGCGGCGGATTTCGCCGTCCAGCCGGTTGAGCTTGGCGGTGTAGTCGCGCCACTGGTCGGCCAGGTGCTGCTCGGCCTCGTGCAAGCGCTCGGGCGGAATGCCTTCGAGCGGCGGCAGGTGCGGCGTCCCGCCCTGGTCGAGGGCGCCGATCAGGGCGCGCGAGCGCGCCGCCTGCAGGCGCGCCAGCTGTTCGTTGCCGACGGCCTTGTCGCGTTCGCTGTCGCTGGCGCGCGCGTCCAGCTCGATCAGCACATCGCCCGCCTTGACGACCTGTCCTTCCTCGACATGCAGCTTGCGCACGGTGGCCACTTCCACGGCGGCAATGGTCTTGGTCCGCTCGGACGGGATGATCTTGCCCGTCGCGTTGACGATGATGTCCACCTTGCCCAGGATCGACCACAGCAGCAGCACCACGATCAGCAGCATCAGGATGCGGGCCACCCATCGCCCCGCGGGCGAGACGGGCTGCGCCTGCAGCGACAGCGCCGCGGGCAGGAACTCCGCCTCGTGTACCTCGAAGCGGGGCAGGCTCAGCGCGTCGCGCTGCTTCCAGTAGTGGCGGAAGACATCCCGGTAGCGCTGCCACAGCTCGCTCCAGGCTTCCCAGCGGTGCCGCAGGCTCATGCCGCACCTCCCTGCTGCAGGGCGTACAGATGCGCGTAGATGCCCTGCGGATGTTTCAGCAACTGGTCATGGCTGCCCATTTCCGCGATCTGGCCGCGCTCCATGACGATGATGCGGTTGGCCTCGCGCACCGCCGACAGCCGGTGCGCAATGATCAGCACGGTGCGCCCCTGGCAGATGCGCCGCATGTTGTCCTGGATGATCTTCTCCGACTCGTAGTCCAGCGCGCTGGTCGCCTCGTCGAAGATGAGGATGCGCGGATTCGTCAGCAGCGCGCGCGCAATCGCGATGCGCTGGCGCTGCCCGCCCGACAGGCCGGTGCCGTGCTCGCCGACGATCGTGTCGTAGCCTTCCGGCAGCTCGCAGATGAACTCGTGCGCGCCGGCCAGCCTGGCCGCCTCGATGATGGCCTCCAGCGGCGCCGCCGGATTCGTCAGGGCGATGTTGTCGCGGATGGAGCGGCTGAACAGCGTGTTCTCCTGCAGCACCACGCCGATCTGCTGCCGCAGCGAAGTCGTATCGACAATGGCGATGTCCTGCCCGTCGATCAGCACGCGCCCGCGCTCCGGCACGTACAGGCGCTGCACCAGCTTGGTCAGCGTGCTCTTGCCCGATCCCGAGCGGCCGACGATGCCGATCACCTCGCCCGGCGCGATCGCGAGCGAAATCCCCCGGATGACATCGGGCGCATCGGGCCGGTAGCGGAAGGCCACCTGGTCGAACGCAATCGCGCCGGCCAGTTTCGGCAGGCGCGATTTCTGGCCGGCGACCTCGGTGCGCGCGTTCAGGATGTCCCCCAGCCGGCTCATCGAAATCCCCACCTGCTGGAAATCGTTCCACAGCTGGGCCAGCCGCAGGATGGGCGACGACACCTGCCCGGCCAGCATGTTGAAGGCCACCAGCTCGCCCACGGTCATCTTGTGGTCGATCACCAGCGTCGCCCCGAGCCACATGATGGCCGCCGTCACCAGCTTGCTGACCAGCGTGACGCCGCCGCTGGCGACCGTCGCCACGTTGGTCACCGCCAGCCCGGCGGTGACGTACGCGGCGAGCTGCTGATCCCACTTGTGCGTCCAGCGCGGCTCCACGGCCATCGCCTTGACGGTATCGATGCCGCTGATGGTCTCCACCAGGAACGACTGGTTCTCGGCATTGCGGTTGAACTTCACGTCCAGCCGCGCGCGGATGATGGGCGTGAACACCGCCGACAGCCCGATATACAGCGGAATCGACACCACCACGATCAGTGTCAGCCACACGCTGTACCACAGCATCACCGCCAGGAACACGAACGAGAACAGCAGGTCCAGCACCACCGTCATGGCGTTGCCGGTCAGGAAGCTGCGGATGTTCTCCAGCTCGCGCACCCGCGCCACCGAATCGCCCACGCGCCGCGACTGGAAATACGCCAGCGGCAGGCTCAGCAGATGCCGGAACAGCCGCGCGCCGAGTTCCACGTCGATCTTGCTGCTGGTATGCGCGAACACCCAGGTGCGGATGCTGGTGAGCGTCACCTCGAACAGGATCGCGCAGATCAGGCCGACGGCGATCACGTTCAGCGTCTTCATGGCGTGATTGACCAGCACCTTGTCCATCACCACCTGGAAGAACATCGGCGTCACCAGCCCGATGATCTGCAGCGTGAGCGACACCAGCAGGACTTCGCCCAGCAGCTTCCGATACTTGATGACGGCGGGAATGAACCAGGTGAAGTCGAACTTCGCCATGTCTCCGGCGAAGTTTGCCTTGCTGGTGCACAGGATCAGCTCACCCGACCACGCCGCGAGAAAGTCCTGCAGCGTCAGCACGCTCGGCGGCTGGCCGGGCCGCTGGACCAGCAGCTTGGGCTCGTCGGCATTGGACGCGTCGTACTTGGCCAGGATGAAGTGCTGGCCGGACCGGTCGATGGCGATAGCCGGCAGCGGCGCCCGGTGCAGCCGCTCCGCCGGCTGGCGCACCACCTTGGCCGACAGGCCAAGATGCTTGGCGGCCAGCAGCGCCGTCTGCGTCTCGAACGCGCGGTGGCCGAACTCATGGCGCAACTGGGCTTCCTCCGCGGCGATGCCGTGCAGGCGGGCCATCATCAGGATGCAGGCCAGGGCGGTGTCGATCTTCTCCGCGCGCGTGGGGTCGGGCCCTGGTGTGGCAGGGGTGTCGATGGAGGTGCTGGTCATGTGCTGGTGTGCCGCGGCTGTCGTGGGTGCGGCGCTTCAAAGCGCGGTTGTTGTCGTCGCAAACATCAACGGAGGGACTGGTGCCGGAAGGAGGGAACAGGAGGCAAGCGCAGCGTTTCAGTGAAAGGAAGCCGAGCGGGAAATCTCAATTTTTTTGTGAGCGCGGCTGGCATCCTCTTGTCGCTCGTCCAATCCCCCAAAAGATTGGCCAATCGAGGCACCGAATTATACGAGATCCTCTGTCACTTGAGGAATGCTGTCTGTTGCAGCAAAGCTGGCCAGCATGTGGGCGGGATGATGTTTCTGTTCCTGAGCGTCCATTGCCTTATGGGGGCTTCCGATTTATGGTGGGGTGGTTTGTTTCCTTTCTTTTTGCTTAGTTTTGCGGTCGATTTAATTTGTGTTATTCGTCTAATAATGCGCTTAAGTATAGTGGGTTCGCTATGTTTAATCGCTAATTGAGATTGATGTGGGTTTGTCGTAGGGGGGTAATTCTATAGGAAATGTCAAAGGAGTGAATTTATGAGTTTACCGACTGCGGAGCAAGTGACAAATAGGTACCTCTACGGTGCGGATAAAAGGCCGGGCGACATGTTGGATCCTTCTATCCTGAATCATCGAGGTAGTGCGTCAGAAAATTCTATTCCGATTGATGCGGTTGAGTACATGAAGAGTGGAGGTGGAAGATTTGTCAATTCTGCAAATTTTGACTGGATTGAGAAATTCTTTAACAAGGATATTTCTATTGAGCCGGGGGTGTACGATCTAACCCGGATCTTTGAGATGGTTGGTTCTGTCGATGCCCAGTCTGGAGAGAAAAAGAGTTATGCCGGCTACGCCGTCAATCAAATTTACTTGGGCACGAGTGATCCGGATTATGCGGAGCGAGCCTATATATGGGGTACGACAAAATTCAAGATTGCCGACGGTGCCGAGTTTGTTGTTAACCCGGATGGGTCGCGAGAGATCCGGAACTTTGCTATTGTTCCTGACGGCGACGAGAATTTTGATTTCAATGGTGGCCCCGACTCTGCCATCGGTAATGCAGCGCTCCAGCCGGTAATCGATCCGTCCAATGTTGGTCGTACGGTACGTTTGGTATTTGATGGAATTGGTGAAATTCCAAGAACAACGCTGACTGAATCAAATTTCGCGAGCGATCGGAGAAATGTCATTTCGATTGGGGTGATCGATAAGGCGGCGGTCGGTTTGACGGCATTAAATGCGATTGAGGGCCTGAAGAATGGGCTCTTTTCGTCTGGTGATCAGCCGGTACGTTTTCTTGATCCTCAGGGTCGGCCAATCATTTATGGATCAAATTCCGGCGATTCGATTGAGGGATTTGTCACGCCTGGTGGGGTTGATTTAAATAAGGATAAGTACAATCTGGACGGTTGGCTTCTGGGTGAGGTGTTGGATCTCGGTTTGAATAGCAATGTGTACGCCTATTTGCAAAACGGAGTGGCTTATGTCGCGGGGGGCGGCAACGATAAGATCGTCGGCACAGACCGAAATGATGCGTTGTATGGAGGTGATGGCGATGACACGCTCATCGGCGGCGCGGGCAACGATACGCTCGTCGGCGGAAAAGGCTTCGACGCCTACGTCATCGACGCGCAATCCGGAAGCGACGCGATGATCGATGAAGACGGATCGGGCCGGATCGTCTTCGGCGGTCTGCAGCTCACAGGAGTGGGTCGCCTGCTGGCTCAAACGGCATCGTCCACTACCTGGAGCGAAACCCTGTCCTCCGGACAGCAAGTGCAGTACGACTACGACCTCCGTACCAAAGAGCTGTCGATCGGCATCGGTGCCGCTCACGTCACGGTGCAACGTTTCGAACCCGGCAGCCTGGGCATCGCTGCGCCCCAAACACCTGCTTCCGCATCCACTGGCCCGAGCGCCGTGGTGAACCCGTTCATTCGAGAGGGGGTGCAGGCCGACCTGCACCTGGCCGCGACTCAGGATGTCCGTGCCGAAAACGCCGGACATGCCAAGTACGGTGGAACGCCCATCCCGGGCCGGAACGGCGACGACGTGATCGCCGGTGGAGACAATCCGTCTCCCCGGCTGGCCGCGCTCGACGGCGGCAGCCGCAACACCATCCGGGCCGGCAACGGCGCCACGCACGCCCCCCTTGTGCCAGGCGACGGGCACCAACTGATCGACAGCCAGGTCGCGTCGCTGGTGCAGGCGATGGCGCAGTTTGCGCCGCCGGCTGCGGGGCAGACGTCGCTGTCACCCGAGTCGCGCGAGCGCCTGATGCCGGTGATCGCGTCGAGCTGGAAGTGAGGTGAGAAAGAGAAGGTTGGCCATCCGATGGGATCGCCGGCCTTTTTTCTTGGGCGCGGGCAGGGGCCGTCGTAGGAATTTTTCATCACACGCGGCGCGCTCCATTGATTCGAAATCTCTTAAAATCATGGCGGTTTTTCAATTGATCAATCCATCAAAAAGGAGGTTATCTGCTTATCGGAATGTATTGACAGCAGCTGGAAAAATATCGAATAAACGAGAGAACGGGGCTGTCACCATGCCAACGGCCGAGCGGGCGCTCAGCCGGCATCCTGGTCAGGGCCCCTGATTAACATCGATAAAAAAGGAAGTTATGGCAATAGGAACTGATCAATTCGCAGGGACCGGTCGCTCCAATTTCGGCCCGGGGTTTCCGGGCGGGCGTGATCGCCATCCGCCCGGAGCGACAACCGTGCTCCCTCCCGGTCTGTACACGATCGATGCGCTGCTCGATTTCTACGGCATCCCCGAAGACACGCGCACGCAGGCGGTTCGGCAGTACTACCAGGGCATCTTCGGTGTCCTTCCCGGTCAGCGCACCCAGGTCTCGGGCTTTCGCACCGTCGTGATCGACGCGGCGGGCGAACGGTCGATCCACAGCGTCACGCAGGATGCGCGCGGCGACCGGATCGAAACGACCTACCAGGCAAGCGGCAGCTGGCAGACGGCCGTCCAGGACCGGGCCGGCAACCGGACCACGACGTACTACTCCGCGGGCGGCGTGCTTGTCCGCGACGAGTGGAGCAAGGTCAACGGCGCGCACGGCACCGATGCGTTCTTCGCGGACGGCTCCAGCATCCGCACCAGCGATTCGAACGCGACCGGCCATACCGTCGTCAAGGATGACGGGCAGGGCCATGTCACGCACATCTACCAGTCGACCGGCAGGAATCAGCGCCTGGTGGGCAGCGGCGCGAACGATACGTTCATCGTCGATCATGATGGTGTCACGATCGAAGAGCCGGTCGGCGGGTCCAATGCGCTGGTGCAGACCTCGCTCGAGTTCTTCCGGGTGCCGGACCATGTCGACCAGATCGTCCTGACCGGCAACCGCGAGCAGCACGTGGTGGGCAACAGCGCGGACGATTCGTTCGCGGTGAACGGTGCGGCGGGTTCGTACGCCGAGCTGTACCTGGGCAACGGCAACAACACCGTGTCGAGCGGGGACGGCGATGTCACCGTCCACGTGGGCGCGGGCAACAATGACCTGATCCTGGGCAACGGCCACAACGTCGTGGATGCCAACCGCTTCCTGCGCGGCCCGGCGGCTGGCGACGGCAACAACCAGGCCTACCTCGGCAACGGCGACAACGAGGTGACCCTGGGCGACGGCAACAACATCGTGGGCGTCGGCACCGGCGACAACACGATCACGGTCGGCAACGGCAGCAACACGCTCTACGCCGGACACGGCGCCGGCACCAACACCATCACCTTCGGCGACGGCGCCAACCTGGTGACGGTGGGCGACGGCGACAACTCGGTGTTCGGCGGCAACGGCAACAGCACGATCTGGGGCGGCCAGGGCGCCAACTATGTCACCGTCGGCAGCGGCGACGACACGATCGGCCTGGGCAACGGCGACAACACGGTGATGGCGGGCAACGGCGCCAACAGTGTGTCGGTCGGCAACGGCGACAACCAGATCACGCTGGGCGGCGGCCACAACACGGTCAACACCGGTTCGGGCGCCAACACCGTGATTGCCGGCGACGGCGGCAATGCCGTCTACGCGGGCGACGGCGCCAACACGATCAGGCTGGGCGGCGGCGACGACACCATCGGCGTTGGCGCGGGCAACAACACGATCGATGCCGGCGGTGGCGACAACACCATCTACGCCGGCCGTGGCGCCGGCAGAAATGCGATCACGGCGGGCGACGGCCGCAATGTCGTGACCGTCGGAGACGGCGCCAGCTCCGTGCATCTGGGCAACGGCAACAGCGCGGTGTATGTCGGCAACGGCAACAACCAGATCGCATTGGGCGGTGGCGACAACGCCGTGAACGGCGGCAACGGCACCAACGTGCTTGCCGCCGGCAACGGCAACAACACCGTCTGGATGGGCTCGGGCAGCAACCTGATCGTGGTCGGCAACGGCAACAACAGCATCGGCGTGGGCAGCGCGATCGGCAGCAGCAACACGATCCAGGTCGGCAACGGCGCCAATGCCATCGAGGTTGGGGCGGGCACCAACGACATCTATGTCGGCAACGGCGCGGATACGGTGAAGACCGGCAACGGCATCAACTCGCTCCACCTGGGCACAGGCCAGGTCACGCTCACCAACTACGGCGGGCAGGACACGGTGTACCTGTCGTCGTCGGTGGAGGAAGACCAGCTGTGGTTCGCGCAGGACGGCAACGACCTGCTGGTGACGGTGGATGGCACATCGTCGAATCTGCGGCTCACCGACTGGTTCAACGGCGCCACGCATGCCACGCTGGTGGCGAGCGACGGGCACCAGCTGATCGACAGCCAGGTCGCGTCGCTGGTGCAGGCGATGGCGCAGTTCTCGCCGCCGCCGGCGGGGCAGACGTCGCTGTCGCCCGAGCAGCGCGAGAGCCTGATGCCGGTGATCGCATCGAGCTGGAAGTGATGTTGATGTAGAGGACGGTGCCGGCTATCCGATGGGCATGGCCGGCACCGCACGCCACGGCGACGGATCACGGCGCCCTGGCATGGCTGACCCCATCCCCATCCTGTATCGCCTGCGCATCGGCCTCTGCGCGACGGCGCGTGGGCAAGCCGCACCGGCCCGTCCGTGCCGGCGTACCGGGTCACTACGCATCCTGGTAGAGGTCGAACGGGATCAGGGTTTCGATACCTTGCGGGCGCTCGACCAGGGCTGCGGCGTCACGCATTTTCTTCAGGCGCCGCTCGCGTTCCGCGTTGAAGTCAAGGCCGGCTTCGTCGCCGTCGGTGCGCGCGTCGGCGGGCGGCAATTCCCGGACTTTCTCGTAATCCCTGTGCATCTTGAGCTTGGTGCTCAGGCTGTGGGCCGTATGGAACTGGATCTCGAAGTCTCCGGGGGCGCTGGCGTCGGCAAGGCGCAAGTTGACATTGAGGCCGGCGTAGGTCGTGTCGGGCCGCATGAACGCGTTTTTCAGGCGCATCGCTTTCAGGCCATGCCTGCCGAGCGTTTTGAGGATCGTGTCGACGGCCTTGCCGAATCCTTCGGCGGGCAGGATGACTTCGTACCGCAGGGTATCCCGGACCCGCGCAGCGGCGTGCTCCGGCGTCAGGTGTTCGTTGGCGCGCTGGCGCAGCGCGATCTTGCGCGCGATGGAGCGGTCTTTCTTGAAGATGAACTGGCGCCAGTTGCCCGGCTTGTCTTCGCGCAGCTTCCCGCCATGCTTCTGCACCAGCGGCTGCAGCTTCGGCGAGACCCGCGCTTCCATGCGGTGGGCTTGCGTGCCGAGCTCGCGCACCAGCGGCCGCAGATAGGCTGCGATCGGCTGCGCACTCTGCACTTCGCGCACCGGATGGGACGGCGGCGCTGTATCGACCGACTCCTGCTGCCAGTCGTCGATCTCCTCGCATCCGGCCGGCACGGGCACCGCCCGGAAGTCTTGCCACGCCGGCCGAAGCAGCGCGCGGATGGCGTCGGACGATGCGCCCTGATGCCGCTCTTGCTGCGCCTGCTTGTACAGGTTGTGGTGGCGCGCCTTCAATTCGAAGGTCTGCTCCGTGTGGAACTGGATTTCCCACAGGAAGTCGCCGCTCGGGGCCTGCAGGGTCACGCTCAGCGCCCCGAACGCGGTGCCCGGTTGGCTGAAATGGTTGATTCGCGCGGTCATCGCATGCCCATGCTTTTCGAGGCCCGCGAGGATGCGGCGAGACGCCGCCACGAACGTGTCCGGCGGCAGCACGATGCTGTAGCGCAGCGCATCGTTGACCCGCGAGAGGGAGTCCTGCAGATCCGGCAACTGCTTCGCGGCGATCATGTAGCCCAGCTTGTCCTTCAGCGAGCCCGCCGATTTGACGGCGTGCTCGAGTCCGGCAAGGCGCGCGACGTCGGCGCCTAGGTCGGCCCCGATCCACGCGCGCAGGTTCGTCTGCAGCAGTGGCGTGATCTGCGCCGAGGCCGTGTGCGCCCGCTCGTTGAGCACCATGGCGGCGCGATCCATCGCCTCGGGCGACACCGTTCGCAGCCGCTCCGCCGGCGCGGGCCGCGCGACCAGCAGGCCCGCCTGCTGAAGCGAGCTGACGGCATCCTGCATGACCCCCGCCGCGAGGGTGGGAATGCGCTCCAGCGTCGCCACGGCCCGTTCGGGATCGAAGCGCTCGTTGCGAAACTCGCGCGCGGTCTGCTTGGTATGCGGCACGTACCGCACTCGGCCGGGAAACGACCGTTCGACGGCCTCGCACTTCTGGATCAGTGTCGTGAACAGTTCCGTGCCGGTATCCGATTTCAGCGCATCGGTGCCGACCTTCACCGCCAGGGTGAAGAGGTTGCGCATCGTCAGTTCCGGCTGTCCCTTCACGTATCCGGGCTGTCCCTTGGGAAACTGCTCGTGCGACAGGCGGCACACCGGGTAGTGATCCAGGATCGCATGGATGCGCGCAGGCGTGTCCGCCGCCGCCGACCAGGCCTCGGCGAGCGGGCTGAACCGCTGCGCCACGTCCGCGGCGAGCTGAGGCACCGGTTGGGCTTCGGCCGCCCCCAGCTGGGTCGTCAGCGTGTGCAGCAGCACCGCAACCGCGTGGGCTTCGGGCAGATGCGCACGGGCGATGGCCTGGTGTGCGAGCGCCTGCAGCTCCTGCAGTGCCGGGGCCGGCTCGCGGCCCTCGAGCAGCGCACGCAGCCCATTGCGCAGGCGCCGCTCGATGCCGTCGTAGGTGCCGAACATCATGCTCGTCGCCATTTCCTCGCGCAGTTCGTCCGGCTGCGACAGGAAGCGCGTGGCGGCATTGCTGGCCACACCGACCAGTTGGCCGCCACGCTGCTCCGCGAGGATCTCGCGGGCGCGCCCGGCCCGGTATTGGCCCTGCGCGTCGAACGCCGGGTTCGCGGTTTTCGGCGGCTTGAATGAGTGTTCGGCTCCGCGCCGATCGCTGCGGTCGTCCATGACGCGCCGGATGTGCGCCGCCAGCTTGGGATAGCCGGCATAGACGAACGCATCGTCGCCGTCCGTATCCATGTTGCGCTTGCGCAGTTCCGGAATCGGCAGCGCGCCGAGGCGTCCCGGCAGCAGGATGTCCTTGACGCGCAGGCTGCCGGTGCTGAGCATCCTTGCCGGCACACTGTCGCGGTCGCGTCCCTGCTTCCAGCGCGACAGCACCTTGAGGTCTTCCGTGGAGCAGGCGAGGTCCATGTGCCCGTGCGCGGCCGACCAGTACCCCAGCGGCGGGATGATCAGCATGCCCTTGCTGTGCAGCATGTCGGCGGCCAGGCCGGAACCGTCGTCAAAGCCGGTGTAGCTGTACTGGATGGCGAAGCACTGGTCAAGGAAGCGGCCGGTTGCGTCGCCATGCACGGCCGTGGCCACCCGTTCGGGGCCGATCGGCAGCAGGTTCTCCTTGTCGTAGGGGGGCTTGCCGACCAGCAGGTCGCCCGCCGGGCGCGCGAAGCCGTCCATCGGGATGGTCGGCAGATACAGCTTGTCGTCGGCTGATGGCACCGCACGGATCCGCCGTCCCTGGTAGCCGCCGCTGGTGGCCATCTGGTACAGCGTCAGGAGGTCCACCGCGTCCGGCGAAAGCGCGCCGGCCTCTGCCTCCAGCTTCGAGGCGGGGGCGCCGCGGCCCTGGACTTCGGCGCGCAGCTTGTCCAGCCTGTGCTGCAGCGCTTCGTGGGCCTCCACCAGCACCGCCTCGTCACGCGGGAAATGCATCAGCGCTTGCGGCGGCATCGTGTTGAAACCCGGCGCCTGATCGGCAATGCGCTGCTGCTGGGCGTCCGTGGCCCTTCCTCTGCGCACCGCGTGCCAGGCCTCGATCTGCTCGCGCACGGCGGGAATCTGCATGGCCATCTCCCATTTCAGGAAGCCGCAGCCGTCGTTGGGGCACAGCGCGATGCGTGGCCGCCGGGGCCCGTGAGCTTGAACGGATGCTGCGGGCCGGAGACGTCCTTGAACCAGCCGATTCGCATCGTGCCTTCCACGACATGATCGTGGGGCACCATTTCCAGCAGCGCGCGCTGCATGCGCGACCAGTCCTCGCGCTGAGGGGCCAGCTTGTGCGTCAAGGCCATGAATGCGCTGCCCGGCGCGCTGTCGGCATACCGTATGGCCGGCAGCACGGAGGGGAGCGGGCGATCGCCCGCCAGGATGGAGACCACCCGGTTGCTGCGACCGCGCGTGAGCCGGCTGCCGCCGAACAGGTCGAAGCGCCAGGGCTCGCCCTGGTACTGGAAGGTGCGCGCCAGCATGAAGGTGCTCAGCTTGCCCGGCAGCCGGACTTCGACAAGCGGCTGTCCGGTCAGGCGGGCATAGAGCGAATAGGGCGGATGGATCCCGTCGTCCACCTTGAGCTCGCGCCCCTGCAGGTCGACCGTGACATGGCGGGTATCGCCCACGCCTGCCGTGACGGGCCTGACCCTCCCCGGCGCAGTGCCCATGCGCGTGTGCGCGCCGGCCAGGTCGAAGCGGGTCGGCGGATGGCGCTGCGTGATGTGCTCCAGGTCCTTGCCGATGCGCAGGTCCAATGCATTGAGCACGTCGTCGCCCGCCTCGATCTGGGCGATGAGGTTCCAGCTCTTTTCCTGCAGATCGGCTTCGATCACGCTCCGCGTGCGCGCCAGCGTGTCGTTGACCCATTGCTGGAGGGCGGCTTGCCGGTCGTGGACCGTCTGGCGCGCATCCTGGATATAGCGCCGCTTCCATTGGCGGGCGACGAGCGTGTAGGCCTTGAGGATCTGATAGAAGGTCAGGGCCGGGCCGCGCGTGCCGCAGGCTTCCTGCCCATCCGTCACGAGCAGGGCGGCTCCGGTTGTCGCACGCTCGCCTTGCCGAAGATAGCTGTCGATCTTGCGCGCCACGATGGGCTGCAGGGCATCGAAGGCCCGCAATGCCGAGGCGCGATGCCGGACGAGCTCAGGGCTGCGGGCCAGCGGCAGCAGTCCGAGGCACAGATTGCCGATGGTCTCGAGCGGTTCGTCGCGCAACTGCGTCTCGCGGCACAGCGTCATCACCCGGTTCAGCACCGGCCTGCTCAGCGGCCGCAGCGACGGCAAGATCCTCAGATTGGCGAACGACTTGAATAGCACACCGATATGGCCGACGCTGGAGCGCTCGAAGCATTCGGGGTGCAGCTCGAGATGGACGGCGAGGTGCTGGAGGATACCCCGGGCCCGCTCGAGGTCCTCTCCGTCGTCCTGGAGCAGGCGCGCGAATGCGTTGCTGATCTGCGCCATATCCACGAGGTTGAAGGTGCGCCACGGATGGCTGGCTCGCCCCGGCAGGGTGGACAGTTGCCAGAGTGCCCGCATGGCTTCCGGCTCGTTCGGCCATTTCGCCAGCGCGTTCAGGCTGTGCGCCAGCGCTTGCGCATCGAACGCCATCCGCAGCTTCTCGTCCGCGAGGATCCGGCCGGCGAGTTCGCGGGTGGCGAGCCGCGTCTGGTTTTCGTCGGGCCACTTCGAGAGCGCGCTCAGGGCGTTGCTCACGCTTTGCGGGTCCGCGCTGTTCCACGCCAGCGGTTCTGTGGCAATGCGTTCGGCCAGTGGCATGGCGGCCTGCCTGGCCCAGCTTTCATCGGGCCACCGGCTCAGTGCGATCAGCGCATTGGAGAGGTTGCGCGCGTCCAGGGTGGCCCATCGTCCGGTGGACGCCGCCGTCAGCCGCTGCGCGGCGAGCGTGGCCCGTGGCTCGCCGGGCCATTTGCTCAGCGCACTCAGTGTGTTGATCGTCTCCTGTGTATCCATGGCCTTCAGCAGGCTCGGCTCGGACGCGACGCGGTCGGCCAGCAGCAGGGCGCCTTGCTTTGCCAGGTCGTGCTGCGGCCACTTGCTCAGCGCGTTCAGGATGTTGGCGACGCCCTGCGCCTCCAGTGACTGCCGCAGGCGGGGCTCGTCAACCAGGCGCTTGACCAGCAGCAGCGCCGTCCGGCTCGCCTGTTCTTCGTCGGGCCACTTGCTCAGTGCGCCCAGGGTGTTGGAAACGTGCTGGTCATTCATCGCGTTGCGCAGCTGCGGTTCCGCTTCGAGCCGCTTGGCCAGCAGCAGCACCGCCTGTTTCGACACGTCGGCGCCCGGCCATTTGCAGAGCGCGTTCATCGCGTTGGCGATGTCCCGCTCCCGCATCGCCGCGCGCAGCGCGGGCTCTGTCGTGATGCGCTCGGCGAGCAGCAGGGCCGCCTGCTTGATCGTGTCTTCGTGCTGCCATTTGCTCAGCGCATTCAGCGTACTGGTGAACTCCTGCGGCTTCAGTGCGCGCCGCAGCCCCGGGTTTGAGACCAGGCAGTCCGCCAGCAGGCGTGCCGCCCGGATCGCCCGCTCGTCCGCGGGCCACTTGCTCAGCGCATTGAGTGCGTTGGCAACAGCCTGCGCGTCGATCTTTTGCAGCAAGCGGGGTTCGATTGCGATGCTGTGCGCCAACTGCAGGGCGGCTTCCTTCGCCTGGCGCTCGCCGGACAGCTTGCTCAGCGCGTTCAGCCCGCTGGACAGCAGCGACGCATTGAGCTGGCGACGCAGTTGCGGCTCGGTCGCCAGGCGGTCTGCCAGTTGCAGGATCGCCTGCTTTGCCGGTTCGCAGTGTGCCCATTTGCTCAATGCATTCAGCGAATTGGCCAGTTCTTGCCCCCGCAGCGAAAGCCGCAGGTCGGGCTCCGCCGTCAAGCGGCCGGCCAGCTGCATGACCACGTTCTCCGCCCACGGTTCGGTCGACCACTTGCTCAGCGCGTTGAGGCAATTGCCGATGCCTTGCCTGTCCAGCGCTTCGCGCAACCGAGGTTTCGACGCCAGCAGATCGGCCACCTGCAATGCGAGGGACGTCGCGCCGTCATGGGTCGCCCATTTGCTCAGGGCGTTCAGCAGCGTGGGAACCCGAATGGCATCCAGCCGGGCGCGCACCGCGCTGTTTTCGAGCAGCCAATGGACAATGCGCTGCACGGCGTCTCTGCATGCCTCGCTTCGCGTGTTCTTCGCGAGTCCGCTCACGAACTGCGAGGCCTTTCTGTCGCCCATCGGTTGCAGGTTCCGCGCCTGCAAGGCCTGCCTGGCGATCCAGTCCAGCGCCTCCATGCAGGGGCGGCTGTCCGGGAACTTGCTGAACTTGCTCGCCGGATACGCATACGACGCAGCGGGCGCACCTTCGAACCACGAGGTGTGCAGCAGGTAATGCGCACACAGTTCGGCGCATGCACGAATCCTGCCGCTCAGGGCCGGTTCGACCCGGCCATGTTCGCAATCGCCCAGTTTGGCGAGATAGTCGCCCAGCAGGGTGAGGTTCGTGTCGCTGTCGCCTCCCGGAAAGAGGAATACCAGCGCCCATCCATGGCCGTTGCTTTCGGCCAGGACATTGTTGCGGGCCATGTCGATGCATCGCGCCGGAAAGTCGATGCCGCTCTTGTGCCCGAGCTCGTTTTGTTGCTGGCTGCGCTCGTTTTCGAGTCTCGTGCGCCGTTCGCCGGCAAGGTTGTATTCACAATAGTTCAGCGATCTCGACAGCGCTTCGCCGGGCGCCGAAGACGGTATCCGAGCCGTCCGCGCCGCGCCCCTGGACGAACCCGGCAGGTCCTGCGGTCTGGCACGCGGCGCGCGCGAGGCTTGCGATCCGGCCGGAGCCGGGGCATGGCCCCTTGCCGTGTGACCGACATGAGCGGGAGGGAGGTTGCGGTGAGTGCGATTGAACTTCATGGTCTACGGATGCGTTGCAACAATGGAAACGTGCGGGCATCCCGTGCCTGGGTCTGCGAGGGGATGTCCCGGGGGCCGCCGGGGAGGGGCCGTGCAACGTACGGAAATGGGCTGCCGGGGGCGTCCGTGCGTGCAGTCGGGATGGCTTGCCATTCATGCGCCTTTGGGTCGGGCGTGGCGCGCGGATGGCCGATGTGCATGTCATCCGATGGCGCAATCAAAAAAGGCTCCCGTTCGCCGTGTCGGCATTGCGCAAGGCGGCCACCGGCGAATTGCAGTGGCGGATGGCTCGGGGTGCGCGCATCTGACCTGACCGCGGGTGCGCGTGGCAGAGCGACTGCGATGACGTGTCAGTATAGGGATGGGTGATGCGCTACCTGCCCGCGAACAGGCGAAGTGCCGGTTCCATGGGCGAAAAAACGGCTGCATTTTTCATGCCGCCTTGTCGATCGCAAGCCGGTCGTCAGGGTCGGATGCTTCGCGCGCGCGGCAAGGTGCCGCCAATCCGGTCAAGCGTGGCGCCATTGAGGAAGCGCCGTTTCCGGAAGAGCAGGCAGGCTCGACCTTGCCGTCTGCATTTCGATCGCCCCTTGATTCGGGCAGGTTGAGCGTGATGGTTCTATTGTTGATTGACGATAAATGAAAATCTTTATTCCATCATTTTTGCAATAGGCATGGGCGTTTGATATAGGGTGGCGAATGCCTTTCAAACATCGCCGGAGCGGATCTGTACGCCGCCATCCGGTGGAATGGCATGCGGATACATAAAAAGGCGCGATGTCCGGAATCAACCCGGGCCGCGTCGCGGTGTTTGGTTGACGAAAGGGAGAAGAGATGGCTGTTGCCACGATTTCGGGCTTGCCCGCACTGACGCTGATGGCGGGATTTGTCGTCGCAGCCACGGTGCCGGTCTGGATGGGCGCGCAGGTGGTGGGCGCGCAAAGCGCGACGATCCTGCGTTCCGCGCTGGCCCTGGGGCTTGCGGTGCTTGGCAGTTTTCTCGCCATGTTCGTGGTCGGCTCGGCGGTTGTTGTCGTGGCGCCGATTGTCTGCATGGTGGTGTTCAAATACGTTCTGGACAGTTCGTTCCTGGGGGCGTTCGTTTTGACGGTGATTTCGGCGACGGGGCTCTGGCTGGCAGGCAAGCTGTTCGGGGCCGGTCTTTCCGTGGCAGCCTGATCCGGCCTGAAGCATGGTGCAGATCCGCCCCTTCCGATCCGGCGACGAGCTCGCGCTCCACGCCGTCTTCTATTCCGCCGTCCACCAGTTGGCGGCGGCCCACTACACGGCGGCGCAGCTGGCCGCCTGGGCGCCCGCTGACCACGACACCGCCCAATGGGCCGAGCGCATGCGCCGCATCCAGCCCTTTGTCGCGGAAATCGGCGGCAGCCCGGTCGGCTATGCCGATCTGCAGCCGTCCGGCTATATCGACCACTTTTTCGTCTGCGGCGCCCATGCGCGGCAAGGGGTGGGCCAGACCCTGATGAACCACCTGCTCGGGCAGGCTGAGGTGCGCGACATCCGCGCGCTGTCGGTGCTGGTGAGCCGCAATGCCGAGCCCTTTTTCGTGCGCAACGGATTCACCGTCGCGGCGCGGCAGCAGGTTGCCGTGCGCGGGGTCGTCATGCCGAATGCCTTGATGACGCGCATGCTGGCCTGATCCCGCCCGCCCGGGTCGCGCCCCGGAGCGACGGCATGTGACGCATCCGCCAGGTCCTATGTATTCAATGACGCTAAAGGTGTGGCGGCATTTGTCGTTAGTTCTGCTTATATCGACGTCTCTCCCACGTCGGCAAAAGCATTCTCCTCTGCAGTGGCGCGACACACATGAAAACGCTCTCGATCAAGGCCAGGCTGGCCCTGGTGCTCTTCGTTCTGGCTGTCTTCCTCGCGGGCGTGGGCGCGCTCGGGCTGGTCGGCAATCTGCGCTCCAACGCGGCGCTGAAAGAAACCTATTCCAACAACCTGGCGTCCACGCGCGCGCTCGGCCTGGCCGAGGCCAAGCTGGCCCAGGCGCGCACGGCGCTGGACCGCGCCATCTTCGAAACCGATCCCGCCAAGACCACCGATGCCATCAGCCGCATCCAGGCGCAGATCGGCAACAGCGAGAAGGCCTGGGCGGAATACCTGAACCTGCCGTTCTCCACGCCCGAAGAGGAGAAGGTGGCCGGCGAGGCCAAGAAGCAGCGCGACCTCATCATCAAGGACAACATGGCCGCCGCCGTCGAGGCGCTCAAGCGTGGCGACAAGGACGCGGCACGCCAGCTGGCGGTGGAGCAGATTCCCTATAACTTCCGCACCTATGCGTCGCAGTCCGACCGGCTCAACGCGATCCAGACGGAAGTGTCGGCCGCCTTGTACGAGGCGTCGCAGTCGTTCTTCAAGGGGCTGGTCTGGACCTTCGTGATCGTCATCGCCGCGGGGCTGGCGCTGGCGGCGGGCTGCTACCTGATCCTGTCGCGTGCCATCTCGCTGCCGCTGGCCGAGATGCTGGTGCACTTCCGCGAGATCGCCTCGGGCAACCTGACGACCGACGTGCGCGTGCGCTCGCGCGACGAAATGGGCGTACTGATGGAAGGCCTGCAGCAGATGCAGGACAAGCTGAAGGCGACCGTGCTGACGGTGCGCCACGGCAGCGAGTCGATTGCTTCGGCCACGCAGCAGATCGCCGCGGGCAATACCAACCTGTCGCAGCGCACGGAAGAGCAGGCCAGCTCGCTGGAGGAAACCGCGTCGAGCATGGAAGAGCTGACTTCCATCGTCAAGCAGAACGCCGACAACGCCCGCCAGGCCAGCACGCTGGCCGAGAACGCCTCCGGCATCGCCATGCAGGGCGGCGCGGTGGTGCAGGACGTGGTGACGACGATGGCGCAGATCAGCGAATCGTCGCGCAAGATCACCGACATCATCGCCGTGATCGAAGGCATCGCCTTCCAGACCAACATCCTGGCGCTGAACGCCGCGGTGGAAGCGGCGCGGGCCGGCGAGCAGGGGCGCGGCTTCGCGGTGGTGGCCGGCGAAGTGCGCACGCTGGCGCAGCGCAGCGCGGGCGCGGCCAAGGAAATCAAATCGCTGATCGAGGATTCCGCCACCCGTGTGGAATCGGGGTCGTCGCTGGTGGCGCGTGCCGGCAAGACGATGGACGAGATCGTCGTGGCCGTGAAGCGCGTGACCGACATCATGGGCGAGATCAGCGCCGGCTCGGCCGAGCAAAGCACCGGCATCGAGCAGATCAATGAAGCCGTCACGCAGATGGACGACGTGACGCAGCAGAACGCCGCGCTGGTCGAGCAGGCCGCTGCCGCGGCCCAGGCGCTGGAAGAGCAGGCCGACGAGCTGCGCCGCGCGGTGTCGGTGTTCCGCGTGGCGGCCTGAGCGGCCCCCTCCTGCCCATCGGCGCAGCCCCCGTCGGGAGGCTGCGCGCGTCATGCATCAGACGCGGTCGTAGTCGATCGACTCGTAGGCAATGCGCTGCGACAGCGGTGGCGAGCTGTCTTTCTTGAGCATGCTCATCACCTTCTCCGGCGGCGCATCCATCGTTGCACTCATGCCGTTGAGGATGGCGCGGCCCCCAAGGGTGAGGCCGTCCCACTGGTGGAAGATCTTGTGCACTTCTCCATCCTGGAGCGGCTTGCCGAGGGCCGCTTCCTGGAGGATGCGGCCGACGGTCTGTGCATGCTTCGTGGCATCCGAACTCATCAGTCCGGGGATGTCGATCTTGGAGGTCAGCACCAGGGCGTTCATCCCGATGGATTCGATCGGGTTGAAGATCGTGCTGCGCACGATGCGCAGCGCGCTCTCGGCCACCAGGTTGGTGACCTTGTTGCCCAGGATGAGCGGGATCAGGCCGACCATGGTCGCGAATGCCAGCGATTTCTGCGCGATGCCGTCACCCGGCGACATGTCCAGCGCGCGCTGGGTCAGCGCCTGCACGTGTTTCTCGACGATCTCGGTGTACTGCTCGGGCGACATGTGCGGCTCGCGCGGCGGTACCGCCAACAGGCCGTCGCGGAGCTTCTCCACGATGGCCGCCTGCAGGTTGGCTTCGTTTTTCTTGACTTCACCCGGGACACCGGACGCGGCGGCGAGGATGGCGACCTCGGTCGTCACCGAGTTCAGCGCGAGATCGGCGGCGTACGAACCCGTGCTCATGTATTGCAGGAGGTTGTTGGGGTAAGACCCCACCGCGGACTTGAGGCCGGCCACGGCCGCGGCCGGCAGCGCGTCCCAGACTCTGCGCAGGAATGATGCGGTCGCGCGGTTCATCGACTGGACGGCGCTCAGGACGATGGCGGAGTCCGAGGTTTCGATGCCGATTGCCGACGACGAGTCAATGCCGGCTGCCGCCAGGATGTACTCCTTGGCCGTAAGGCCCATGTGTTTAAGCCCCCCCTTGATCCCCTCCGCCGCAACCAGTTCCCAAGCGGTGCCGAGTCCTGAGCTGACCGCCAAGCTCATTCCCAGCTCCTTGAGGGCGAACGTCTTGTGGGTTTCCATCTGCAACAGGGTTGCCGCGCCGAGCTTGGCGTTGGCCTGGGTATTCGCGCTGAGCTTGCTGTTGAACGCCAGTTGCAGGTCCGGGTCGTTGACTTCCACGCGCGGTGCCAGGGCGGCCAGGAGCGCATGCACCGGCACTTCCTGGCCGCCGAGCTTGATGCGGTCGTTGGTCCCGAATGCTGCGGGGCCGCTTTCGATCACGCTCGTCAGCAGCGGCATCAGCACGTTGCCTTCGATGTTTTCCGTGTGGCTCGGGGGCGGGGTTTGCCGCAGTGGCTGCCGCAGGGGATCCTTGGACGGTTTGCGGCGCGGCGGCTTGTCGGCATGGACGAGGGCCGTTTCGACGCTGCAATATTCCTTCAGGGCTTCGTGCCCGGCAGTGGCGTAGGGATTGGGCCGGATCGTCACCTGCATACCGTTGAGATTCGCTTGGTTGGCAAACTTATCGGCGGCCGCGCCGAGATAATGGATCAGGCTGCGGATCGTTTCGTTATTCGAGGTGAGTTGGCCATTCTTGATCTGCAGGTTGCCGGAAATGGGCACGGCCCCTAATTTTTCGGGTGTTTCGCCGGATTCCGATGGTGGCAGAAGCGATGTCAGCTGGAGCGGAGCGGGGCTGCTGAGCGGGAGTTCGGCCGACACGGTCCGCGAAGGGCCGGTGGTCGCTTTGGGGGACGACGGCTGGGCGCTCACTTGGGGCAGTTTGCCGGTACCCTTGGTCGGCAGGTCGGCCAGGGCCTGGGGTGGGGACGCGACGCGTGTCAGTTTCGGGGTGGGTGGCTGTGAGCCAGGCGAGTCCGGTGAGACGTCCGATAGCAGCGCATATGGAGCAGAGCTCGCTTTAATCTGTAAATTTCCCATTATTAAAAAATCAATCCATTAATCGAGGCGCAATAATAGGTTGTCGATTAATCGGCCGATTTAGGTTGGGCGAAACAATGTTGGGGATTGCGAATCGTGCCCGAGGGGTTGCGGCATATCGGCGCACCCCGCGCGAGCTTCCGGCCGATGGGCGCGTGCACTGTACTGCCGGGCGGCATCCCGGCCGGCGGCCGCTGTCATGCAGCCGTACCGCTTCGGCGAGCCGCCGCTCGAACCTGCCATTGCCGCGCCAGCCCGCGTGCGGCGGCGCGGCTGTCCTGCCCGCGTTCCTCAGACGAAGCCGCCGTCGGTCAGCAGCGTGCGGCCGGTGATCCAGCGGCTGTCGTCGCAGGCCAGGAAGGCGACCGCATCGGCAATGTCCTCCGGCTCGGCCAGGCGGCCCAGCGGCGTGGCGTCGCGCAGGCGGGCCTTGAGTGCGTCGGGCAGCGGCGCGGTCATGTCGGTGCGCGTCATGGCGGGCGCCACCGCGTTGACGGTGATGTTGCGCGGCCCCAGCTCCAGCGCGAAGGCCTGCGTGAGCGCGCTCACCGCCGCCTTGCTCGCCGCATAGACCGCCAGCCCCGCCCGCGGCCGGAACACCAGGCTGGACGACACGTTGACGATGCGGCCGCCCCGCGCCGGCATCTGCGGCAGCACGGCCTGCGACACCAGGATCGCCGAAAACGCATTGATGCGGAACTGCCGGTCGAACGCGGCCTGGTCGATGCTGCCCACCGGCTGGCTCGCCAGGATGCCCGCGTTGTTGACGAGGATGTCGATTGCGCCGAAGGCCCGCTGCACCGTGTCCACCATGGCGCGGACCGACGCCGCATCGCTGACGTCCGCCTGCACGGCGATGGCTTCGGCGCCCGTGTCGCGGATGGCGCGGACGACGGCATCGGCTTCGTCGTGGTGGCTGCGGTAGACCACGGCCACGCGCGCGCCGTCCGCGGCGAGGCGGCGCGCGATGGCCGCGCCGATGCCGCGCGAGCCCCCGGTGACGATGGCGGCGCGCCCGGCCAGGCGCGGGTTGGACGACGTGGATGGGGCGTGCGGCATGGTGTGCTCCTGAAGCGCATTGGCGGTAAGGGTTTCGGGAGACACAGGTTACGGAGCGTCGCTGCACGGCGCAGCCGCCGCGCCGGCGACGCGGCGTTCCACGCGCGCAACGCCGGCCGGATCAGCCTTGCTGGCGCAGCCGGTATGCCGCCACCTTGTGGCGGTTGCCGCAGGCGGCCATGCTGCACCAGCGCCGCCGGCGCGACCGGGTGCGGTCGTAGAACCACAGCGTGCAGCCGGGGTGCTCGCACACGCGGATCCGCTGGAAGTCGCCGTCGGCCAGCAGCTGCGCGGCGCTCTCGGCCAGCGGGGCCAGGCATTGCTCGACCGAGTCAGCCGGACGCCGGCGCTCCAGGCGCGGTGGCGCATCGCCCTGCCAGACCAACGCCGGGTGGCTGGGCGCCTGCCGCAAGAACACATTGAGCGCGTCCGGGTTGGCGCGCTTGCCGGCCTTGCGTGCCTGCACCAGCGTGCGGATCACTTCGCGCAAATGCCGCGCCACCGCCAGCAATGCGCCGGGCGGGTAGCGGCCGGCCAGCGTTTCGTCCACCCAGCCGGCCTGCATCAGCCAGGCGGAGACATCCTCGTCGGCCTGCCAGAAATCGTGCGGCTGGCCGTTCACGTTGGCCACGGTGTTGAGCATGTCGAGCACCGGGTGATCGGCGATCGACGCAGGCATCGGGTTGGCGGTGGGCATGAGAGGAAGGCGTGACGAGGGCATTGGGCAATGGTAACCGCGTAACCTGATTATTGTGTTGAAAGTGGTTACTTGAAGGTCGGGTCATCCGGTGGTCGCGGTCTGGCCGGCTGCTCCGGTATTACCATCGGGCCATCCCAACTTCCTGCCGGAGACAATCATGGGCACATGGCCGGATACCCGCCTGCTCGCGCTGTTCCAGATCGATGTGCCCATCGTGCTGGCGCCCCTCGCGGGGGTCGGCGGCGTGGAGCTGGCGGTGGCCGTCGCGCGTGCCGGCGGGCTCGGCTCGCTGCCGTGCGCGATGCTCAATGCCGACCAGATCCGCGAACAGGTCGGGCAGTTCCGGGCGGCGGTGCGCGCGCCCATCAACCTGAACTTCTTCTGTCATGTGCCGCCGCAGCCCGACCCCGAGCGGGAAGCGCGATGGCGCGCGCACCTGGCGCCGTACTACGCCGAATTCGGCATCGATCCCGCCGCCACCGCACCGTTCGTCAATCGCGCGCCGTTCGATGCGGCGGCCTGCGCGGTGGTCGAATCGCTCAGGCCCGAGGTGGTGAGCTTCCACTTCGGCCTGCCGGAGGCCGGGCTGCTGGCGCGCGTGCGCGCGGCCGGCGCCAGAATCCTCGCCTCGGCCACCACCGTGGAAGAAGCGCGCTGGCTGGAGGCGAACGGCTGCGACGCCGTGATTGCCCAGGGTGCCGAGGCGGGCGGGCACCGCGGCATGTTCCTGGCCACGGCCGTCGAGTCGCAGGTCGGCACGTTCGCGCTGGTGCCGCAGGTGGCCGATGCGGTGCGCGTGCCGGTGATCGCCACGGGCGGCGTGGCCGATGCGCGGGGCATGGCGGCGGCCTTCACGCTGGGCGCCGCGGGTGTGCAGATCGGCACGGCCTACATGCTGTCGCCGGAAGCGAAGACCTCCGCCATCCACCGCGCGGCGCTCAAGCGCGCCGCCGACGGCGATACCGCGCTGACCAACCTGTTCACCGGCCGCCCCGCGCGCGGCATCGTCAACCGGCTGATGCGCGAGATCGGTCCGATGAGCTCCTTCGCGCCCGCTTTCCCGACCGCCGGTGGCGCGCTCGCGCCGCTGCGCGCCAAGACCGAGCCGGCCGGTTCGGGCGATTTCATCAACCTGTGGTCGGGCCAGGCGCCCCGGCTGGCGACGGAGGACAGCGCCGAAGCCATCACCCGCCGTATCGCCGCGCAGGCCCTGGCGCGGCTGGCCCCGGCGACCCGTCTCGCCTGAACCGTCTTGCGCCGCGGCCTCCCGCGCGGGCGGGACGGCTCCGTCGCCGCATCTCGCACGGAGATGCGGGCGATGGGAAAATTTCATGTCACCTGAAAAACTGATATTCAGCGGTTTCAACCGGAGCCCGCCAAAAGGGACGGCAACCCGCTGCGCGCGCCGATGCCAGCCCTGATCGCGTTCGCCGATGGCTCAGGCCGTCGCCCGCATGGTCGGCTCCGCGGCGAAGCACTCCCGGAGGAACGACACCAGCGCCCGCACCGAAGGCGGCACACCCGCGCGCGAGGGGTAGAGCGCGTGCAGGTCGGCGGGCTCGGGTGTCCAGGCGCGCAGCACGGTCCGCAGGCGGCCTTCGCTCAAGGCCGCATGGCAGCAGTGCAGCGGCAGCACGGTAAAGCCCAGCCCGGCGATGGCCGCTTCGCGCAGCGCGATCAGGTTGTCGGCGGCCATGCGCGGCCGGATGGGCATGACATGGCGCTGGCCCCGCGCGTCGAGCAGGACCCAATCGCGGCTACGCATCAGCGTGCCCTGGCCGAGGCACGGCAGCGCATCCAGCTCGGCGGGCGCGTCGGGCTCGCCCACGCGCGCAATCAGCGCCGGACTGCCCACCAGCACGCGCGGCGATGCGGCCAGGTGCCGCGCCACCACATCGCGCGAGGGCAACGGCCCGGTGGCCGCGCGGATGGCCACGTCGATGCGCTGCTCGATCAGGTCGACATGGGTGTTGGACACGTCCAGCTCGATGCGCAGCTTGGGATTGGCTTGCGCGAACGCGGCCAGCCAGCCCGACACCAGCGTCTCGGCCAGCAGCGGCGAGGTGCCCACGCGCAGCACGCCCGCCGGCTCGCTGCGCGCCGCGCCGGCCAGCGCCTCGATGGCGGCGGAGGCATCGGCCATCTCGCGCGCGTGCCGGTACACGGCCTCGCCCACCGGCGTGACCGACACGCGGTGGCTGGAGCGCTGCAGCAGGCGCGTGCCGAGCTGTGTCTCCAGCGCCGCGATGCGCCGGCTCAGGCGCGACTTGGGAATGCCGGTGGCGCGCTCGGCGGCGGAGAAGCCGCCGGCCTCCACCACGCGCGTAAAGAGGTACAGATCGTCGAAGCGTTGCATGCGGAAAGCGGGCCATCAGGAACCGGTACGGATTGAAGCACACATGCCCGTGACACGGCCCACTGCACCGGCGTGCAGTGGGCGCCGGGGGCGTGTCTGGCTATACTGAGTCGATTGTTGCTTGCTATTACTTATGTCGATCCAACACGCCCTGCTTACTTCCCTGCTTGAAAAACCGTCGTCCGGCTACGAACTCGCCCGCCGCTTCGACAAATCGATGGGTTATTTCTGGAGTGCTACCCACCAGCAGATCTACCGCGAACTCGGCCGCATGGCCGAAGTCGGCTGGGTCAGCGTGGAAGAAGAGGAAGACGGCCGCAAGAAGACCTACACCGTGCTGCCGTCGGGCCGTGAAGAACTGATCCGCTGGGCGCTGGAGCCGACCGTGTCGTCGGACAACCGCGAGGAGCTGCTCGTCAAGCTGCGCGCCGAAGCGGTGATCGGCCCGATCGGCCTGGCCGACGAGATGCAGCGCCTGATCGAGCAGCACCGCGCGCGCCTGGCCACCTACCGCGAGATCGAGCAGCGCGATTTCTCCGGCACCGGACTGACGCGCGTGCAGCGCCTGCAGCATACTGTGCTCAGGCGCGGCATCGTCTACGAAGAAGGCTGGCTCGTGTGGGCAGGCGAGGTGCTGCCGCTGCTGGAGCCGGCCTCCGTTCCGGCCTGAGCGGCCGGAGCCCGTCTGGGCATTCGGGGATGAGTGCTTTTGCCGCGTCGCAGAGCGCTCATCTCGGGATGCAGCATCGGTTGGGGGCGTCCGCGCGCGGTTCGCAGTTGCGTACGTGTTGGCGCGGACGAACCGTTCGTCCGAAGGTGCGCTCGACGATTCGGCGGTGAGGCAGGAAGGTCGCCGCGCATGCCGATGCAACATCTCCGTCGCGAAGCCGAGGGGCGCGTCTTGTCCATCGGTGCCGTGCCGGTCGCATGCGCCGCCGTCTACATGAGTTGGGCGGTCGGGCCCCCAACGATACCGATCCGGATGCGGATTGAATCTCCGCTGTCTCGACGTCAGTCCGTTCTTGCCTCGGACCTTGAGGGTCGCCTGTCCAAACGCATCAATGACGGCGACAGGAATCCGGCCAGGCTCGCCGCTGCGCCGAGCAGGCCGGCGATCGCGAAGAGCGCACGCACACCGATCACTTCACCCAGCGGGGTGAAGAGCGCCAGGCCCACGGGCGCGGCCAGGCCCATGGTGGTGTTCAACAGCGACAGCACGCGTCCCTGCAGGTGATTCGGCACGATGGTCTGAAGCAGCGCGGTCAGCGGAGCGTTGCCGAACACGAAGGTGATGCCGCTGATGACCCACCAGGCGACGGCCACGCCAAACAGGCTGCCCGGCGCCAGCGCAGTCAGCGCCAGCGCGACACAAGACATTGCAAAGCCACACAGAATCCAGGCCACCTGCCTGCGTGGGGCCATCGCAGCCACGAGCAGGCCACCCGCCACCATGCCGATACCCGACAGCCCTTCCATGAGGGCTACCTGGGCGGCGGCGCCACCGAAATGCGTCTTCACCAGCAGCGGCACCAGCGTGAAGGTCGGCATGATGGCCAGTACCACCGCGCCAAGCAAGACATAGAGCCAGCGCAGGCCGGGTGTCTTCCAGACCAGGTCCACGCCTTCCCGGAACGCGGGCCACAGGCCGGTCTTTTGGCCGCTGGACACGCAAGCCTGTGGAATGCGGCAGCACAGCAGCGGCGCGATGCCGAGCAAGGCCGTGGCGACGTCAATGCCCAGCGCCCAGCCGATCGGCATCACGCCGATGGCGAGCGCGCCCAGGGGTGCCGCGACAACCAGCGTGAGGCTTTGCAAGGACTGGTTCAGCCCCGCCGCGCGAACCAGGAAGCCGCCAGGCACCAGCATGGTCACACTGGCCGCCGCGGCCGGCGCCTGGAATGCCTGCGCGGCACTCCGGATCGCCATCATCACGTAGGCATGCCACAGCGCGATCCGGCCGGTCAGGAACAGCGCGATCAGCAGCAGCATGCACAAGGCGCTGATGCCGTCGGCCACGATCATCAGCAGCCGGCGGCTGTAGCGGTCCGCAAACGTGCCGCCGAGCGGGCTGAGCACGGCTTGGGGCAGCAGCGCCGCCAGGCCGGCCGTGGCCAGCGCCGATACGCTGCCCGTGGTATCGGTGATCCACCAGAGCAGGACAAATTGGGTCAGCGCCGAGCCGATCAGCGACAGCGCTTGCCCGCCGAAGATCGCCCAGAATCGCGCCCGCCAGCGAGGGCCCGGGTGCAACCCCGCGGCGGCGGCGTCGGGGATCCAGCACGGATTCGCCGGCTCGTGCGTCGTACTTGCATTCCGGAGCAGCGCCGCTTCGGCGCGGTCGGTGTTCTTGCGTGGCGCATTCATCGCAGGAGCAGTCTCGGCCAGTTTGCGTTGCTCACTCCCCGGCCGTGCGGTCGGCGGTTGCAACGTCCGTTTCCGCCAGGCCACCGCCCAACGCCTTGTAGAGCGCGACCGCGTTGCTGAACGCGCCTTGCCGCAGGTCCAGCAGCGCTTGCCGCGATGCGTACAGCTGCCGTTGGGAATCCAGCAGTTCCAACCGTCCTTCGACGCCCGCGCGATAGCGGAGGTTGGAGAGCTCGACGCGGCGCTCGGCGCTGGCGACCGCCCGGATCTGGGCTTCGATCTGGCGACCATAGGTCGCACGTCCGGCGAGGCCATCGGCGACTTCCCGGAACGCGGTCTGGATGGTGCGCTCGTATTCGGCGATGGCGCTGGACTTGCGCAGCTCGGCCAGGCGCAGTTCGGCGCGCAGCCTGCCGCCCTGGAACAGCGGCTGCGTGATCTGCGGCGAGAAGGACCAGACCCGATGCCCACCATCGAACAGGCTGCCCATGGCCGGGCTCGCGTAGCCCAGCGACGCGGTCAGCGACAGGCGCGGGAAGAACGCGGCGCGCGCGGCGCCGATGTCGGCATTGGCGGCCGCCAGGTTGTGCTCGGCCTGGCGGATGTCCGGCCGGCGGATCAGCAGCTCGGATGGCAAGCCTGCCGGCAGTTGGGTCACGACCGGCTGCGCTTCCAATGACAGCGGGGCCGGCAGATCCGTCGGCAACCCGGCGCCGACGAGGCGTTGCAGTGCATTGCCGGCTTGCGCCAGCGCGCGCGTGCGCGCCTCCAGATCGGCCTGCGCGTTGGCGACCTGGCCTTCGGCCTGGGCGACGTCCAGGTCGCTGTTCTGCTTGGCCGTCTTCAACCGGCGCGCCAAGTCGAGCGATTGCCGCCAATCGGCCAGGGTATGCTCGGCCAATTGCAGTTGCTCCTGCGCCAGCCGCTCGGCAAAGTAGGCGTCGGCCACCGCGCCGACCAGCGAGATCTGCGCGGCCCGGCGCCCTTGGTCGCTCGCCAGGTAGCGGGCGAACGCTGCATCGGACAACGATCGCACGCGGCCGAACAGGTCGATCTCGAATGCGTTCAGCCCGACGTTGACGCCGTACTGTTCCGAATTGGCCGCCAGGACGGCAGGACTGGCGCCGTCATTCGCGGCGGTGCGCTGGCGCGAGGCGCTGCCCGTGGCGTCGATGCCGGGCAGCCGCGCGGCGCGCTGGATGCTGTACTGGGCCCGGACCGCCTCGACGTTCAGTGCGGCCAGCCGCAGGTCGCGGTTGTTGGCCAGGGCGAGTCCGATCAGCCGCTGCAGGCGGCGGTCGCCGAACATCGTGCGCCAGCCCAGATCGGCCACATGCGCTTGTGTTTCAGGACCCGACTCCGCCGGGAAGGTCGCGGGCACCGGCAGCGCAGGCTTGATCAGCGCGGAGGTCAGCGAGCAGGCCGACAGTGCCAGGACGAGGGGAAGGATGCGCAGTCGCATGGAATCAGCCCTCTTGTGGTTGATGGGAAACCGGGGGAGGCGGTGCCTGGCGGGATGCCCGCCAGGCCTCGAAGCGTTCCTGCAGGCCCATCACGAACACGAAGAAAACGGGGACGAAGAAGATGGCCAGCACGGTCGCGCTGACCATGCCGCCGAACACGCCGGTGCCGATGGCGTGCTGGGTCTCGGCGCTGGCGCCCATGGCGATCATCAGCGGCACCACGCCCAGGCCGAAGGCCAGCGAGGTCATCAGGATCGGGCGCAGGCGCAGCCGGGCCGCGGTCACGGCCGACTCCACCAGCCCCTTGCCCTGCTCGCGCAACTGCTTGGCGAACTCGACAATCAGGATGGCGTTCTTGGCCGACAGGCCGATCACGGTGATCATGCCGACCTTGAAGAACACGTCGTTGGGCATGCCGCGCAGCAGCACCGCGAGCACCGCGCCGAGCAGGCCGAGGGGCACCACCAGCATGACCGACAGCGGAATGGCCCAGCTCTCGTACAGCGCGGCGAGCACCAGGAACACCACCAGCATCGACAGCGCCATCAGCATCGGCGCCTGCGCGGCTGACTGGCGCTCCTGCAGCGACTGGCCCGTCCAGGCAATGGCGAAGCCGGGCGGCAACTGCGCGGCCAGGCGCTCCATCTCGGCCATGGCCGCACCGCTGGAGGCGCCGGGCGCGGCGTTGCCGGAGATGCGCGCGGCCGGAAAACCCTGGAAGCGCACGAGCTGCAGCGGCGTCTCGCTCCAGACCGGTCTCACCACTTCGGACAACGGCACCATGCCGCCGCTGGCGTTGCGTACATACAGCTTGAGCACGTCGTCGATCTGCATGCGCGCCGGCGCGTCGGCCTGGATGATGACCTGCTGCATGCGCCCGGCATTGGGGAAGTCGTTGACGTACAGCGAACCGATCGCCGTGGACAGTGTCTCGCTGATGCTGGTGAACGCCACGCCCAGCGCTTCGGCCTTCTGCCGGTCGATGTCAAGGCGGATGCTGGTGCCGGCCGGCAGGCCGTCGGGGTAGACGCCGCTGACGATCCTGCTCTGCGCCGCCAGCTCGAGCAGTTTGGTCTCGGCCGCCTTGAGCGCGGCATCGCCCTGGTTGGCGCGATCCTGCAGGCGCAACGTGAAGCCCGAGCTGGTACCCAGTTCGTCGATGGCGGGCGGCAGCAGACTCATCACCGTGCCTTCCGTGGCGCCGGCCATGGCCTGCTGGGCCAGGCGCATTTCGTTCTGGGCCGTGGCGCCGTTGCGCGCGTCCCAGTCTTTCAGCATGGTGAAGGCCATCGCCGCGTTCGAGCCCGACCCCGAGAAGCCGAAGCCCACGATGGACATGTTGGACTGGATCGACGCACGGGAGGCCACATGCCGCTCGAATGCCTTGACCACGTCCAGCGTGCGTTCGGCCGTCGCGTCGGCGGGCAACTGGAAGGTGGTCATGAAGTAGCCCTGGTCCTCCTCCGGCAGGAAGGACGACGGCAGTTGCCTGAAGGCCAGGGCCAGGACCGCGGCGATTGCGCCGAACACCAGCATCACGCGGCCCGTGCGCGTCACCAGCTTCCCGACGCGCGCTGCATAGCCTTGCGTGATCCGGTCGAAACGGCGGTTGAACCAGCCGAAGACGCCGCGCTTCTCATGGTGGGCCGGATCGACCGGCTTGAGCAGCGTCGCGCACAGCGCCGGCGTCAGGGTGAGCGCGAGGAAGGCCGAGAACACGATGGATACCGCCATCGACAGCGTGAACTGCTGGTAGATCACGCCGACCGAGCCGCTGGCCAGGGCCATCGGAATGAACACCGCGGTCAGCACCAGGGTGATGCCGATCACCGCGCCGGTGATCTCCTTCATCGCCTTGATCGTGGCGTCCCTGGGCGACAGGCCCTCCTGGGCCATGAGGCGTTCGACGTTCTCCACCACCACGATGGCATCGTCCACGATGATGCCGATCGCCAGCACCATGCCGAACATGGTCAGCACGTTGATCGAGAAGCCCGAGGCCAGCATGATGGTGAACGTGCCGAGCAGCGCGATCGGCGCCACGATGGCCGGGATCAGCGTGTAGCGCACGTTCTGCAGGAACAGGTACATCACCAGGAACACCAGCACCATCGCTTCGATCAGCGTCTGGATGACCTTCTCGATCGAGATCTTGACGAAGGGGGCGGTGTTGAAGGGAATCGAGTAGCTCATGCCCGCCGGCATGGTCCTGCTCAGTTCCGCCATGCGCGCCTGCACGCCTTCGGCGGTGCGTACCGCGTTGGCGCCCGGCGCGAGTTGCACGGCAGCGGCGGTGGCGGCCTTGCCGTTCTCGCGGTTGATGAAGCCATAGGACTGCGCGCCGAGTTCGACCCGCGCGACGTCGCCCATGACGACCTTGGAGCCGTTGGCGTTGGCGCGCAGCACGATGGCGGCGAACTGCTCCGGCGTGGTCAGCTGTCCCTGCACCGTGAGCGGCACCGTCACGCGCTGGGCCGGCAGTGCCGGAGACGCGCCGACGCTGCCGGGCGCGATCTGTGCGTTCTGCTGGCTGATGGCCGCCGACAGGTCGTTCATCGACAGGCCATAGGCAATCAGCTTGGCCGGATCGACCCAGATGCGCATCGCCTGCTCGGCGCCGAACAACTGCACGCGGCCGACGCCTTCGATGCGCCGCAGTTCCTCGACGACGTTGCGCGCCATGTAGTCGCTCAACGCGGTTTCGTCGAAGCGGCCGTCATCGGATTGCAGGCCGATGATCATCAGGAAGCCGGACGATGCCGACTCCACGGTCAAGCCGTTCTGGCGCACCACCTGCGGCAGGCGCGGCTCGATGGCCTTGAGCTTGTTCTGCACGTCGACCTGCGCCATGGCCGGGTCCGTGCCCGGCTTGAAGGTGGCGACGATCGACGCCGAGCCCGACGTGTCGGACGAGGACTCGAAATACAGCAGGTTCTTGACGCTCGACAGCTCGCGTTCGATGAGGCTGATCACCCCGTCGTTCATGGTCTGCGGCGTGGCGCCGGGGTAGGTCGCGGAGAGATTGACGGTCGGCGGGGCGACCGAGGGGTAGCGCGCGATCGGCAGCTTCGGAATGGCGATCGCGCCCAGCAGGATGATGAACAGGGCGATGACCCAGGCGAAGACCGGGCGCCGGATGAAGAACTGTGGCATGGCAGGACGCTCTCCGTGGCTCAGCGCGCGGGGCCCGCGGGAACGGGCTCGGGAGACTTCCAGTCGTGCGCGGCGACCGCGGCGCCGTCGGAAAGACGCTCCATCCCCTCGACCACGATCTTCTGTCCGGCGCTGAGCCCCGCGCGGATGCGATAGCGGCGATCCGCCAGTTCGCCCAGCTCCACCGGCTTGAGGCGCGCGTGGCTGTTCGCGTCGAGCGTCCAGACCTGCGGTTGCCCGCCCACGCGCACCACCGCCTGCTGCGGCACCGTCAGCGCGTCGGTGTAGCGCGCATGCGGCACCCGCGCGCGCACGAACATGCCCGGGAGCAGTTGCCGCTGCGGATTGTTCACCAATACGCGCAGCAGGACGTCTCCGGTGCCGGCGTCGACGTTGATGCCGGAGAACAGGATGTGCCCCTTGGCCTCATACGGCTCGCCGTTGCTGCGCAGCACCGCCACCGGCAGGCCGTCGCCGGCGCCCGTCTTCTGCGTCGCCAGCGTCTGCCGCAGGGCCTCGAGCGAGGACGCCGGACGGCGCACGTCGACGTAGACCTGGTCGATCTGCTGGATGCGTGCCATCGGGTTGCTGTCGCCGCTGCTGACCAGCGCCCCCTCGGTGACCAGCGCCTGGTCGATGCGACCCGGGATCGGGGCCTCCACCGTGGCGAACTTCAGGTCGAGCTGTCGCCGCGCCAGCGTGGCGCGGGCCTGCTCCACATCGGCGGCGGTCTGGTCGCGCTGCGACACCGCGTCGTCGTAGGCCTGCTGGCTGACTGCATCGGCCTCGACCAGGGGCTGGAGCCGTGTCGTTTGCACCCGTGCGCGCGCCAGCGCGGCCTCGGCCCGCCGCAGGGCGGCGGCGGCCGTGTCCGCATCGGCCCGGAAGGGGGCCGGGTTGATCTGGAACAGCGGCTGGCCGGCGCGCACCTCGGTGCCTTGCTCGAACAGCCGGCGCTGCACGATGCCGCTGACCTGCGGCCGGATCTCGGCAACGCGCACCGCTGCCACGCGGCCGGGCAGGTCTTCAGTCAGTTCCAGGTGGGCAGGCGCCACGGTGGTGGTGGCAACCTCGGCCGCGGGCGGGGCGCTTTGCGGTTCGGATGGCCCGCAACCCGCCAGCATCGCCGCCAGCAGGACATGCACGCCGCCATGGCGGCGCAGTCGCTCGATCTTCATATGGATTCCTTCAGGCGCAGGCAGCCGGCTGCCGGCAAAGACAGCTGGCAGTCTGAATGTGCCCGATGGTGTTTCGGCTGAGCTAGTATGGAGATTCGATGGAGATACTGAATCAACGTGGAGCCGCCGCCGTGCCTGTCATGCCCCCACCGTCGGGCGCCGCCCAAAGCGCCCAGGCCTTGATCCTCATTGCCGAGGACGAGCCCGAGATCGCCGATATCCTCGCGGCGTATCTGGCACGCAGCGGCTTGCGCAGCGTGCACGCCGCCGACGGACGCGAGGCACTGGAACTGCACTTGTCCCTCAAGCCCGACCTTGTGCTGCTGGATGTGCAGATGCCCCACGTCGATGGCTGGAAAGCGCTTTCCGAGATCCGCCATCGGGGCGATACGCCCGTCATCATGCTGACGGCGCTGGACCAGGACATCGACAAGCTGATGGGGCTGCGCATCGGTGCGGATGACTATGTGGTCAAGCCCTTCAATCCGGCGGAAGTGGTGGCGCGCACGCAGGCGGTGCTGCGTCGGTCGATGTCCGGCACGGGTCGCCGCGATCAGCGCGTCTTGCGCGTGGCGCCGTTCCAGATCGACCTGGACAACCACGAAGCCACGGTGCAGCTTGGAAAGCAACGTCATGCCCTGGCATTGACGTTGACGTTGACCGAATTCAAGCTGCTGGCACAGTTGGCGCGTGCGCCCAAGCGGGTGTTCAGCCGCGCGGAACTGCTGGCCGCCTGCCTGCCGGAGGGCGACACCCTGGAGCGCACGGTGGACAGCCATATCAGCAAGCTGCGCAAGAAACTGGAAGACCTGGGCGTCAATGGCATGCCGGTCGGCGTTCGCGGTGTCGGCTACCGGCTCTGGAGCCTCGAATGAAACTGGCAGGGCTGAGCCGACAGATCGCGCTGTCGATGATGGCGATGGCGTTCGGCGTGACGTTGCTCGTCGTGCTGACGTCCTATGCGTTCTACTATCTGGCCATGACGTACTGGTCCCGCGACTTCTGCCAGGCGAGCTGGCTACCGACGGGGCCGGAGTGGGTGTGGCTGATCGCCACCACCCTGGCCGGTCTGGCGATGGCGATCGTCGTGGCGGTCAATCTGGCGCGCCGTATCCTGGTGCCGTTGAACTCGGTGGCCGACAGCCTTCGCCGGGTCGCCCGGGGCGATCTGGGCGTGCGTGCCATCGCGGGCGATCGCTCGTTGGGCGAGGCGGCCCTGCTCGCCGACGACTTCAACGCGCTGGCGGATCAGCTGCAACGCGTGACCGAAGAGCAGGTGTTCTGGAACGCTGCGATTGCCCACGAACTGCGCACGCCGGTCACCATACTGCGCGGACGCTTGCAGGGCCTGGCCGAAGGGGTCTTCACCCCCGATGAACCCCAGTTCCGCAGCCTGCTGACCCAGGTCGAAAGCCTGACCCGGTTGATCGAGGATCTGCGCGTGGTCAGCCTGGCGGAAAGCGGCCATCTGGACCTTCAGGTGCGGGAGTCCGACCTTGTCGCTGAAGTCAAAGCCGTCGTGGCGTTTTTTGGGGACGTGCTCCGCGCCGCGGGCCAGCACCCCGTCTTGGATCTGGAGGCGCGGCGCATGCGCTGCGATCCGGTCCGGATTCGGCAAGCGCTGCTGGCCCTGCTCGAAAACGTGCATCGGCATGCCGTGCCCGGTTCGATACGGATTCAGACGCGCATCGAACATGGAAGGTGCCATCTGCGTGTCGAGGACGATGGCCCGGGCATTCCCGCCGACTTCGCACCCCATGTCTTCGAGGCTTTCCGGCGCTCGGACGATGCGCGCTCGAGCGGAGGTGGGGGCAGCGGCCTGGGGCTGGCCGTGGTGGCTGCCATCGCGCATGCGCATGGTGGGCAGGCCATCTGCAGCCAGGCCGACGGCGGCGGCACGCTGTTCGAATTGCGCTGGCCCGAAGACTGCGGGCCAGCACCGCATCCGACCTGACCGCTGCCGGATCGCTCGCCGCGATCCGCGCGGATGCAACGGGTGGTCAGGCCGTCGTCGCCGAAGCGCCGGTCGGCGTGCGCAGCGCCTCGATATGGCCGAGGCGTCGGCGCGCCATCTCGAACTCCTTCGCGAAGCGCCTGACCAACTCCGCCGCCGGCACCACGCGCTTGACCGCGCCCACGCCCTGGCCGGCGCCCCAGATGTCCTTCCAGGCCTTGGCCTTGGCACCATCGCCCGAGCCGAAGTTCATCTTGCTCGGGTCCGACTCCGGTAGCGCGTCCGGGTCCAGGCCGGACGCCACGATGCTCTTGCGCAGGTAGTTGCCGTGCACGCCGGTGAACAGGTTGGTGTAGATGATGTCGCTGGCGGTGCTCTCCACGATGGCCTGCTTGTAGGCTTCGATCGCATTCGCCTCTTCGGTGGCGATGAAGGCCGAGCCCACGTAGGCCAGGTCCGCCCCGGCCGCCAGCGCCGCCAGGATGGCATTGCCGTTGGCGATGGCGCCCGACAGCAGCAGCGGGCCGTCGAACCACTCGCGGATCTCGTGGATCAGTGCGAACGGCGAGGTCGTGCCCGCATGGCCGCCCGCCCCGGCCGCCACCGCGATCAGCCCGTCCGCGCCCTTGTCGATCGCCTTCTTGGCGAAGGTGTTGTTGATGACGTCATGCAGCACGATGCCGCCATAGCTGTGCACCGCGTGGTTGACCTCCTCGCGCGCGCCCAGCGAGGTGATGACGATGGGCACCTTGTATTTCACGCACAGCGCCAGGTCGTGCTCGAGCCGGTCGTTGGACTTGTGCACGATCTGGTTGACGGCGAACGGTGCCGAGGGCTTGTCCGGATGCTGCGCATCGTATTCGGCCAGCGCCGTGGTGATGCGCTGCAGCCAGGTCTCCAGCAGCTCGGCCGGGCGCGCGTTCAGCGCCGGGAACGAGCCGACCACGCCGGCCTTGCACTGGGCGATCACGAGATCCGGATTGGAGATGATGAACAGCGGCGAGCCCACCACGGGCACGGACAGGCGGTTCCGCAGGATCGGCGGCAATGACATGGCACAAGTCTCCGTTGAGATCGATGGAATCGGGGCAGCGGGGCGGGCGCGCTCAGGCACCGGTCTTGAGCCGGCCGAGCTGGTCGCCCAGCTTCGCACCCATCGCGGCGCCGAGCGCTTGCAGGCCGGTGGCCGGGCGGACCATCACTTCGAACTCGATGATCTTGCCGTCGGCATCGAAGCGGATCATGTCGATGCCCTTGAGCGACTTGCCGGCAACGGCGGCGCTGAATTCGAGCACCACGCTCGCCCCGTCGTCGGTGGCGAAGCTGCGGTGGTAGCGGAACGCCTCGAAGACGGTGACGACGGTGCGCAGCACCAGCGCCGCGGCGTTGCGGCCGGGGTAAGGCGTGTGCGCCACCGGCGAGCGGAAGACGACGTCCTCGGCGAACAGCATGTCGAGCGCGTCCAGGTCGCCGCTCTCCAGCATGGCGTGCCAGGCGCCGAGCGTGGCTCGGGCAGGGGCGGCCAAACCGGCGGGAATCGGCTGGGTCAAGGTGTCTCCTTCGAACGGTTGATGCAACAGGTTGCATTCAATGTTAGGCAACATAGCATCCGGCAGCCCACTATGCAACTTGTTGCATAGTGGGCTGCTTCCAATTGAAAGGGACGGACCGGTCAGCCGTCGGCGTGGTCGGGGTGCTGTGCGCGCACCACGATGACGGTGCGGCGCGAGACCTTGACGGTGCGTTCGGCCACGCTGCCCAGCAGGATGCGCGCCAGGCCGCGCTTGCCCTGCGAGCCCACCACGATGGTGTCGGCCTGCCAGCGCACGGCCTCGTGCTCGAGCGCGCCGCCAATATCGTCGTCGCGATCGCCGAGCATCAGCACGCCGGTCTCGGCCGCGGTGCCGTCGGCATCGAACTTGCGCTGCAGTTCGGCCAGCGAGGCCGTGGCGGTACGGTGTTCTTCCTCGCGCAGTTGCTCGACGCTGTAAATACCGACACCTTCCGGCATGCGCGGCGAGCCGATCGCCCACACCACCCGCACGCGGCCGTCGAAGGCGCGGGCGAGGGCGGCGGCTTCGTCCACGGCCAGGCGGGCTTCGTGGCTGCCGTCGAAGGCGGCGAGGATGCGTTGGTGCATGGGGCGCTCCGGCGTAAGGGATGACGTCACTGTAGCAGGCCGTATCCGCGCTGCCGCGCGGGTGGGGGCCACGGTTTGCGTGCGGTCAACCCGGCGCGACGGCATGGGCGGGATGCGCCATCAGCCGGTCCAGCAGCGTCTGCGCCGCCACCCTGCACGCAGGCCTGCACCTTTCCCACAAGCCCGAGATTCGGCAACTTGCCGATCGTCGGAGCCAGCGCGTCCCAATTCCCCCTTCGCATGGCCAGTTCACGCCCGCTGACCGCGCCGATGTTGAGGCATTTCCTCGATGCGATGGAACGCCACTGGCGTCAGCGCGTGCGCGCGCCCCAGAGCAGATGCATCGATACGGTCGTTTTGCCTACCGGACATCGAAGGAATGATCTTTGCCATCCCCCAGGTTTCGTATCCAGAACGTGCGGGAAGCCTGGTGGGAGTGAAAATCCGCATCCACGAGCGGGGTGTTGCAGAGGTGATGGGCTTTCATTGTTGGCCGCGCATATGGCGAACTTCAACGATCACTTTGGTACTTGCCAGTTCATCAAGAACCACGTCGATTCCTGTCGCATTGCCCTGATCAAGATTGGCATCCCATTCGTCCAGCAGGATGTATTTGACATCCTCGATTGAGACGACCTCCTGCAGTGACGAGATCATTTGCTGCCCGGTTGAGAGTGCTTCATTGACACCTTCCCATGCCAAGCTGGCCTGGTTCGTGGGCATAAGGAAGCACCTGTTGCCAAACTGTTCTTTCAGCGCCAGCAGGGCGCTGGATTTTCCGCTGCCGTTCGGTCCGGTAATCCTGATGCGCCCATGTTCAACGTTGGAAACGTAATCAATGACCTGTGAGCTGCCTTGTACCTCGGAGCCATTGACATAGATCGTGCCGACGTGGTCCGCGCTGGCCGACCCGCTGTCGAGGGGCGTGTACACGGGAGCAAACAGGACTTCGAGCTTTGCTCGCATCGCAGAGAAGTCCAGCACCTTGTAGACCAGCGCACTCAGCGAGTTCAGTATGAGGAAGATACGGGTGAGGTTGACGACCACGGCGGCCACAACGGGCGCAGAGGCGCGCCCGTCGCGGAAGATCATGACGATCAAGAAGATCGTCGGCAACAGCGATGCACCGGCGAGAAGTAGGTTCCCTAGTTGCTTTCGTATTTGCAGCGCAATGGCGGCATTGTAGAAATTCCGTCCGGCCTCCTCCTTTCTGCGCCGCCAGATCGTCTCGTTATAGCTGTTCCCGAGCGCCACGTTATCCCATGCTTTATTGAGTGAATCCGTGTAAGTGAGATAGCGGATTTCGTAATCTGATGAGGATGCAGCGATCGTCTTCCTGAGTAGGAATATGAATCCAAGGCACAGCATGAAACTGGTGATATATCCCAGTGCCAGTTTGGATGGCAAAAGGAAAATGATGACGGCCATACTCAGTGAGCTGTTCAGTGTAAAGCTGACAAGATCATGTATGAACGTGATGTACTCTCTTAACACCGGCAGCGAGTTCCGCGCGAGGGTCGCGGTCACGCGTTCGCGTTGCGAAACGTTGCGATATTGAGCAACCTTTCCTCTGATTTGCTCGGAGAGCCGGCTCACAAATGCATGGTGCGCGTCGTTGATCCATCGCTGCAGGAAGACGAATGAGCCGCAGCCGGGAATGTAGGGCAGCGTCATGGCTGCCAGATAGAGGTATAGAAAGGGGAGGTAGTCCCCCCCGACTTGAAATCGTTCGATCGCCTGCGTCAAGAACACGGTTGAGGCCGCCACCAGGCTCTGATGCATGACGATCAGGGCGATGGAGATCCAGGCAACGCGGTGTCCGTAGATAACGGCCGGTCTGCTGGCGGTCGACCACTCCATGTGTCGCCTGCGATTGCCCTGCGGTTCTGACACCGGGGATGCCGGCCACTCTGCGTTTTGCATCTCAAGCCGTCGCCGCGGCGGATGTGCTCGCGCAGTCGTCATCCCTTTTTTCGCTGATGACAATCGCCTGTTGCTTGTCATCCCGCAACGAATCGTTGGAGAACAGGCCCCGCAATGCAACGACCATCCACGCGAGTTCGGTACTGTCAATGTCGACCGGGCGTTGGCCTAGCGTTGCGAGGAATGCACGATATCCCTTGCGCAGATGTTCGAGCGCGCTGTACTTCTTGCTGGCAGAAAATTGCAGGGTCCCTGTCAGGGGGAAAAGTGTCTCTATCTGTTGGGCCAGGCTGGTCTGCAAAACCATGATTGCTCCTATCCATGAAAGGGAGTCGGGATTAGATGAACTGCGTCCAGGCAAGTTGAGGGGTTAAAACCGAATCGGCGAGTGCCTGACCAACGTAGAGAGGTTGATGCCGAACGTCAAATATCGGATAAGACAATCAAAAGTTGAAAAATTTTCGGTGATTGAAAATCACATTATTTTGAATGGAATGATGTTATAAAAATAGAAAATTGGTTGATGGTGGACGTCGCCGTTGCTCCAGCGTCTGCTTTTCATGTCCACGCGCCCTCCGTCGCCCTCACGCTGCCTGGCAGCCGGCTCAGCCGACCGTGACCTCAAACAATTCAGGTGGGTTGCGGGGACAGAGGGCGGAAGCGGTCGCCTCGTCCGCCGGCAGGCTGCAAGCCCACACCGGATCGCGCGAAACGCTCGCCTTGCCACATATCCGGTGCAGGCGCTTGACCCTGAAGTTCCTTCAGGGTTTTGAATGACGGCAGACAACCCATCCTGCCTCTGCGATGACCTCTCACGACCACGCCCATGCCAAGCCCGCGCAGACCGGCTGCAGCGGTTGCTGCGGCCACGATCAACCGGCCGCGCGGGACACCGCTGTCCGCCCCGCGCCAGCGCCGCATCCCGGCCACGATCACGCGCACGATCCTCAGGCGGCCGCCGCCGCGGCCGATGCCGCCGCGCGGGCCCGCGCCTCCGGCCGCACCCGCCTGCGCATCGCGCAGATGGACTGCCCGACCGAGGAGCGGATGATCCGCGCCCGCCTCGGCAACGCCGAAGGCGTGGTCGCGCTGGATTTCAACCTGCTGGAGCGGCATCTCACCATCCACCACACCGTCGACGACGTCACGCCGTTCCTGGAAGCGCTGCGCGCCATCGGCATGGACGGCGAGGTGCTGGAGGCGCACGATCGCGCGGCGGCCGAGCCCGCGGCCGGGCCAGTAGGCGTGTCGCGCCGCGCCTGGCTGCTGGGGCTCGGCGGCGTGGCGGCGTTCGGCGCGGAGGCCATCGCCTGGTCGCTGGGCGATCATGCCTGGCCGGTGCTGGGGCTGGCGCTGGCCTCCATCGCGCTGGCGGGCGGCCAGACGCTGCGCAAGGGCTGGATCGCCCTGCGCGCGCTCGCGTTCAACATCCATTTCCTGATGGCCGTGGCCGTGATCGGCGCGCTGCTGATCGGCAAATGGGCCGAGGCCGCGATGGTGATCTTCCTGTTCGCCGTGGCCGAGGCCATCGAGGCGCGCGCGCTGGTCCGGGCCCGCGATGCCGTCCGCGCGCTGACGGCCATCGCGCCCGACACGGCGGAGGTGGCCGATGGGGCCGGCGGCTGGCGGGCGGCGGCGGTCGAGTCGGTCGCCATGGGCACGCGCCTGCGCGTGCGCACCGGCAGCCGCGTTCCGGTGGACGCGCGCATCGTCGCCGGCCGCGCCGCGCTGGACGAATCGCCCGTCACCGGCGAGAGCCTGCCGGTGGAAAAGGCCATCGGCGATAGCATCCTCGCCGGCACCATCGTCACCGATGGCGTGATCGAGGCCGAGGCCACGGCGGTCGCCGCCGATAGCACGCTCGCCCGCATCGCCGCGGCCATCCAGGAAGCGCAGGCGCAGCGCGCGCCGACCCAGCGCTTCGTCGACACGTTCGCGTCCCTCTACACGCCCGCGATGATGCTGCTCGCGCTGGCCGTCGCCGTGATCGGCCCGCAGGTGACGGCCGACGGCTGGTTCGCGTGGACCTATCGCGCGCTTGTGCTGCTGGTGATCGCCTGCCCGTGCGCGCTGGTGATCTCCACCCCGGTCACCGTGGTCAGCGGGCTGGCGGCGGCCGCGCGGCGCGGCATCGTCGTCAAGGGCGGCGTCTATCTGGAAAGCGGCCGGCGCCTGCGCGCGCTGGCGCTCGACAAGACCGGCACCCTGACCGCCGGCCGCCCGGTGCTGGATACGGTGGCGCTGCCCGACGGCACGCGCCGCGCGGTGACGGCACTGAATGCCGCGACCGATGCCGCCCAGCTGCGGGCGCTGGGCGTGGCCGCGGCGCTGGATGCCCATACCACGCACCCGATTGCCCTGGCGATCGTGCAGGCCGCCGCCGCGCACGGGGCGGCGCAGACGCGTGGCGTCGATGACCTGTCCGTGCTGCCCGGCCGCGGCGTCGCGGGCACGCTCGACGGCGTGCGCTGGCATCTGGGCAACGCCGCGCTCGTCGCTGAACGCGGCTTCGATACGCCGGCCTGGCGTCAGGCCGCCGAGCGGCTGCAGGCCGAGGGCATGTCGGCGGTCACGCTGTGCGATGCGAGCGGCGCGGTGGCGCTCTTCGGCGTGCGTGACCGCGAGCGCGCGGAAAGCGCCGAGGCCATCGCCGGCCTGCGTGCCCTGCACGTGCATCCGGTCATGCTGACCGGCGACGACCGCCGCGCCGCGCAGGCCATTGCCCGGGCAGTCGGCATCGACGCCGTGCATGCCGAGCAGTTGCCGGCCGACAAGCAGCGCGTGGTCGGCGAGCTGGCCGCGCAATACGGTTTCGTCGGCATGGTCGGCGATGGCATCAACGACGCGCCGGCCCTGGCCCGCGCCGACATCGGCTTCGCGATGGGCGCGGCCGGCACGGCCACCGCCCTCGAGGCCGCCGACGTCGCCATCATGGACGACGACCCGCGCAAGCTGGGCACCTTCATCCGCATCAGCCGGCGCACCGTGGCCGTGCTGCGCCAGAACATCGCGCTCGCGCTGGGCATCAAGGCCGTCTTCCTCGCCCTGGCCGTGGCGGGCGAGGCGACGCTGTGGATGGCGATCTTCGCCGATGTGGGTGCGAGCCTGCTGGTGGTGTTCAACGGGCTGCGGGTGATGCGCGCGCGTGCTTGAGCGCGCGCGCATCGGTTGCGCTCAGCGCGGGCCGCGTATGGCGGCGTTCGGGTAGGTGATGCCGTGAAATGCGGCGCGTATCGCACGCGCATGCGGACGCGCCGGGCCGCAGAAAAGTGGGGCGTCGTCAGCGATGCACGCCGCGGATATGCCGATGCGCGTGCTCCGCATCCGCATGGTCGGCATGGTGATCGGCGCCCCTGGCCGGCAGCGGCTCTTCGTGCAGCGACTGCAGCACGCCGCACTCCGCCACGGAGGCGGCCGTGGTGCACCGCTGCCCGATCGCCTCGATCTGGCGCTTGAGCTCGGTCAGCTCGGCGATGCGGGCTTCGACATGGCGCAGGTGCTCGTCGAGCAGGCGGTTGATTTCCTTGCACGACGCCTGGGGGTTGGCCTGCAGCTCCATCAGCCGCCGGATTTCGGCGTGCGCCATGTCGAGCGACCGGCACTTGGCGATGAAGGCCAGCTGCTCGGCATGCTCGGGCGTGTAGACGCGGTAGTTGTTGGCGGCGCGCGCCGGCGGGGGCAGCAGGCCCTGCGCTTCGTAGAAGCGGATGGTTTCGATGCTGACGCCGGTGCGCTGTGCGAGTTCGCCGATTTTCATGATGAGGCGTGGCTTGGCGGGACAACCCTCAAGCATACGCCTTACGCCTTACAGGGCGGCGAGCAGCTCCTTCTGCTGCGCCGAGGAGAGCGGGGCGGCGCCGGCCACTTCGAGGCAGGCCTTCTTGCACTGCTCGCAGGCTTCGGCGCACTTGCGGCAATGGCCTTCAGCGTGATGGACGCATTCCTCCATGGTCTGCTGGCAGATCTCGGCGCAGTCTTCCAGCAGCAGCTCGGCGAATTCGCTGTTGCGCTCCAGGAAGTCGCGTGCGAGCGCGCAGAACCTGGCGCAGTCGGTACACAGGCTGACACAGCGGCCCATGGCTTCGGCATGCCCGTTCTTGCCGCATTCCGTCGCGCAATACGCGCAGGCGGTTTCGCAGGCGTGGAGCGCTTGGATCACACTGGCAAAACGCTTGGCATTCTCCTTCGCGGTCGGACGATGAATCATCTCGGTTCTCCTGGCAGTGGAGTCACACGCATGCGCGCGACGAAACGGATGCGCACCCGGGCGACGCCCGGGCGGCATGCTTTCAATGTAGCAACTCACCGCCGACTGCGGGGATAAACCTGAGTGATCAGGCAAGCTCCATGGAAGGCGCCATGCCGCGCCGCAGCAGGCTTTGACCCGGCTGCGCCTGCGCGTGGCGCGCCGCCAGCCGGTTCACGCCGCCCACCACCGCGCGGATCGATGCGGTCGTCAGGTTCGCGTCGATGCCCACGCCGAACACGCTGCCGGCCACGCCCGGCGCGGCCAGTTCCGCGAAGGCGATGGCATCGGCGTTCGCGCCCTGGCCCAGTGCACGCTCTTCGTAGTGGTGGATCGACACCGGCGCCGCCAGCACCGCGGCCAGCGCCTGCACCAGCGCATCCAGCGGCCCGTTGCCCACGCCTTCGCAGACGTGCTCGCGGTCGGCGATGTTGACGACCAGGCGGATGTGCTGGCTGCCGTCATCACGCTCCGCGAGCCGGTGCGACACGTAGCCGATCGGCCCGTCGGCCCGCAGATAGGTCTCCTGGAACAGCGCCCAGATGTCGGCGGCGGTGGCTTCGCGGCCGCTGGCATCGGTCAGCTGCTGCACGGTGCTGCTGAACTCCACCTGCAGCCGGCGCGGCATCGCGATGCCATAGCCGCTTTCCAGCAGATAGGCGATGCCGCCCTTGCCCGACTGGCTGTTGACGCGAATGATCGAATCGTAGGTGCGGCCCACGTCGGCCGGGTCGATCGGCAGATAGGGCATTTCCCAGATGGCATCCGGCTTCTGCACTGCAAAGCCTTTCTTGATGGCGTCCTGGTGCGAGCCCGAGAACGCGGTGAAGACCAGGTCGCCCACGTACGGATGGCGCGGGTGCACCGGCAGCTGCGTGCAGTCTTCGCACGTGCGCGCCACGTCGTTGACGTGCGAGAAGTCCAGCCCCGGATCGATGCCCTGCGAATACAGGTTGAGCGCCAGCGTGACCAGGTCCACGTTGCCGGTGCGCTCGCCGTTGCCGAACAGGCAGCCTTCCACGCGGTCGGCGCCGGCCATCACCGCCAGCTCGGCCGCCGCGACCGCCGTGCCGCGGTCGTTGTGCGGGTGCACGGAGAGGAGGATCGAATCGCGCCGCGCCAGGTGGCGATGCATCCATTCGATCTGGTCGGCGTAGACGTTGGGCGTGGCCATCTCCACCGTGGCCGGCAGGTTGAAGATGATCTTGTGCGCGGGCGTCGGGTCCCACGCCTCGGTGACGGCGTTGCAGACCTCCAGCGCAAAGTCCAGCTCGGTGCCGCTGAAGACCTCCGGGCTGTATTGATACGTCCACTGCGTCTCGGGCATCGACTCGGCGATCTCGCGGATCAGCTTCGCGCTCTCCACGGCGATGCGCTTGACGCCTTCGCGGTCGGTGTTGAACACCGTGCGGCGGAACACCGGCGAGGTCGCGTTGTAGACGTGGATGATCGCGCGCCGGGCGCCGCGCAGCGATTCCATGGTGCGGCGGATCAGGTCCTCGCGCGCCTGCGTCAGCACCTCGATGGTCACGTCATCGGGGATGTGTCCGCCTTCGATCAGCTCGCGCACGAAGTCGTAGTCGGTCTGGGAGGCGGCGGGGAAGGCGGCTTCGATTTCCTTGAAGCCGATCTGCACGAGCATCTTGAACATGCGCATCTTGCGCTCGGCGTTCATCGGCTCGAACAGGGCCTGGTTGCCGTCGCGCAGGTCCGTGCTCATCCAGATCGGCGCACGGGTGAGGGTCTTGGACGGCCAGGTGCGATCGGGCAGGGCGATCGGCGGGAACGGGCGGTACTTGGTGGCGGGGTGCTTCAGCATGGCGAGTGTGTCCTGTGAGATCGGAATCGGTTGCATACAGCGGGGACGCTTGCGTGCGCGGCGTCCGGCGTGGCCGGGAGCGGGCTGCGGGGGCGGCCAGACAGCCACGGGCGCGTGGTCTGGCAACCGGTCGGTAGTCGTAGCGACAGCGGGGTCGGGATCGGGGCGGACATGGAAGGCTCCAGAACGGCGCGCGGACTGCGCCACGCGAGGCCCATCGCGGCGACGGGCCGATCAAACACCGGAACGAAGGGGAAATGGGGATCTACGCGCTTACACGCGTAGCAGATGTAGGACGGCGGATAGCAGACCGTGCCCGCACACGGACGTGCGGGCGAGGCGGTGAAGAGGGGTGGTCTGCCGGGAAGCCATCCGGCGATAGTGCCGGGGGCTGCGATGGGTTGTCAAGCGCCGGGGCTTGCGCTCAGGCGGCGGGGCTGGCCACGCTGATGACCTCCGGCCGCTCCGGTTGCACCAGCGGCTTCAGGTTCCGTCCGCCGTAGAACATCTCGGCGGCGTTCTTGCACAGCCGCCGGTAGAAGTCATCGGCCTCCGCAACCGTGTATCCGGCCCCGACAAAACAGCCGCGCGCGATTTCCTGCAGCGTATGCCGGATCCCGCCCGCGTTGTCGTATACGGCATTGAGGCACGCGATGAGGACGATGACCTCGTCTCTGGACAGACGTTCCCGGCCGCTCATGAGTCGCGCGTGGTTCAGGCATGAGGTGGCATTGAGGCTCGTGAACGAGTCGCCGAGCCCCGAGCAGTCTTCAAACCCGTTGCCTTGCTCGTTCAGCTTGAAATGCGACAGGGGCGTGTATTGCAGGTCCGCCACGTGCAGGTTGTTGATGCTCTTGATCGTTTCGGGGTCTTTCCTGAGGATGTGCTCCTGCCACCAGATATCGGTGTGCTGCAGCATCGGCCCCAGGAGGCTGGTGTTGCGCCGGGCCCAGCCCATGTCCAAATCTTCCTGATACGGCGGCCGGGTCAGCTCGATCTTGTCGGCTTCCGCCTTGCTTGCCAGGCCGTGTCGATACAGGTCCGCCAGCACGACCGATTCGGCATTGCCCCAGTTTTCGTCGTCGGCGTAGGCCTGCCGGTAGATCAGCAGGAGCTGGCCGGCGGCGAACTGGGCTTCGGCGCTCAGCGTGTCGCCGCGCTCGAGCAAGGCCTCCAGGGTCTCCACGCATTGCTTGGGCGTGACGCCGTTCTCTCCCCGCGTGGCCTCGAAGAAATGATCCCAGCCCTCGGCCACGAACGGATGGGTCGCCGAGCGCGAGGTGTAGCCGAAGGAGCCGGTTTCTTCGTTGCGGACCCCGATCAGGGAGTATTTGTTTTTCCGGTCATACGCCGCGCTCTGGGTCAGGTCGAGATTCTTGGGGAGCTTGGTGGGATTGAATTGTTCCACCGCTTCTTTTTTGACGTGAGTGCCCTTGAGGCACTGAACGTTGTTCGACATCAAGGCATGGGCCGCCTTGGAGTCCACCAGGCGCGAGAGATAGACCCGCGTGGCGACGCGATAATCCGTCATGGTGACGAAATGATTTTCGCCGCACAGCCTGAAGGGATTGACCGATTTGTTATGCGCCCTCTGCTCGACGGGGGTGCGGCTCTGGTAGATCTGGTAGTTCTCTTCCGCCTCCGGTCGGGCCTTGTCGAGCCGTTCGTCGCTGGTGAAGCCATATTTGCTGTCATGCAGCGCGGTCGTCGACAGAAAGAAATGGTTGGCGATCGTGTCATAGGTGTAGGCCATCGCGCCGGCACCCAGAATGCCTTTCATGACGCGGGAGCCGAATTGGGAAAAACCGCTTCTCTGGCCTTCCGAGGCGGTTTTCGGCGCCTTGGGCAATGGGGCGGACCGCTCACGTGCGGTCTGGACACTGCGCAGTGGCGCTCGAGTTTCGTTGATATGTTGTGTTACTGATCCGATGGCATGGAAGAGGTTTTTTGGGATTTTTGGCATATTGAGAAAGGCTCGCTGGGCGCTGAGAGAATGGATTATTTTTTGGATATTTTGTTCTGTGAGCGAACAGTATTGGTCGTGAATCGGGTTGGATGACGCACCGGCGAAAATTGGTATCCGTTCGCGAATTCGGGATGTGTGTTGTCGGGGGATGTGGCGCCTGTGTGGGTGGGAATGAGCAGCCGTCCGCGCCACGTGAGCGGCCCGGAAAAGCGCGCTGCGGCGCTGGACTCCGCTGCCGGTAAAGCGCCGTGCGCGGCGTTGGACGCTGCCCAGTTTGCCGGGCCAATGGGAGGCATGGCTTGCCCGCATCGCCACGCCAGCCGCCCGGTGCGGCGCGCGAGTCTCCCGCGCTTGCCGGCCGGCCCGGGGGGGCCGGCAAGGCCGTCCGTTTGGCCGTCTGCAGAATTCTATGAACCTGCTTTAATACATCCGGTCCGCACCGCCACGCCGCGATGTTGCGAACGCCATAACGATAACGGTGCGACATCCCACCCGCGCCGCAAGGAGACAACCGCCATGGTGACGTTGACTATCAACGGCCGGCCGGTGGAGGTCGACGCCGACCCGTCGACCCCGCTGCTCTGGGCATTGCGCGACAACCTTGGCCTGACCGGCACCAAGTTCGGTTGCGGCGTCGCGTCATGCGGGGCCTGCACCGTCCATCTGAACGGGCAGCCCACGCGCAGCTGCGTGCTGCCGATCTCCGCCGCGGTCGGCGCGCAGATCACCACCTCCGAGCACATCGCCGACGACAAGATCGGCAAGGCTGTGCTGGCGGCCTGGATCAAGCATGACGTGGCGCAGTGCGGCTACTGCCAGAGCGGCCAGATGATGAGCGCCGTCGGTTTGCTGCGCAGCAAGAAGACGCCGACGGACGCCGACATCGACAGTGCCATGGCCGGCAACCTGTGCCGTTGCGCCACGTACCAGCGCATCCGCGCCGCCATCCACGACGCGGCCAGGTCGCTGGCGTAAGCCCACCGGAGAACAGACGATGCGAATCCGCAATCTCGAAGCGCTGGCGGGTGGCGGCGCTCACGATCCGGCCGCGCCGGCTTGCGCCGATGCCAGCGTCGCGACGCTCGACCGTCGCAGCTTTCTGAAACTCACCGCGCTGGCCGGCGGCGGCTTCGCGCTCGGCGTGGCGCCGATGCTGGCGGGCGCGCAGGACGCGGCGGCCAAGCCGCCGTCGCCGCCGCAGGCCTTCCTGGTCATCGCGCCGGACAATACGGTGACCGTGGCCGTCAACCGGCTCGAGTTCGGCCAGGGCGTGCACACGGCCCTGCCGATGGCCCTGGCCGAGGAGCTCGACGTCGATTGGCGTAACGTCCGCGCGACGCTCGCGCCGGCCGGCGATCCGTATAAAGACCCGCTCTTCGGCATCCAGCTCACCGGCGGCTCGACCGCGCTCAACCATTCGTTCGCGCAATACCGCGAGCTTGGGGCGCGCGCCCGCGCGATGCTGATCGCGGCGGCGGCCGAGCGCTGGAAGGTGGGCCCGTCCGCGTGCCGCACGGCCAACGGCGTGGTCATCGCCGGCAGCCGCCGCGCGACCTACGGCGAGCTCGCGCAGGCCGCGATGGCGCTGCCGGTGCCCCGGCAGGTCGCGCTCAAGAACCCGTCGCAGTTCCGCATCGTCGGCAAGCCGACGCCGCGGCTGGATGCGCGTGCCAAGCTCGACGCATCGCTCAAGTTCGGCATCGATACGCGCCTGCCCGACATGAAGGTGGCGGTGGTGGCACGCCCGCCGCGCTTCGGCGGCAAGGTGGCCAAGTACGACGCCGCCGCGGCCAAGGCCGTCAAGGGTGTGGTCGACGTCGTGCCGATCCAGACCGATCGCGGCGGCACGGGCGTGGCGGTCATCGCCGACGGCTACTGGCCCGCCAAGCAGGGCCGAGACGCGCTGCAGGCGACGTGGGACGACGCGGGTTCGCGCGTGTCCTCCGCCGCGCTGATGCGCGAATACAAGACGCTCGCCGACCAGCCCGGCACCGTGGCCAAGGCCGCCGATGTCGGCGCCATCCAGTCGGCCGCCAAGCGCATCCGCGCGGACTACGAGTTTCCGTATCTCGCGCACGCGCCGATGGAGCCGCTCAACTGCACGATCGATCTGCAGAGCGCGGGCGGCAAGGTCAGCGGGGCCAAGGTGTGGGTCGGCACGCAGTTCCAGACGGTCGATCAGGGCGCGCTTGCCAAGGCGCTCGGGATTGCACCCGAGAAGGTCGAGCTGAACACGATGATGGCGGGCGGCGGCTTCGGCCGGCGCGCGGTCCCGACGTCGGACTACCTGGTGGAGGCGGCCAACGTCGCCAAGGCCTATGCGGCGGCCGGCCACAGCGGTCCGGTCAAGGTGATCTGGAGCCGCGAAGACGACATCCGCGGCGGCTACTACCGCCCGATGCATCTGCACCGCGTCGATATCGGCCTGGACGGCGGCGGCAAGGTGCTGGGCTGGAATCATGTGATCGTCGGGCAATCGATCACGAAGGGCACGCCGTTCGAGTCCTATATGCTCAAGAACGGCGTGGACGCCACCATGACCGAGGGCGTGATCGAGAACGACTACGGCTTCCCGATGCAGGTGTCGGTGCATCACCCCGACGTGGACGTGCCGGTGCTGTGGTGGCGCTCGGTCGGCCATACCCACACGGCGTTCGTGATGGAGACGCTGGTCGACGAGGTCGCGCACGCCGCCGGGCAGGACCCGGTGGCCTATCGCCTGGCGCGCTTCACCGACAAGGAACACGAGCGCCATCGCCAGGCGCTGCGGCTTGCCGTCGACAAGTCCGGCTACGGCAAGCGCAAGCTGCCGAAGGGGCAGGCGTGGGGCGTGGCGGTGCATGCGTCGTTCGAATCGGTGGTGGCTTATGTCGTGGAAGTGTCGATCGACCAGGGCAAGCCGCGCGTGCACCGCGTCACAGCGGGCGTGCATGCCAACCGCGTGATCAATCCGATGGGCGCGCAGGCGCAGATCCAGGGCGGCTGCGTGTTCGGCCTGGCGATGATCGCGCCGGGCTTTGCCATCGAGATCGAGAACGGCGCCGCCAGGAACAGCAACTTCCCCGATTTCCCGCCCGTGCGCATGCCGGATGCGCCGCCGGTGGACGTGTTCTTCGTGCCCTCCGACGACAACCCGACCGGCCTCGGCGAACCCGGCGTGCCGCCGATCGCGCCGGCCGTCGCCAACGCCGTGTTCGCGCTGACCGGCAAGCGGCTGCGCAAGCTGCCGTTCGACACGGTGTAGCCGGTTCGACGCGATGCGATCATGGCCGGCATGCAGCGATGCGTGCCGGCCTTTTTCCTTCCGCGGCGCGCTGCTTGCGCCCCGGATCAGCCCTTGCTCCCACGGAGTCCGCCATGGCCCTGAACATCCTGTACACCGCGCATGCCACCGCCACCGGCGGCCGCAACGGCCACACGCAGACCGCGGACGGCCAGGTCTCGCATGACCTGTCGATCCCCAAATCGATGGGCGGCCCCGGCAAGCCTGGCACGACCACACCGGAAGACCTGTTCGCCGCCGGCTATGCCGCCTGCTTCGGCTCGGCCTGCGATTTCGTCGCCAAGAGCGTGCTCAAGCTGAATCCGGGCAGCATCGAGATCCTGTGCGACGTGGGCATCGGCACCCGTCCGGAAGGCGGCTTCGGGCTGAAGGTGGGGCTGACCGCGCGCATCGGCGGCCTGTCCAGTGCCGACGCGCAAGCGCTGGTGGCCAAGGCGCACGAAGTCTGTCCGTACTCCAACGCCACGCGCAACAACGTCGAGGTGACGCTGAAGACGGAGGTCGCCTGATGCGGAGGTCGCCTGTCGTCGGCGTGCTGCTGGCCGCGGGCCGCGGCAGCCGCTTCGATCCGGACGGCACGGTCAACAAGCTGCTGGCCGCGTTGCCGGACGGCACGCCGGTCGCCGTCCAGGCCGCGCGGCATCTGCGCGCGGTGCTGGACGACGTGGTGGCCGTGGTGCCGGCCGGCACGCACGGTGCCGAGGTTGAGCGCCTGGCCGCGCTGCTCGCCGAAGCCGGTTGCGAGGTTCTGCGCTGCACACGCGCGGCGCGCGGCATGGGGGCGAGCCTGGCCGCCGGCGTCGCGGCGCGCCCCCACGCCGGCGGCTGGATCATCGCCCTGGCCGACATGCCATGGCTGGCTCCCCACACCATCGCCCGGGTTGCCCAGGCGCTGGACGCGCACCATTGCGTCGCGCCGTTCCACCAGGGCCGGCGCGGGCATCCGATCGGCTTCGGCGCGGACTATTTCGCCGGCCTCGCCGCGCTCGACGGCGATGAGGGCGCGCGCGCGCTGATCGACCCGGCCCGGCTGATCCGACTCGACGTCGGGGATGCCGGCACGCTGCGCGATGTCGATACGCCCGCTGACGTCTGCGGCGCTTGATGACTTCCGGGTAGCGTTCCGCGGGCGTTCGCCGATCGAGCGGGGCAGGATTCGGTGCAAATCAATGGCCTCGCTGGCGAGGTCGACACAAGCCATCCTCGCGGCCAGTGTAGGGGATCAATTTGCACTATGAAACTTCAAAGTACACTTTGAGATAAAAGAAACGCCAGGATGGACCTGGCGAGGCGCGTTAGAAATGGGTTTCGATTTCCAGCTCGGGTAGCAGCAGTGACGGGTCTTCGTCTTCGATGTGGGTCTTGATCTTTCGAGCGACGTTCAGATGTTGACGCAGAAAGGCGGCCGCTTCTTCTCGTTGTCCGTGCTCGAGCAGATCAAGAAGCTTCAGGTGTTCTTCGCACTGTTGGATGAGGCGCTGACGGTCCGTGTTTGCCTTGTACTCAATCAGGCGGCGTTGCTGGTTCTGTCGGACCAGTGCGTCAATGAAGTTGGGATTGCGCGAGCAGCGAATGATCGTTTCATGGAACTGCGATCCGATCTCAAACAGCTCCGCGCGGGTCAGGGTAAAGATCTCGCCCGCGAGCATGGCTTCTTGCTTGGCGCGCGCTTTGGCCAACGCCGGCTTGTCGAGGCGGAACGTCGGCTCCAGGATCGCCGCTGGCTCGATCGCCATCCGGAAACGGTAGCTGGCATTGTGGGCGTCTGCGTTCGAGAGAAAGGGCGTGACGCGCCAACCCCGGCCGGTTTTCCTCTCCAGCAAACCTTCCCGGAACATACGAGCCAGCACCTGCTTCAGCAAGCCACGGCCAGCCCCATAGCGCATCAGTAGCGCGCGCTCGCTGAACTCCGAGCCCACCGTGCCGGCCAGAAGATCTTCGGCAAGTTGCTGATACAGCTCGTCGACGTTCGACGACGGTTCCCCCTCGTCGTCCACAAGCTCAGCGGGGGCCTGTACGAGAAAGTAACCGCGGCCGGGCTCATTGGTCAGAATGCCCTGCTTGGCCAGCAGTTCGAATGCACGGCGAACCGGCGTGCGGGACACCTCAAGCGCTTCGCAAAAGATGCGCTCCGGCAGATGCGAGCCGACTTCAATCTTGCGGTCCTTCAGCACTTGGACGAGGCGGCTCGCGATCAGAGGGGCGAGGGGCTCGCTAGCTTTGGTGTTCATGCTGAGCAATCAGGGAAAGTTCTAGGGCGGTGGTCTCGGTCTGATACGACGCGCCATTCATGGCCCAGAGAATAGCCCGGAATCCTAGGCGTTGCAGGCACAAGAGGACATTCTTGGGGCAGCGAATCGTTCCGTAGGTCGTGTCAGGAAAATCAAAATGTGATTCAAGCACACCGATGCCTCTGACGGTCCGTGCATCGCGATGATGCCGGACCAGATCAGCGCTTGATCTGGGAGCTACATGCTCCAGCATGCCATCCGGTTGGATTTCAAGTACCAGAAGAAGACGAAACTTACGCGGCTTGGATTGCCTTCGCCACGAGTTGGCCGAAGGCCTTGCAGCCGCAGTTGCCGCCCAGATCCGGGGTACGCGTGGCCGGGTTCTCCAGAACCGCGTCCACGGCAGCCTCCATGGCCTGGGCAGCCGCAAGGTAGGCCGGGTTCTGGTGGTGCTCGCCCATCCACTGGATCAGCATGGCGACCGAGAGGATCATCGACACCGGGTTGGCCTTGTCCTGACCGGCGATGTCGGGTGCCGAGCCGTGCTGGGCCTGAGCGCAGCAGTGGGTGTCGCTGGCCATCATCGAGCCGGCAAGGCCCAGGCTGCCCGACAGTTCGCTGGCCAGATCGCTGATGATGTCGCCATAGAAGTTGGTGGCGACCAGCACGTCGAAACGCTCGGGCGCGCGAACCAGGTGGGCGGTCGACGCATCGACGAGCAGATCGTCAAGGCGTACTTCCGGGAAGTCCCGGGCGACGTCGCGCACACACTCGAGGAACAGGCCATCGGTCATGTGGAAGCTGTTCGCCTTGTGGATGGCGGTCACCTTCTTCTTGCGCTTCATCGCCAGCTCGAACGCGCGACGGGCGATGCGCTCGCTGCAATGGCGGGTGATCTTGCGCAGCGAGATGGCCATATCGGGGCTGGGCATCAGTTCCGCCCAGCCTTTGGTCATGTTGCGATCGGGGTAGAAGCCTTCCGTGGCCTCGCGCATGATCACCAGGTCCATGGTCCGGCCTTCGCGCATGTTCGAGGTCAGGAACGGGCGGGTGCGTGCGGGACGCACGTTCGCGTACAGGTCCAGGCCGATGCGGAAGCCGGCGGACACGTTGCGCCCGCCCTTGTCCGGGGCGGGATAGTCTGCGTGCGACTGCGTGCCGAGAATGACGCCGTCGTAGGTCTTGGCCTTCGCCAGCACCTCGTCGCGCAGCGTGGTGCCGTACTTCTCCAGGCTGGTGAAGCCGACGTCGTCATAGTCGAACGCCAGGTCCAGCTTGAACACGCTGTCGGCCGACCTCAGCACCTCCATGGCGGCTCCTACGATCTCCGGGCCAATGCCGTCACACGGCAGAACAAGGATTCTCATTACGCAATCTCCGAAATACGCACATGTCGGCACCAACTGCCGGGATGGTTTCAGTGTAGCGACAAATCGTACTATGTCAACGCGAAATACAATTAATGCGACTCGGGTTTCCACTTTATTGCATTTTTCATCAAACACATGCAAAGATTCTGTCATGGAAAACACCTGCACCCCACCTGAAGCGTCGATCAGCGTGTCAGACGCCACTTATCGCTACGTCGATCTGCCCGCCATGTTCGACAGCGCGCTCACGCGGTTGCCGGTCGTGCTGCGGCTGTTGCTGGAGAACGTTATCCGGAACACGCAAGGTGAAGAACGCCAGCGTGCGGTGAACGGCGTGCTGCGCTGGCTGGACACCGGCACCAGCGAGGAAGAGATCGCCTTCCAGCCGAATCGCGTGCTGATGCACGACACGACGAGCACACCCGCGCTGGTGGACATCGCCGCGATGCGCGACGCGCTGGCCGAAGCCGGCGCCGATCCGGCCGCGCTCAACCCGGTGTTGCCGGTGGATGTGTCGGTTGACCACTCGCTGGCGGTCGAGGCTTACGCGCAGCCCAACGCCGCCGCGCGCAACCTGCGGATCGAGATGCGTCGCAACGCCGAGCGCTACCGCTTCCTGCGCTGGGCGTCGAACACGCTGCGCGGCGTGCGCATCCACCCGCCGGGCACCGGGATCATGCATACCATCAACCTGGAGCAACTGGCGACGGTGGCCACCGTGCAGACCATCGATGGTGCTCGGTGGCTGGTGCCCGATACCCTGATCGGCACCGACAGCCACACGCCGATGATCAACGGCATCGGTGTGCTGGGCTGGGGCGTGGGCGGGCTGGAGGCGCAGACGGTGATGTTCGGCATGCCGGTCATGCAGCGCATTCCGGATGTGATTGGCGTACGGCTGGCCGGTGCGCTGCCGGCCGGTTCGTCGGCCACCGATCTGGCCTTGACGGTGACCAAGGCGCTGCGCGACATCGGCGTGTCGGGCGAGTTTGTGGAGTTCTTCGGCCCCGGTGTTGCCACGCTCACGGCGGGCGAGCGTTCCGTCGTCGCCAACATGGCGCCCGAGTATGGCGCGACCACGGGCTTCTTCCCCGTGGATGCGCAGACGCTGGCGTACCTGCGCGCAACCGGCCGTACGGAACACGCCATTGCACAGGTGGAGGCGCTGCACCGCCGTGCCGGCCTGTGGTTCGACCCCGACAACACGCCGCGCTATACCCGCGTCATTGAGATCGACTTGAGCACCGTGCACCTGCACGTGGCGGGGCCGCGTCGGCCGCAGGATCTGCTGCCCTATACGGAGACGGGGCGTGCGTTGTCCGCTGTCGCTGCGCGTGCGCAGCCGGGCAGGACGCTACCCATGCATCCCGTCGCCATTGCTGCGATCACGAGCTGCACCAATACGTCGGACCCGGCACAGCTCGTCGCGGCCGGGCTGGTCGCGCGCCGCGCGCGTGAACGCGGGTTGCGTGTGCCGGCGTGGGTGAAGACGTCGCTGGCGCCGGGCTCGCCTGCGGCTGCCGAGTATTTGAAACGAGCCGGTTTGATCGATGACCTGGCGGCGGTGGGTTTCGACATCGTCGGCTTTGGCTGTACCACGTGTATCGGCAACCCCGGCCCGCTCACGGCGCCGATCCAGCAGGCCATTGCGCATGGCGAGACGGCGCCGGTTGCTGTGCTCTCAGGCAATCGCAATTTCCCGGGGCGCGTGCACCCGGACCTGAGTCTCGGCTTCATCATGTCGCCGCCGCTGGTGATTGCGTTCGCGCTCGCGGGTGATGCCGCGCTCGACTTGAGCCGCCAGCCGCTGCAAACCACCGCAGACGGCACGCCCGTCTACCTGCGCGATCTGTGGCCGACGCGCGAGGAGATCGACGCGCTGGTCCAGCTTGGCACATCGCCCACGGATTACCGCCGCGCTTTCGCCACCGCCACCGCCAACCCGATGTGGGCCGCGATCGATGCGCCCACGACCGCGCGCTACCCGTGGGATGCGCACTCCACCGCGCTGCGCCGGCCGCCCTTTGCATCGCTGGACGCCGGCAGCCAGCTCGGCGAGTTCGACGCCTACCCGCTGCTCGTGCTGGGCGATGACATCACGACCGATCACATCTCACCGGCCAGTGCGATCCCGAAAGACAGCTTCGTCGCCGATTTCCTTGCCGCGCGCGGTGATGACCGCAACGACCTGAACGTCTTTGCGTCGCGTCGCGGCAACTGGGAGGTCATGGTGCGCGCCGCGTTCTATAACAAGACGCTGGTGAACCTGCTGGCGCCCGATGCGCCCGTCGCCCATACGGTGCACGCACCGAGCGGTGAAGTCATGCCGATCCACGAGGCGGCGCGGCGCTATCACGACGAAGGCGCCTGCGTCGTGTTGCTGGCGGGTGCGCGCTATGGCACCGGCTCGTCGCGTGACTGGGCGGCCAAGGGGCAGCGGCTGCTCGGTATCCGGGCGGTCATTGCGGTAAGCTTCGAGCGCATTCACCGTTCCAATTTGATTGGCATGGGCATCCTGCCGCTGCGGTTTCCGGCGGGCGTGAATCCGCAGGCGCTGGCGATCCGGCCGGGCGACACGGTTCATCTTTCGGCGCTGCCGGAGCGGATCGAACCGCGTTGCACTGTCCCGGTCCGCATCCAGCGCGCGGATGGTCGCGTGGAGACGTTCGAGGCCACCGCCGCCGTGGAGACGCAGCTTGAAACTGCGCTGCTCCGTCGCGGCGGCGTGATCCCCTCGATCCTGGGCGACACGTTAGCGCCGCCACATTCGAGGGCTTCGGTCTGACGCCTCGCAGATGCCCGTGCCCCATGTCTGACGCGCCATGAAGCACGACCGCCCCATCGCTACGCAAATCGTCGATCTCATCCAGGCTGAAGGCCTGGAGGTCGGCTCGCACCTGCCCGCACAGATGATTGCCGACCGGCTGCGCGTGTCGCGCTCGCCCGTGAACGAAGCGCTGGCGCTGCTGCACGAGAAGGGCATCCTGCTGCGCGAGAAGAACCGGGGCTACTTCGTCGCTAAGCCGGTGACGGCGCCTGCATCGGTGGTCGCCACCGAACTGGGCCTGGGCGAAGACGACGTGGTGACCCGCGCGTATTTCCGGATCGCCGACGATCGCCTCAAGGGCCTGCTGCCCGACGCGTTTGCCGAGCAGACGATCCGTATCCGCTACGGCCTGACCATCACGCAGCTCAACAGTGTGCTTGGCCGCATTGCGCAGGAGGGCTGGGCCGAGCGCAAGCCCGGCTACGGCTGGCAGTTCTCGACCATGCTGACCACGCCCGACAGCCTGCTGCAGTCGTATCGCCTGCGGCTCGCGCTGGAGCCGGCGGCATTGCTGGAGCCCGGTTACAGGCTGGACCCGCGTGTCATGGAACGCCTGCGCGCGGCAGAGAACCACCTGTTGGCCGGCGGCATCGAAACCGACACCGCCGACCAGCTCCACGACCGCGGTGTGCGTTTCCATGAATCGCTGGTGGAGGCGTCGGGCAATGCGTTCTTCATCGACACCATCCGCCGCGTCAACCGTGTACGGCGCCTGCTGTCGTACCGCTCAATGCAGCACCGCGAGCGCTACCCCGAGCACGCCAAACAGCATCTGCACATCCTCGACCTGCTCGAACGCGAGCGCAACGAAGAGGCCTCGGACATGATGCGCGCGCACCTGCGCCACACGCTCGACGCCATCTCCAGGATCTCGAACATCCTCGCTCCTTAGCCAACGCTACATAGTGACCCGATGTTCGCCATCGATTCGCTTGACGCCGTTGAGGGTGATCGTTGGTGTTCTTTGATCGGCCAAAGCGCCGTGAAATGTGCTTCGCGGAACCCTGTTCAGTCCTCGCAGGAGGCAGGCGCGCGGCACTGCGGCCCGGTTCGGGTGGCCACCATCAGTCGGACTTGGCGCACCCCGTGGGGGCACGCCTTCATCCGTCCAATTCAGTGCCAACGGTCCGCTATTCAGCTGGCGAGCGCCTTTGCCGTCTCCGCGTATTCTTCGATCTGATCGAAGTTCATGTAGCGATAGACGTTCGCGGCATCACGGTTGATGATGCCCATGGCCTCGTGGTACTCGTCCACCGTCGGGATCTTGCCCAGCTTCGACGCGATGGCCGCCAACTCGGCAGAGGCGAGGAACACGTTCGTGTTCTTGCCCAGACGGTTGGGGAAGTTGCGCGTCGAGGTCGAGACCACGGTTGCCCCTTCACGGACTTGTGCCTGGTTGCCCATGCAAAGGCTGCAACCCGGCATTTCCGTGCGTGCACCGGCAGAGCCAAAGGCGGCATAGTGCCCTTCTTTGACCAGCTCGTTCTGATCCATCTTGGTGGGCGGTGCGACCCACAACTTGACCGGGATATCGCGTTGCCCCTCGAGCAGCCTCGCTGCAGCGCGGAAGTGGCCGATGTTGGTCATGCAGGAGCCGATGAATGCCTCGTCGATCTTTGTTCCCGACACCGCGCTCAACAGCTTGGCATCGTCAGGATCATTGGGGCAGCACAACACCGGTTCTTTCAGTTCATTGAGGTCGATCTCAATGATGGCCGCGTATTCTGCGTCCTTGTCGGCTTCCAGTAGCTGAGGGTTGGCCAGCCAGGCTTCGACTGCATGGATTCGACGCTCAAGCGTACGCTTGTCGGCATACCCATCGGCGATCATGTTCTTCATCAACACGACGTTGCTTCGCAAATACTCGATGACAGGCGCTTGGTCGAGTTTGATCGTGCAACCCGCTGCCGAGCGTTCAGCGCTGGCATCCGAGAGTTCGAAGGCCTGTTCGACCTTCAAATCCGGCAAGCCTTCGATCTCGAGGATGCGACCGGAGAAGACGTTTTTCTTGCCCTGCTTGGCGACCGTCAACAGCCCTTGCTGGATGGCGTAATACGGAATGGCATGGACGAGGTCGCGCAGCGTGACACCCGGCTGCATGCGGCCCTTGAACCGCACCAGCACGGATTCGGGCATGTCCAGCGGCATCACGCCGGTTGCCGCCCCGAACGCGACCAAGCCCGAGCCAGCCGGGAAACTGATGCCGATCGGGAAGCGCGTGTGCGAGTCACCGCCCGTGCCTACGGTATCGGGCAACAGGAGGCGGTTCAGCCAAGAATGGATCACGCCGTCACCGGGTCTCAGCGATACGCCGCCGCGATTGCTGATGAATGTGGGGAGATCCCGATGCGTCTTGACGTCCACGGGCTTCGGATAGGCCGCGGTGTGGCAGAAGCTCTGCATCACGAGATCCGCGCTGAAGCCGAGGCAGGCGAGGTCCTTCAACTCGTCGCGCGTCATCGGGCCGGTCGTGTCCTGCGAGCCGACCGTTGTCATCTTGGGCTCACAGTAGGTGCCAGGCCGCACGCCGTGACCCTCGGGCAGCCCGCAGGCTCGGCCGACCATCTTCTGTGCCAGTGTGAATCCCTTGCCGCTGTCTTCGGGGGACGTCGGCAAGCGGAACACCGTGGAAGTCGGCAGGCCGAGAAACTCGCGCGCTTTACCCGTCAGGCCGCGGCCGATGATCAGGTTGATGCGCCCGCCTGCGCGCACCTCGTCAAGCAGCACATCGCTTTTGAGGTTGAATTCGGCGATCGTTTGTCCGGCTTTGACAAGCTTGCCTTCGTACGGGCGAATCTCCACCACGTCGCCCATCTCAAGCTTGGAGACATCGACCTCGATCGGCAGCGCACCGGAGTCTTCCTGCGTATTGAAGAAGATCGGCGCGATCTTGCCGCCAAGGGTGACCCCGCCAAAGCGCTTGTTGGGGACGAACGGAATGTCCTGGCCCGTGGCCCAGATGACGCTGTTGGTCGCGCTCTTGCGCGAAGAGCCGGTCCCCACGACGTCGCCGACGTAGGCGACGAGATGTCCTTTCTGCTTCAAGTCTTCGATGAACTGGATCGGCCCGCGCTTGCCGTCTTCCTCAGGCTTGAACGCTGCGCCGTCGCGCGTGTTCTTCAGCATCGCAAGCGAATGCAGCGGAATGTCGGGCCGGCTCCAGGCGTCCGGCGCGGGCGAGAGGTCATCCGTGTTGGTTTCACCGGGAACCTTGAACACAGTCACGGTGATCGAAGACGCTACTTCAGGGCGCGAGGTGAACCATTCGGCGTCGGCCCAGCTCTGCACGACTGCCTTCGCGTGCGGATTACCGTCTTTCGCCTTGAGTGCGACGTCATTGAAGAAATCGAACATCAAGAGCGTTTTCTTCAGGCTTTCGGCGGCAATGGCGCCGACCTCCGTATCGTCGAGCAACTCGATCAGCGGGTGCACGTTGTAGCCGCCGACCATCGTGCCCAGGAGCTGAGTCGCTTTGCTCTTCGAGATGAGTTCCACCGTGATGTCGCCGTGTGCCACAGCTGCAAGGAAGCTGGCCTTGACCTTGGCGGCGTCGTCGACACCCGGCGGTACGCGGTGGGTGAGCAATTCCATCAAGAAGCTGCCTTCTTCGGGCGGCGGCGACTTGATGAGTTCGATGAGTTCAGCCACTTGCTGCGCGTTCAACGGCAGCGGCGGGATGCCGAGCGCGGCGCGCTCTGCGACGTGTTGGCGGTAGTTGGCTAGCAAGGCAGGCTCCTCAGCGAATTGCACGCGCGTATGCGCATTGTACTATGGTGGTAAATAGAACATTGTAACACGAGCCTGTGGTGTTGCCCCTGTGGCATAGCGGGCGCCGAACATGTGTTGGGCGGGACTGACACTTGCGGCAAGGATCTCTCTCTCCGCCTGTGTTGCGGCGCACTAATACCTGATGTGCGCGCCACAGGCTTGCGGTTTGAACATCCCGGATGCGTTCCGGATACTCGGCATCCAGCAAGCCTTTGCAGGCGCCTGTCGTGCCTCGTATTCGAAACGAGTCGAACGCTTCACGCGGCTGTCGGGCGCGCCACGGATTTGTCCACAGGACAGCCCAAGCCGCCTGCAAAACCTGCCGCAACCGATTGATGCCAAAGGGTTTGTTGCACGTTGTAACAGCTCGGCATGCTGTGGATAACCGGGGGATGCCCGGGCCATGGCCGCCCTGGCAAGCAGTGTCACCGCGCGGTCGAGCAGGTTGGTGCCCTCCATATCGCGCCGTCACACTGGGTTATGCACAAAACATGTGGATAACTCTGTGGGAAAAACGATTGGACCCGCGTCGCCACAGGCTTGGGTCGGACTTGCTCGGAGATTTGGCAAAAACTGTCATGGTTGTAACCGCCGGCTGTATGCAACGCTTTCTTACAAAGCGATACAGCGCATGCGAAATCGATCGGCCAGACTCCGGGCATGCCATGACGGCATCGCAACCACGCCTTGGAAGGAGAACGATATGACTCGAGTGCTGACGATTCTTTTGGCGACCGCCACCCTGCTGACCGCGACCGGCTGCGCCAACTGGACACCGCGTCAGCGCAACACCGCGATCGGTGCGGGGGTTGGCGCGGTGGCGGGCGCAGCGCTGATCGGCGGGCCGGGCGCCACGCTGGGCGGCGCGGCGCTGGGCGGCCTGGTCGGCAACGTGGCGACGCGCTGATCGCTGCCGGCAGGAAAGGAAGCGGACCCTTGCGGTCCGCCTTTTTTTTTCTTGCGCCTGCGGCCTGCTTCAGATCGAAACGGCACCCTGCGAGCGCAGCAGGCCCTCCATCGCAGGCACTTCGAGCGGCCGCCCGAACAGGAAGCCCTGGACTTCGTCGCAGGCGTGAGCCTCCAGGAAGGCGGTCTGCTCGGGGGTTTCCACGCCCTCTGCCGTGACGGTCATGTTGAGCGCCTGCGCCATGGCGATGATGGTCTTGGTCAGCGCCACGCAGTCCGCCACGGCCGGCACGCCGCTGATGAACGAGCGGTCGATCTTGATATTGTGGATCGGCAGGCTGCGCAGGTACGACAGCGACGAAAAGCCGATGCCGAAGTCGTCGAGCGAGATGCGCACGCCCCGCGTGGACAGGCTGGTCAGCAGGCGCTGGGTGGACAGGCGGTCCGCCAGCAGCACGCTCTCGGTCAGTTCCAGCTCGAGCCGCGAGGGCCGCAGGCCCGAGATCCGGAGTGCGTCCTCGACATCGCGTTCGATCACGCCCGCGTCGCACTGGCGCGCCGAGACATTGACGGCGACCCTGCCGGTGAAGCCCAGATCGCGCTCCCATGCCTGGCCTTGCGCGCAGGCCTGCTGCAAGGCCCAGCGGCCCAGTTCCACGATATAGCCGGACTCCTCCGCCACCGCGATGAACTCGGTCGGCGACACCGCGCCGAGCTCCGGGTCCGACCATCGCATCAGCGCTTCGACGGCCACCAATTCGCGCGTGCCGAGCGCGTACTTGGGCTGATAGACCAGGCGCACCTGCCCGCGCGCCAGCGCGCGCCGCATCCGTTCATTGAGCGTGAAGCGGCGCAGGAGCTGCGTCTCGAGCGCGCGGGAATAGCGGGCCATGCGGTTGCGGCCGTTCTCCTTGGCGCGGTACATGGCGGCTTCGGCCCGGCTGACGAGCGTGGCGGCATCGCTGCCATCCTCGGGGAACATCGCCACGCCGATGCTGGCCGACAGGTGCACTTCGCGCTCGCCGCCAGAGAACGGCTTGGCGAGCGCGTCGAGCACCTGCTGCGCGAGCGTTTCGGCCCTGTCCGGCACGTCGATCGCCACGCAGAACTGGTCGCCGCCCAGCCGCGCCAGCAATGCGCGCTGGCCGACGTCGGCGCGGATGCGCTGCGCCGCCACGTTGAGCACCTGGTTGCCGATGTGATGGCCCATGGCCTCGTTGACGGTCTTGAAGTGGTCCAGCCCGATATACAGCAGCGCCGCCTGCCCGGTGGACGGTAGCGCCAGGCGCGCGTCGAGCCGCTCGATGAAGGCGGCGCGATTGGGCAGGCCGGTGAGCGAATCCTTGGTCTCCAGCAGCCGCAACTGCTCATAGGTGGACCGCTCGGCGGTGATGTCGGTGAAGATGACGAGCACCGCGTGCGGAGACGCGCTGTCCTGCGAGAACATCGGCAGCACCGACTCGCGCAGCCAGACGATCTGTCCGTTGCCGGCCGGCATGCCCACCACGACGTTGTTGACGGCGCGCCCGGTGCGGGCCGCCAGCGTCGACGGCCAGGCTGCGCGCGGCAGGATGCTGCCGTCCTCGGCCAGCATCATGTCGCTCAGCATCAGGCGCGTGCGGCTTTTCCACGAGGCGCCCGACAGGCGCAGGATTTCGGCTGCGCTGCGGTTGTACGACAGCACGCGGCCGTCGGTCGAGAGCGTCAGCACGCCTTCGCTGAGGTGGTTGACCACCAGCCGGTACTGGTCGCGCAGATCCCGCGCCTGCCGGTATTCGCCTTCGAGCCGCAGCAGCTTGGCCAGGGCGCTGACATAGCCGTTGCAGGTGTGGTGCTGGGCGGCATCGTCCGGCGGTCCGTGCTCCTCCGACGGCGATGCGTAGAACAGGCAGAGCAGATCCTCGTCCGGATGCGCCCCGCCATGCTGGGCAGGAATGCGGCAGACCCATGCCGGCAGGGCGATCCCCGGCACGCGGGCCAGGAGGTCGCGCAGGGCGGCGGGCGCGTTGGCAAGCCGCGTCAATTCGACCGGCGGCAGGTCGTTCAGCGCCGGCGCAGCGCGGGCGAGTTCGGCATCGAGCTCGCTCTGCGCCGCGGTGGTCAGTCGTGCGGCGGGGTCGTGGCTGCCGGCCAGCTGGGCGCGCGCGGCCCGCGTGCCGTACAGCCTCACGCGGTTCGACACGACGCGCGCCACGATGCACAGCATCAGCGGCAGCGCCCCTTCCAGCGCGCGCAGCGCGGCGTACAGGCGCTCACCCAGCGACGCCATGGAGGGCAGCGTGGACAGCAGGTGGTCCAGGTGTTCATGCGGCAGCGCCGCACCGATGGCTTCCGGGCTCAGGACCCGCTCGCCGGGCTTGCCCGGCAGTTGCGCATCGAGCGGCAGCGGCAGTCCGTGCACGACGACCTGCTGGGCGGGCATGCCGTCGAAGCGGGTCGGCGTGATGGTCAGGCGGACAGTGGAAGGTGTTCCCGACTGCGCGTCGGGCATGGCGAGGGCCGTTCGCGCGACGTGGGACGGGGCGGCCACGGGGGCTGCGGGCGCTCCCTGCATGTGGGCAGCATCGAGTTGCAGCGACTCGGGGGCATCGAGAAAGAAGCGCGAGAAGGGCTCACCCAGCAGTTGATCGACCGACAGCGCCCGCACCATGCAGACACCCGCTGCATTGGCATACACGATGCGCCCTTCCAGCACCACGTAGAACGGGACTGGAAGGCTTTGTGCAGACAGCGGGTAAGAAAGATCGTCTTGCATCCCACGCTCCATGGGGAACAGGCCCTAGGCACCGCGCAACGAACGGACCCGCGGGTTCGGAGAAGCGCTGCGCTTCATTGGGGCCGCGCGACTGACGGTGAACCGGCGGAAGTGGGGACAACGTACTTCATGATGCGCAAAAGTCGCCTGCAGCGCAAACCCTCATTTTGTGTTCGATGCAACACACGCAGGTGACGGGCACACAGGCCGGCGGAACGCAGGGCGCAGTCATCGCGCCGATGCGGGAATGCGGGCTCGTGAATTGCGGCGGATACGGTAAAGCGCTGTTGAATCCGGTGAAGCGTCAATGCGGTTTCCGTTGCGCGCATCATCAATATGTGCATGCGCTTCGCCAAGATGAAATAGGGAATCAAGCGCTCGATCGGAGATTCCGGAAAAAATACCGGGTGGCCGCAAACGCCACGCATGCCGGTAATCCCATGAGCGAAATCGGGTTGAAAAAAACAGCGGAGTCAGCTTGGAATCATTGTTGTCCTCTACAACTGTCCGGCGGATGCGGGACGATTCTGTATGCGCTTTGCGCTGTCTGTATTGCGGGACCCATCCCAGCTTGCTAATGTGACTGCACTGAAATGCGGTGCGATGCGGGTTTGCAGTCTTGCATGATTGCTTAGGGATTTCCCGGTAGTCAATCCGACTTTCTGATTGTGCACCCGCATCCGGCATGCCCGGCTTGAGCCGCGGCGGTCAATGCCACGATTCTTAACAATTGGCTGAGCTAAAAAGACGTTGAATTTTCATTTCAGTTATGAATACAATTGAACTAATATCTGATCCATCGGAAACTTCACAGGAAGCGCACATGCCGACATACAAGGAATTGGTTGCTCAAAAGGCCAAGCTTGAAGAACAGATTGAAGCGGCTCGCTCCAAAGAGCTGGAGGCGGTCATTCAACAAGTCCGTCAAACCGTGGCCGAATATGGATTGACGGCGGAAGACCTGGGCCTGGCACCGCGCCGCGGTCGCCGTGCCGGTGCCAAGGCGCCGGTGCCGCCCAAGTATCGCGATCCGAAGACGGGCGCAACGTGGTCGGGCCGTGGCCGTGCTCCGGCCTGGATCGGCAAGAACCGCGACCGGTTCCTGATTGCCTGATCCGTTGCATTGCGCGTGACGGCCCGCCATCCGGCGGGCCGTTTGCTTCCGGCGTGTCGCCGCTTCGTGTTGCCGTTCCTGTTATAACGTCGGCATGACGCCTCGCCTGCCCAAATACCTTGAACTGGCTGACCGCATCCGGCTCGATATCCTGCACGGTGCCTTGCCGGCCGGCAGTGTCGCGCCCAGCGAGAACGAAGTCGCGCAGTGCTACGGCGTGTCGCGCCTGACCGCGCGTCGTACGCTCAACGAGCTGGCGCAGCGCGGCCTGCTCAAGCGCTCGCGCGGGCAGCGCAGCGTGGTGCTCGATCGTGTCGGGCCGCATCGCCCCGTGCTGTACGCTCCGGGGCAGTCGGACGCGGCGCTCGAATACGTGCCGGGGGCGGTTTACAGCGTCAGCGCGTTCCGCCAGGAGACGGCCGACGCGACCGTGGCGGCCGCGCTGGATCTGCCGGTGGGTGCGCCGGTGGCGCATGTGGAGCGCCGGGCTCGGGTTGACGGAGCCCCCATCATGCTGCTGCGGACATGGCTGACATCGCGGCTGGCGGCCATGCTGGAGGCGCGCGATTTCGAGGACCGCCTGTTCGTCCAGGTCTTCCAGCGCGCCAACCTGGCTATCGCGCGCTCGCGCGAGGCGCCGCTGGCCTGCGTGGCGGACGCGTACCAGGCGCGCGAGCTTGATGTGGCGCCGGGGGTGCCCCTGGTGCGCGTGCGCCGTATCGGCTACAGCGTCGCCGATGTGCCGATTTCCCTGACTTACTGCGACTTTTCCCCCGAGCGCTATACGCGCGAAGTGGATATCCGCGTATTGCAGACCGATTGAGCGGCCGAGACTGGCGCCGCGCCAGTGCGGTGCAGAAAACCGCACGGTGAGGGGACTTGTCTGCTGGACGTGATCAAGCTGGGCCCTGAGGCTTTGGCCGCCGGCGTGTCCTGATGTGTCCGGCTTCCGCTGCGAGACGTGCCGTTGCGGTTCTGGCACGGCTGTTGCATTGCATCGCGACGATTTCAGCGGGGCAGGTTGAGCCGCCAGCCTCGTGCAACGACATTCAACACAACGGAACCACAAGCGGGAGAAATCACCCATGCAATTGACGCAACGTTTCAAGCTGGCCGCCGTGGCGGCGGCGGCCGGTCTCGTCAGCGCGGCCCATGCCCAATCGTCCGTGACGCTCTACGGCCAGGTCGATGCCTGGGTCGGCGTGCAGAAGGGCCTCGACTCCAGCCGCGCCGGCGTGGTCAACCCCGGCGGCATGTCCACCTCCTACTGGGGCCTCAAGGGCAGCGAAGACCTCGGCAACGGCCTCAAGGGCATCTTCTCCATCGAGGCCTTCTTCCGCCCCGACACCGGCCGCGCCGGCCGCTTCGACGGCGACAACTTCTTCGCCCGCAATGCCTATGTCGGCCTGGCCTCGAACACCTGGGGCTCCATCAAGCTCGGCCGCAACACCCCGCCTTACTTCGTCTCCACCATCCTCTTCAACCCCTTCGTCGACTCCTACACCTTCTCGCCCGCGGTGTTCCACACCTACATCGGCAACGGCCTGTCGGGCGCGGCTGGCATCTCCGGCCTGGTGGGCGATTCGGGCTGGAACAACTCGATCCTGTATTCCACCCCCGACTTCAACGGCCTGAGCGCCAACCTGATCTACGGCGCCGGCGAGCAGGCCGGCCACAACGGCCAGAACAAGTGGGGCGGCAGCCTGCTGTACTTCCACGGCAACTTCGCGGCCACGGCCGCCTACCAGCAGGTGCGCTTCGACGCCAGCCCCGGCGACCTGAGCACCATCGTGGTGGGCTTCACGCGCCAGGACGCGGCCCTGCTGGGGGCGACCTACGACTTCGGCGTGGTCAAGCTGTACGGCCAGTACCAGCACATCAAGAACACCATCTCGACGGGCGACACGAAGGCCAACGGCGGCCAGCTGGGCGTGTCGGTGCCGCTGGGCGCGGGCAGCATCCTCGCGTCGTACGCGTACACCAAGACCTCGGGCGCGGCCGAGGTCAAGCGCAACACCTGGGCGATCGGCTACGACTACGCGCTGTCCAAGCGCACCGACCTGTATGCGGCCTACTTCCGCGACAAGGTCACTTCGCTATCGACCGCCGACACCCTGGGCGTGGGCATGCGGGCCAAGTTCTAAGCCGATCGTTTCCTTGTCACCGTCCGCAACGCGACTGTGCGGACGGCGCTTCATGCGGCGTCCCTCGGGGCGCCGCTTTTTGCGTCAGCCGGTGCGCGCGAGGCGCGCGGGCGTGGCGTAGGCAGGTGCCTCGACCAGCCGCGGATGGCTCATGAGCATCGCGCCGCGCTGCGTGGCGACGAAGACGGCCTCGGTCCGGCTGCGCACTTCCAGGCGGCGATACAGGGCATTGATATGCGCCTTGGTCGTGGCTTCGGAAATGCCGAGCATGCGGCTGATGGTTTTGACCGGGTGTCCGCGCGACAGCAGCACGAGGATTTCATATTGCCGTTGCGTCAATCCCAGCAATGCGCAATCGTCGTGGCCGGCGCGGTTTGCCCCGAGCGGCATATCCGGTCGGGCCAGTACGACGGAGGCGGGTACATAACGGCCTCCGGCGAGTACTAATTCCAGCGCCGCGGCGATTAATTTTCCGGCATAGCTCCTGAGCAGATATGCCGAGATATTCAATTGCATCAGCGCGCGCACATGCGCGGGCGAGTCGCTTTCGCCCAGCACCGCAATATGTCGAGGGTGGGGCTGCTGCAGAAGCCTGGTCAGCGCCGGAATATCGTCGATGCCGGGCAAGGGCAGTCCGATCAGGGCCAGTTCGGCGTCCGCATGCGCGGCGAGATTCTCGAAAAGGGCTTCGTCCGGCTCCACGCTGATGACTTGGGAAACCGCCGGCAGGGACTGCAAGACATGAGTTGCCCCGGCACGGACCAAGGGATGTGCTTCCACTACGATTGATTTCACTGCGCCGCCTGTCTGGTCATGGTTATGTGCCCATTCCGGAATATTCCGGCCGATTGCCCATTTGGATCAGCGGGATCCAAATCATGGCAGATGCGGCCGGCGGAAACGCAATGGTGCATGGCTTCGGTATCTTCCCCGTTCAACCGGCAATCACCGCGGACGGTGCTGTCGGGCCGAAACCTTTTTCAACATTTCAAAAACCGTTTCCGTCCGGTTTTCGGTTATTTCGCCAGGCGCGGAGGATAAACCCCGCAGAAATGCGCAGAATAAATCCCCAGCTTGCTTGTTGCACCCATCAATGGGATGTAAACCTTTTTGTTTACCCCAATCGGGCGCTGTGCAGCCGCCATACATAGCAGGCTTGGGGAGGAGATGCTATCCGCACTTCATGCCATTGCACTCCGGATCGGGTTCAGGCATGCGCGGACGCGGCGGGCAGACAGGCACGGCAGCAGTTGCCGGCCAAGAGGAGGAGGAGGGGGGCTTATTGCGCGACGATCGAGAAGCGCGGCATCGACAGCGGCTGCTTGCCGTCCCGGCCATAAGGCGTGCCGCCGCCGTTGTTGGCGGCATGCAGCACCGCCAGGGCATTCTGCGTGGCGCGCAGGCGCAGCGCGATCAGGGTGCCGTTGTCCAGATTGCGCTGGCGCAGGGCGGCGGCCAGTGCCAGGTTTTCATCGAACAGGCGGCTGGCGGTTGCATCCGAGCGCAGGTATTTCACCAGGCCGTACGGATCGGCGGCGCCGTGTTGCGCCCACCACAGGCGGCGCTCGCGGTCCGCTTCGGTCAGGCGGCTCAGTTGCTGCTGCTTGGTCTCGGTGATGCGTTCCAGTTCGACCATGTCGCCGTCATGCAACGCCCGGGTTTCCGCTTCGAGCGTTTGCGTGGCCGCGCGCAGCAGGGCCTGTTCATCGCTCAGGGTACGGATCAGTAGCGTGTTGTCCATGCGAGGCTCCGGCGAAAAGACGGCAGACGCCAGCCGGCACGTCGCCCTGCCGCGGTCAGCCCTGTCGGGCCGGCGGCACTAGAAAGAAATGGGAAGGCGGGACGGGATGGGACCGTCAGACCGGCCTGGTTTGCGCGGACAGCAGCGACTGGGCGTCCGACAGCACGCCGTCGGCGATTTTCGAGGCGTCCATCTTCAGCGTGCCGTCCTGGATGGCGGCGCGGATCTGCTCGACGCGCGCTGCGTCGAAATCGCCGCTGCCCACCTGACGCGAGACCTGCTGCACCGACAGCGACGGCGTGCCGTCGTTCTGGCTGCTCGAACGCGTGCCGCGGGCGGCACCGGTCGAGGCGGTTCCCGCCGCGCGCGTCGACCCGGACGCTGCGTCCTTGGTCGGCGTGATGGCCGGCGAGTTGTTGACTTGGTTGATTTTCACGGGTGTCTCCGAAGAGCGCGTTCATCCTAACACCCATATCGGCCGGCTCCGGCGCAAACTTTAGTGCGCCGGCAACACTGCGTGAAAAGTGACTTATAGTGCTCAAAACTGGACCGCCACCACGCCCGCCGACTGCGCGATGCCTGAAATGACGTTGCCGTTGGCAGTGCGGACCTGGGCGACCTGCCCGACGGCGGCCTGGTTCAGTGCCCGGCCGTCGCTGGTGACCTGGAAGCCGCCGCCGTCGGCAACCAGCTTCACGGTCTGTCCGGCCTGGACGGCGATCGGCATGCGCAGGCTCTCGGCGCGCAGCGGCTGGTTGGGCGCCAGGCTGGTCAGCAGGACCCGGCCCACGGCGTCCGCCGGCTGCAGGATCACCGAGGGCGGCAGGGCGGAGAGGTCGCCGGTGCGGGCCTCGAGGTCGCCCATGTCGAGTGTTTTGCCCGGCGGCAGCTGGCGGGCGGCGACGTAGTAGGTCCCGCTGATCTGGATCGTGGCCGGCACCCACGCCGCCCACGTGTGCGGCGAGCGGCAGCGCACGCCCACTTGTATACGGCCGCGCAGGCGGTTGGCGGGGGGCAGCATCAGTTCGACCTGGTCGCAGGGCTGGTTGGCCACGCGCGGGTCGACGGCGCCGACGTCCACCGAGGCGCGCGAGCCGCCACCGTCGGTGGTGCCGTTGAGGATGTCCAGCTGCGATTGCAACTGCTGCTGGATCTGCATCTGGATGGCGGTGGGCCCCTGGATGGTGGTCGCCGCCTGGGCGGGTGCCGCCGCGGCGTTGGCCGGGGCATAGCCGACGCGCATCATCTGCTGCGCGTGGGCCCGGCCCGGATGGGCGACGCTGGCCAGCAGGCCCAGCGCCAGGACCAACAGCAGCCCACGGCGACGCGCGGCCGGCGGCAGGGCCTGGGCGCGGGCGATCGCGCCGGGGCGCCGGGCAACGGCGGGGTTCGGGTCGTAAGCGCTGCGTGCGGGTCGCGTGGACATGGGCGGTCCTCCATCGAAACTGCGGTGAAGTGTAGCCATGCGCGCGGGAGCGCCAAATCCGGAAATGTCGGCGAATCCCCCCCTTATTCCTCCGAATGCACTTGCGCACCGGCCCCTAGACTTTGCAACGTGGTGAAGTCCCTGGCACCGCGCGAGGCCGTCTCCAAGCCATGCTGGAGCCGTCGTCGCACGGGCTGCCCCGGAGCCGGGTTTCCCGGCCGGCGCCGGAACCGCAGGCCGGGTGCGCGCCACTGAGGCTGCATGACGGCAACTTCAGCAACATCGCAATACAAGCAATACAGCGTCTCTGGCGGACGGCATCGGTGGTTTTGAAGGGGCCGCCGGTGCCACTCCTCCGGAGCGCCCCGAGAACAGGAACCCCGGCGGGTGGCAGCCAAGGCGCCACGCGAGGACATGAAAGACATGGTCGACAAACTGGATCAACTGTTCGGCTTCCAGGAGCAGGCGCTGCGGCTGCGTTCGCAGCGGCACCAGCTGCTGGCATCGAACATCGCCAACGCGGATACGCCGAGCTACAAGGCGCGCGATTTCGATTTCCAGTCCGCACTGCAGAAGGCCGCCGGCCAGCAGAGCGGCAACAGCCTGCCGATGACGGCCACCGCGGCCGGCCATCTGACGGCGGCCGGCGCGCCGGCGGGTGACGTGGTGCCGATGCAGGCGTCGCTGTCGGCGCAGTCGAAGGCCGATCCGCTGCAGGGCGAGGTGCAGTACCGCACGTCGCAGCAGCCTTCCATCGACGGCAACACGGTCGACATGGACGGCGAGCGCATGCGCTTTGCCGACAACACGGTGCGTTACGAGGCGGACCTGTCCATCGTGACGGCCAAGATCAAGTCGATGCTGGCTGCGATCCAGAGCAGCTAGCCGGCAACGGCGGAGCAGGACGACCGCGTCGCGGCAGCGGCGCGGCGAAAAAAGGGTGGGAAGCGCGCGGCGCCCCGGACCGGGCGGCATCGGCCCGGTGGGCGCCCCCGCGTGATGAACGGATCGAATCCGGCAATGCATTCAACGACAGCGGAACCGACATGTCGCTATTCAAGGTAATGGATGTGGCTGGCAGCGCGCTCACCGCGCAGTCCAAGCGCATGAACGTGGTGGCCTCCAACCTGGCCAACGCGGAAAGCGTGACGGGGCCCGATGGCACCGCTTACCGCGCCAAGCAGGTGGTGTTCTCGCCCGAGCAGGAAACCGACGGTTACGCCACCGGCGTGTCGGTCGACCGCGTGGTGGAGGACACCGTCACCCCCATGAAGCGCATGCACCAGCCGGGCAACCCGCTGGCCGATGCCGACGGCTACGTGACGATGCCGAACGTGGACGTGGTCGACGAGATGGTCAACATGATTTCCGCGTCGCGCTCGTACCAGGCCAACGTGGAGGTCGCCAATACCACCAAGACGATGGCGGCCAAGGCCCTGACCCTGGGCCAGTAACCCACCCCAACGCTTAGCGAGACACGACCATGACCGTCAGCTCCACCACCAGCACGACCAGCACCAGCAGCACGACCAGCACCACCGGCATCACCTCGCAGACCGGCACCGACCTGCAGAACACGTTCATGCAGTTGCTGGTCGCTCAGCTGAAGAACCAGGATCCGCTCAACCCGATGGACAACTCGCAGCTGACCTCGCAGCTCGCGCAGATCAATACCGTCAACGGCATCGCGCAGCTGAACACGACGATGTCCAGCATGGCCACGCAGAGCGCCGCCTCGCAGGCCTCGTCGCTGATCGGCCGGACCGTGGAGGTGCCGTCGTCGACGCTGACGCTGTCGTCCAGCTCGGCCAGCTTCGGCGTCTCGGTGCCGAACGGCGCCGACGACGTGGTCGTCACCATCAAGAATGCTTCCGGGACGACGGTGCGCACCGTCGATCTGGGCCAGGTCTCCGCCGGCACGTCCAACTACACCTGGAACGGCAAGGACGACAAGGGCAATACGCTGTCGGACGGCACCTACACGATCTCGGTGGCCGCCACGCTGAGCGGCTCGACCACCACGGCCAGCGCGCTCGGCACCGACAAGGTGACCGGCGTGACCATCAACAGTGGTACCACGCTGCTGCAGCTTGCCTCGGGCGGAACGACCAAGTTGTCCAACGTCACCACCATCCAGTAACGGGTCGAACCCGCTTTTCATTCTCCACGGGAGCACACAATGGGATTCCAGCAAGGCCTGAGCGGTCTCGACGCCGCCTCGAAGAACCTCGACGTGATCGGCAGCAACGTCGCCAACGCCAACACGGTCGGCTACAAGAAGTCGACGGCCGAGTTCGGCGACGTGTATGCGCGTTCGCTGGTCGGCGCCTCCGACAACCAGATCGGCCAGGGCGTGGACGTGACCAAGGTGTCGCAGTCGTTCACGCAGGGCAACGTGACCGTGACCGGCAACCCGCTGGACATCGCCATCAACGGCACCGGCTTCTACCGGATGGTCGACGCGTCGAGCGGGCAGGTGTCGTACACCCGCAACGGCCAGTTCCAGACCGACAAGAACGGCTACATCATCTCCGCCACCGGCCAGAACCTGACCGGCTACGGCGTGGATGCGACCGGCAAGATCAACACCGCCGTGCTGACCAACCTGCAGATCCCGGTGAACGATCTGGCGCCGCTGGCGACCACCAACACCGCGTTCTCCATCAACCTCGATGCCGCCGGCACGGTGCCGACCACCACGCCGTTCTCGGCCACCAACTCGGCCACGTTCAACCACTCGGTGTCCGAGCAGGTGTACGACGGCACGGGCACGTCGCACATGCTGACCAACTATTACGTGCGCACGGCCACCGGCTGGGATGTGTACTCGCAGGTGGACGGCGCCAATCCGACTGGCGGCAACCCGGTCACGTCGCTGACCTTCAACAGCAGCGGCGTGCTGACCTCGTCGCCGAGCAAGGTGGCGGTGGCCTTCGCGGGCATGAGCATCGCCAACATGGACTTCACCGGCACCACGCAGTACGGCGGCGGCTTCAACGACACCACCGTCTCGCAGGACGGCTACGCCACCGGCCGCCTGGCCAGCTACTCGGTCGGGACCGACGGCACCATCACGGGCCGCTACTCCAACGGCCGCACGTCGACGCTGGGCCAGATCGCCATGACCAACTTCAAGGCGCCGGACGGGCTGCAGAACATCGGCGGCAACCAGTGGGTGGAGACGGCCGAGTCGGGCGCGCCGCAGATGGGCACGCCGGGCATGGGCTCGTTCGGCCTGCTGCAGTCGTCGGCGGTGGAGCAGTCCAACGTGGACCTGAGCGCCGAGCTGGTCAACATGATCGTCGCGCAGCGCTCGTACCAGGCCAACGCGCAGACCATCAAGACCGAGGACACCATCCTCCAGACCCTGGTGAGCATGCGCTGAGTAGGAGCCCCGCATGGACCGCATGATCTACGTGGCGATGACTGGCGCGAAACACCTGTTCGACCAGCAGGCCGCCAGCGCCAACAATCTCGCCAACTCCAGCACCACGGGCTTCAAGGCCCAGATCGACGCGTTCCATACGGTGGGCGTGCAGGGCGACGGCTCGCCGACGCGCAGCTTCGTGATGGCGTCGGCGATCGGCACCGACATGACGCCGGGCCCGATCGAGACCACCGGCCGCAGCCTGGACGTGGCCATCGACGGGCAGGGCTTCTTTGCCGTGCAGACCGCCGACGGTGGCGAGGCCTACACCCGCGCCGGCGCGTTCCAGGTGGGGGCGGACGGCACCATCCAGACGCTGTCCGGCCAGCCGGTGCTGGGCGACGGCGGTCCGGTCACGCTGCCGCCCGACACCACCGTGCAGTTCGCCAAGGACGGCACGATCAACGCGATCAGCGCGGACAACCGCACGCCGCCCGTGTCGCTGGGGCGGCTCAAGCTGGTGAGCATCGATCCGTCCAACGTCGACCGCGGCACCGACGGCCTGTTCCGGCAGCGCGACGGCCAGGATGCCAACGTGGACGAGCGCGTGCGCATCACCGGCGGCGCGCTGGAAGGCAGCAACGTCAGCCTGACCGATTCGCTGGTCAACATGATCGAAATCTCGCGCCAGCTGGAGCTGCAGATGAAGGCCCTGCACACCGGCGACACCAATGCCCAGTCGGCCAACGAATTGCTGCGCCACGCCTGACACGGCGGGCCTCTGAATTGATTCAACCAAGGACTCGAACATGATTCGCTCCCTGTGGATTTCCAAGACCGGGATGGACGCCCAGCAATCGCAGCTGGATGTCATCTCGAACAACCTGGCGAACGTCAACACGACGGGCTTCAAGCGCTCGCGCGCCGTGTTCGAGGATCTGCTGTACCAGAACGTGCGCGAGCCCGGTGCGCAGTCGTCGCAGCAGACCACGCTGCCCTCCGGCATGCAGATCGGCACCGGCACGCGCATCGTCGCCACCGAGCGCCTGCATACCCAGGGCAACCTGCAGCAGACCGGCAACTCGACCGACGTGGCCATCAACGGCAACGGCTTCTTCCAGGTGCAGATGCCGGACGGCACGCTGGCCTACACGCGCGACGGCAGCTTCCAGATTAACGCGCAGGGCCAGCTGGTGACCTCCAGCGGCTACCCGGTGCAGCCGGCCATCACCGTTCCGCAGAACGCCACCAGTCTGACCGTCGCCAAGGATGGCACGGTGACGGTGACGACGCCGGGCGCGGTGAACTCCACCCAGGTGGGCACGTTCCAGCTGGCCAACTTCATCAACCCGGCCGGCCTGCGCAGCATGGGCGAGAACCTGTACGCCGAGACCGAGGCGTCGGGCACGGCCAACCTGGCCGCGCCGGGCTCCAACGGCATCGGCGTGCTCAACCAGAACTACGTGGAAACGTCCAACGTGAACGTAGTGGAAGAGATGGTCAACATGATCCAGACGCAGCGCGCGTACGAGATCAACAGCAAGGCGGTGCAGACCTCCGACCAGATGCTGGAGAAGCTGGCGCAGCTCTGAGCGCGCCGGTGCTGTTCTAAGGACGTTTCGCGATGCATACCCCCCCGGTTTTCTCGCTCCTGCACGGCGGCCGCGCCGTGCGAATCCTGCGCCTGGCCGCGCTCGGCACGGCGAGCCTGCTCGCCGCGGCGTGCGGCATGCTGCCGCCGCCGGAGCCGATCGTGCAGGGCCCGACCACCGCGCGCCCGCCGATGCCGGTGATGGCGCCGCGCCAGAACGGGGCGATCTACCAGGAGGTGGCATCGGGCAGCGGCGGCTTCCGCGGCATGTTCGAAGACCGCCGCGCGCACATGGTGGGCGACACCATCACCATCGTCATCACCGAGAACACCGCGGCCAGCAAGCAGACCTCCGGCAGCGTGGACCGCAGCGGCAGCAAGACCACTTCGGTGCCGACCTTCGCGGGCATGAACCCCGGCGTGCTGTCGCTGCTGGGCGTGTCGGCCAGCGATGCCAACAAGTTCGACAGCAAGGGCGCCAACGGCGCGACCAACAACTTCACCGCCACCATCACCGTGACGGTGGTGGAGGTGCTCTCCAACGGCAACCTGGTCGTCAGCGGCGAGAAGCAGATGGCCGTGGGCCAGGGCACCGAGTCGATCAAGTTCTCGGGCGTGGTCAACCCGACCACCGTCAACAACCAGAACACCGTGCTGTCGACCCAGGTGGCGGACGCCCGCATGGAATACCGCGGTACCGGCTATGTGGCCGAAGCCCAGCAGATGGGCTGGCTGTCGCGGTTCTTCCTGAGCGTTTCTCCATTCTGAATGCCGTGCTGAGGAATCCGTCATGAAGACACTGCATCGATGCATCGGCGTGGCCCTGCTGGCACTGGGCGCCCTGGCGGGCACCGCGCATGCCGACCGCATCAAGGACCTGACCACCATTGCCGGCGTGCGCGAGAACGCGCTGATCGGCTACGGCCTCGTCGTCGGCCTGGACGGCAGCGGCGACCAGACCACGCAGACGCCGTTCACCATCCAGAGCTTCAACAACATGCTCTCGCAGTTCGGCATCAACGTGCCGAGCGGCTCGAGCATCCAGCTCAAGAACACCGCCGCCGTGGTGGTGACGGCCTCGCTGCCCGCGTTCGTGCGGCCGGGCCAGACCATCGACGTGACGGTGTCGTCCATCGGCAATGCCAAGAGCCTGCGCGGCGGCACGCTGCTGCTGACGCCGCTCAAGGGCGTGGACGGCCAGCTCTACGCGCTGGCGCAGGGCAACGTCGTGATCGGCGGCGCGGGCGCGTCGGCCAACGGCAGCAAGGTGCAGATCAACCAGCTCGGCGCCGGCCGCATCGCCAACGGGGCGACGGTGGAGCGCACCGTGCAGGCGACGGTGGGCGAGGCCGGCAGCATCCAGCTCGATACCGGCACGACGGATTTCGGCACCGTGCAGAACATCGTCAACGCCATCAACAAGCAGTTCGGCGCGGATACCGCCGAGGCCGCCGACGGCCGCACCGTCAACGTGCGCGCGCCGGCGCTGGCCGCCGACCGTGTCGGCTTCGTGGCCAAGCTGCAGAACATCGAGGTGACGCCGGCCCAGGCGGCGGCGCGCGTGGTCGTCAATGCGCGCACCGGCTCGGTGGTGATGAATCAGCAGGTCAAGCTCGAGCCCTGCGCGGTGGCGCACGGCAACCTGTCGGTCACCATCAGCACGGAGCCGGTGGTCAGCCAGCCGGCGCCGTTCTCGCAAGGCCAGACGGTGGCGGGCGCGCGCTCGAACATCGAGGTCAAGCAGCAGGGCGGCAGCCTGATCAACGTCAAGGGCGGCACCAACCTGGCCGATGTGGTCAAGGCCATCAACGCCATCGGCGCCAACCCGCAAGACCTGATCTCCATCCTGCAGGCGATGAAGGCGGCCAATGCGCTGCGCGCCGACCTGGAAATCATCTAAGCGCCCGGCGTTGCGGAGTTTGCCATCATGAACCGGACCGACATCAGCAACCGACTGGCGCTCGACGCCCAGGGCTTCGAGTCGCTCAAGCAGACGGCGCGCACCGATCCGACCGCGGCGGCCAAGACCGTCGCCAAGCAGTTCGATGCGATCTTCGTCAACATGATGCTCAAGCAGATGCGCGAGGCGTCGCCGCAGAACGGCCTGCTCGATTCGTCGTCGAGCAAGATGTATACGTCGATGCTCGACCAGCAGTTGTCGCAGACCCTCGCCTCGCGCGGCGTGGGCGTGGCCGATCAGCTGCTCAAGCAGATGCTGCGGCAGGCGGCGAAAACCAATCCGGATGCATCGGGCCCGGTGAACACGGCGCTGTCGCGCACCACCGCCACCAATACCGCCCTGCCGGGCGCCGCCGGCTCGACCACCACGGATGCCGCCAAGACCATCGCGCGCGCGTCGCTCAACGGCCTGGCGGCCACGGCGGCGGCGGGCACCGAGGACGACGGCTCGGGCATCAGCACGGTGCCCCGCCCCGGCCTGGAAGAGCGCGTGCAGCGTGCCTTGGCCGCGCTGCGCAAGCAGGCCGAAGCCCAGTCGCCGGGCGGCACGCTGCCCGAGGCGGATCTGTCGTCGGTGGCCTCCCAGCCGGCCGGCGACCGCATGTCCAGCTTCTACAACAAGCTGATCGACCATGCCACGCAGGCCAGCCAGGAAACCGGCATCCCGGCCAGCTTCATGATCGGCCACGCCGCGCTCGAAAGCGGCTGGGGCCGCCGCGAGATCCGCGCCAAGGACGGCACCAGCTCGCACAACCTGTTCGGCATCAAGGCCGGCGGCTCGTGGACGGGCCCGACGACCGAGGTGATGACCACCGAGTACGTCGGCGGCGTCGCGCACAAGGTCAAGGAGAAGTTCCGCGCCTACGGCTCGTATGCCGAGGCGTTCAAGGACTACGCCAACCTGCTGAGCAGCAACCCGCGCTACAGCAACGTGGTGGCGGCCGGGGCCGGCAAGGATGCGGCCTCGTTCGCCAGGGGCCTGCAGCGCGCCGGCTACGCCACCGACCCGAACTACGCCAACAAGATCATGGCGGTGCTCAGGCAGATCGCCTGAGGTCGCCTATCAATTTTCGGGATCGATAGGGTCCCGGGCTCAAGTTTCCTCGCCGGCGGCCGTTCTTGTCGGTAGCGATCATCTTGGCGGCCCCGCCGTCCACACCGAGACAAACATGAGCAGCTCCCTCCTGAATATTGGCGCGACCGGTCTGCGGGTCGCCGATATCAATCTGCAGGTGACCGGCAACAACATCTCCAACGCGAGTACGGCCGGCTATTCGCGCCAGGAAGCGGTGCAGACCGAAAACATCCCGATGGCCACCGGGGCTGGCTACCTCGGCCAGGGCGTCAACGTCACGACCGTCAAGCGCATCTACGATCAGTTCCTGACCGCCCAGGTGCAGAGCGGCCAGGCCGCCAGCAGCGCCGCCGACCAGCTCAACAGCCTGGTCTCTGGCCTCGACACCTACCTGTCGGACAGCAACAGCGGCCTGGGCTCGGCGCTGACCAGCTTCTTCAATGCCGCCGACAGCCTGGCCTCCAATCCGTCCAGCACCAGTGCCCGCCAGGTCTTCCTGAGCGCGGCGAGCACCCTGCAGACCCGCTTCAACGCGATCTCGGGGCAGATGGCGTCCCTGTCGAACCAGGTCAACACCCAGGTGCAGACGCAGGTCAACAGCGTCAACAGCACCACCCAGCAGATCGCCGCGCTCAACGACCAGATCGCCAAGGCCGAAGCCGCGAGCGGCGGCCAGCCCGCCAATGACCTGCGCGACCAGCGCGACCAGCTGGTGCAGACGCTCAATCAGTCGATCAAGGCCAGCGTGGTGCAGACCAGCGACGGCCAGTACAACATCTACGTCGGCAACGGCCAGGCGCTGGTGCAGGGCAACCAGAGCTACCAGCTGACGACGGTGGCATCGCAATACGATCCGACGCAGCTGTCGGTGGGCTACAAGAGCCCGGCCGGCACGGTCACCATCGACGACAGCCAGCTCGGCGGCGGCGCGCTCGGCGGCCTGATGCAGTTCCGCCAGAACACGCTGATCCCGGCGCAGAACAGCCTGGGCCGGCTGGCCGCGGCCGTCTCGGCCGACGTCAATACGCAGAACAAAGAGGGCATGGACCTGAACGGCAAGCTGGGGACCGATCTGTTCTCCACCGCCGGCCCCAGCGTCGCGGCCAGCTCCAGCAACACCGGCACCGGCGCGCTGACGGCGACCATCACCAATGCCAACGCCGGCCAGGGCTACGACTACCAGGTCAAGTATTCGGGCGGCGCCTATACGGTGTCGCATTACCCGGACGGCTCCGGCGCCGTGACGGTGTCGAGCTGGCCGACCACCGTCGACGGCGTCACGCTCAACCTGACGGGCTCGATGGCCAGCGGCGACTCCTTCCTGGTGCGCCCCACCGTCAACGCGGCATCGACCATGCAGACGCTGACCTCCGATTACCACGCGGTGGCCGCGGCCTCGCCGGTGGTGGTCAACCAGGGCAGCAACAACACGGGCAGCACGTCGGTGGCGTCCATCGGCGTGGACAGCACCTATGCCGGCTCGCCGCTGGCCTCCGCCGTCAGCCTGACCTACAGCGGCGGCTCGCTGTCGGGCTTCCCCGGCAGCGTGACGGTCACCGTCAACGGCACGGCCACCACCTACAGCGGCACCGCGCCCTATACGCAGGGGGCGACCTATTCGTTCAACGGCATCCAGATGTCGCTGACCGGCACGCCGGCCGCCAACGACACCTTCACCGTCTCCGCCAACACGGCCAACAGCACGGACGGCCACAACGCCAGCGCCTTCGCGCAGCTGCGCAACGCCACGGTGCTCGACAACGGCACCACCTCGATCAGCTCGGGCTGGAGCAACCTGGTGACCCAGGTGGGCATCCAGGCCAGCCAGGCCAGCGCCAACCTGACGTCGCAGAAGGCGCTGCTGGCGAGTTCCACGTCGCAGCAGCAGTCGGTGTCGGGCGTCAACCTGGACGACGAGGCGATGAACCTGATGAAGTACCAGCAGGCGTACCAGGCGTCCGCCAAGGTGATGCAGACGGCGAACTCGCTGTTCGACTCGCTGCTGTCGATCGCCAACGGCTGACGCGCGGACTGAAGAACCGCGCGCATGTGCCGATAGAGTCTTCAAGCCAAATTTCCAGCTTCCTTTACGGACCCGATCATGCGAGTCAGTACCGCCCAGTTCTTCTCGGCGTCCACCTCGTCGATGCAGACCACGCAGTCGAACCTGGTCAAGCTGCAGCAGCAGATCTCGACCGGCATCGCGCTCAACGCGGCCGGCGACAACCCGGCGGCCATGGGCCAGGTGCTGCAGTTGCAGCAGTCGCAGGACACGAATGACCAGTTCCAGGTCAACCGCGACGCCACCAACGCGCGCCTGAACACTGTGTCATCGGCGCTCAGCGATGTGATCGCCACGCTGCAGCAGGGCAAGCAGTCGACCATCGCCGCCAATACCACGCTGCTGACGGATTCGCAGCGCGTCGGCATCCTGGCCCAGGTCAAGCAGCAGTACCAGCAGTTGCTGTCGACCGCCAACCAGCGCGATGCGTCGGGCGTGGCACTGTTCGCCGGCGCCAACGGCACCACCGCTCCGTTCGTCAGCTCGGGCGGCTCGGTGCAGTATGTCGGCAGCGGCCAGCCGCCCACGGTGCAGGTCGCGCAGGACATTTCGATGCCCAACTCGGTGTCCGGCGATTCCGTGTTCGTGCGCGTGCCCAACAGCGATGCGTCCAACCCGAACGCCAACCAGAGCGTCTTCAAGACGTACGAGAACCTGATCACGGCGCTGTCCAAGCCGATCACGACCTCGGCCGACGTGACCGCCATCCAGACGGCGGTGCAGACCGCGCAGGGCAACCTGGACAGCGCCTACCAGGTCGCCCTGCAGGCCCAGGTGACGGTCGGCACGCAGCAGGCGCAGATCACCACGCTCAACAGCAGCGGCTCCAACTTCGGCGAGCAGCTCAAGGAGCAGATCTCCAAGCTGCAGTCGGTGGACTACACCAGCGCCATTTCGCAGTTCTCGCAGCAGCAGGTGTCGCTGCAGGCCGCGCAGAAGACCTTCTCGGCCATGCAGGGGCTGTCGTTGTTCCAGTACATCAATCCCTGATCCGGATCCGGATCGGGCGGCGCGGGGGCCGCAAGGCGAGGCCGCCCGGGCGCATAATGTGCGTCTGTGGTTCTCGTCCGGACCGGCCATGCCCATCCAGTATCTCCGCCGCCTGACCAGCCCCGAGCGCACCGACGAGACCAATCGTCGGCTCGGGCAGTCGCTGGCGTTCGTCGCCGGCGCGGCCAACGCGGGCGGCTTTCTTGCCGTCAGGCAATACACCTCGCATATGTCGGGCATTGTCTCGGCCGTGGCCGATGACCTGGTGCTGGGCGATGTTCCGCTGGTGCTGGCGGGCGTCGCTTCGCTGCTGGCCTTCCTGGGCGGCGCGGCCTGCACCGCCGTGCTGGTCAACTGGGGGCGCCGCCGCAGCACGCAGAGCGCGTTCGCGCTGCCGCTGCTGCTGGAGGCGGCGCTGCTGCTGGGCTTCGGCCTGATGGGGGCCTCGCTCAGCCACTACCGCGTGGTGTTCGTGCCCGCCACGGTGGCGCTGCTGTGCTTCATGATGGGGCTGCAGAACGCCATCATCACCAAGATCTCCAGGGCGGAAATCCGGACCACGCACGTCACCGGGCTGACCACCGACATCGGGATCGAGATCGGCAAGGCGCTGTACTGGAACCGCGGGCATCGCCACCTCCATGCCGTGGTCGCCGACCGGTCGAAGCTGCGCCTGCTGTCTTCGCTGCTGGGGATGTTCTTCCTGGGCGGCGTGACGGGCGCGATGGGGTTCAAGTACGTCGGCTACGTGGCGACGATCCCGCTGGCATCGATCCTGATGGCGCTGGCGGTGGTGCCGGTGATGGATGATCTGGTGGCACGGCGGCCGTAGGTGGGGCGGCCCTGCCGAAAGGAGGGCCTCGATGGACGATCAGACTGCTTCGAGCCGGCAAACTTCGTGCAATGTGTTCAGGCGCCGTACCGGGTCCGCAACGAAAGGGTTGGTTTCGTCCCAGGCGTAACCCGCCAGTATTGCGCTGATCATGCGCCGAATGCCGGGTGCCTGCTGCGGGTGGAAAATGATGTCTTGCAGTTCACCCGTGTACCACCGTTCAATAAACGCGCGGAACGTGTCGATGCCGCGCCGCAGTGGCACGTCGTAGACGCTCTGCCAGTCCACCGTTTCACCGGCAAGCTGTCGCAACAGCGCTCGCACGGCGAGATCAGCCGAGCGAAGGGCAATCGTCACGCCGGAAGAGAACACGGGGTCCAGGAATTCACCGGCGTTGCCGAGCAGCGCGTAGCCGGGGCCATGCAGTTTCTCGACGTTGGCGGCGTATCCCCCGATATGGCGCACGGGCATCAGGAAGGGGGCATCCCCGATCAGGGAGGCGATGTTGGGCTCGGCTCGAATCAGCGCCCGCAACGCGGCCTCGCGCTCGGCCTCGGGAATATCGAGAAAGCTGGCTTCTGCCACGCAGCCGACCGAAGAGCGGCCGTTTGCGAGCGGGATCATCCAATACCAGACATCGCGCCGCTCGGGATGGACGGCGATGCAGATCTTGTTGCGGTCGGTCATGCCGGCCGGCAAGGCATCCTGTACGTGCGTGAAAAGGGCCGCGCGCAGCGGCATGCCGGTCGGTGCCTCAAGGTTCAGCAGGCGGGGCAGCACGCGTCCGAATCCGCTGGCATCCAGGATGAACCGGGCGTGCACGGTGTAGGTGTCACCGGATTCGGTCTGGACCTCAAGCACCGGCGCGTCGCCGGGCTGCACGGCGCGCACGCTGTGGCCGAAGCGTACGTCCGCGCCCTGATCGGCCGCGCAGTTGATCAGAATCTGGTCAAAGGCGGCACGTTCGACCTGGTAGGTCGTTCCCCAGCCATCGGAGTGTTTGTCGCGGAAGTCAAAAGCGGCGGTCTTGTCGCCATGGACAAAATACGCGCCGTTCTTGTACTGGAAACCGGCCTCGACCACGGCGCGCAGCATGCCGGCCTGCTCCAGATACGCCATGCTCTGCGGCAGCAGGCTCTCGCCGATCGAGAAACGCGGAAAATGTTGCCGTTCGAGCACGAGCACCTGCTGCCCAGCCTGTCTCAACAGGGCGGCAGCGACGGCTCCGGCGGGGCCCGCGCCAATGATGGCTACGTCCACGGATTCCGGATGATTGAGTGGATCCTGTTTCTTGATCATTGCCGATTCGAGCTTCTCTTATTGTTCACTGAAAGCGGATAAAAATCCGATCTGGATCGTACGTGCGTTTCCACGCTTTGAAAACTCTCTTGCGATTACAATGCCCGCTTGTCTGAACCGTCGCCGATTCGAGAGCGTTACGTGCAATCCATTGAGGTTTCTTCCGCGCCAGAGCGCATCGGGTCATTTGTTCCGGAAACGGCGTTCGGCATCTGGTTTCTACGCACGCAGACGTGGGCGCATCACGTACTGCGCGTCGCGGTCAACGATTTAAAGCGCCTGATCACGACATCGCTACCGGTTGCGCCCGTGATTGCGGATGTCGGCTGCGGGCAGGGCATCTCGTTCCGCCTGCTCGAAAGCGCGTTCGCGCCGCAACGCATGATCGGCATCGATTTCCATCGTCCGTCCCTGGCGGCCGCCAAGCAGGCCGCCGCGGTGCTGGCTACGCCAGTCGATCTGCTGCACGGTGATTGCGCAGCGCTGCCCTTGCCGGACGCATCCGTTGACATGGTGTTCTGCCATCAGACCTTTCATCATCTGGTCGAGCAGGACCGGGCGCTTGCCGAGTTTCACCGCGTGCTGAAGCCGGGCGGACTGCTGCTGTTTGCGGAGTCGACCGAGGTCTATATCAAGTCCTGGGTGATCCGGCTGCTGTTCCGTCACCCCATGCACGTGCAGAAAAGCGCGCAGGGCTATCTCGACATGATCCGGGCGGGCGGTTTCGCGTTCGAGGACCGGAACATCTCACTGCCGTATCTCTGGTGGAGCCGGGCACGTGATTTCGGCCTGCTGGAAAGACTGGGGCTGCATCGCCCGAAACCGGGAAAGCGGCGCGAGACCCTCGTCAACGTCGTCGCGATCAAGCACGAACGAGGTTGAGGAACAGGGCCCGCGGGCCCGGCTTTCCTTCGGTGGTTACTTGTTGAGCGTGACCACTTCGCCCTTCAGTGCCACTGCGACGACGAACATGCCGGCACCGCAGGTGAACTCCGAGGCGCTCTCCATCACGCGCTTCTTGTAGTTGCTCTTGATATCGACGACGGCATTGCCACCCATCTGACGTGCGCGCTCCTGCAACGCCCGCACGGTAGAGAGAAGTGCGTACTGGCACGCGGCTTCCTCGCCGACACTGATCGTGCTGGTCGTCTTCCTGATGCTGATCTCCCCCAGCGATTGGGCAACGGGGGCGTGCTGCTGCCCGGAAAAATACAGACCGATGTCGTCGGCGACTTTGTCGGGGCCCTCGCTGGCGAGCGCTTCGCTGATCGGATACGTGTCGATCTCGTCGCGGGCCAGCGCGGGGGTACCGATTGCCGCGAAGCAGAGCGAAATCAATAGCAGTAGAGGTTTCATGTGGAGACCTTGCGGCCCTGTCGTGGACGGGGCGATTACTTGCCGGCTTCGATCTTCACGACGTCGCCGCGTACGCGCAGCGCCGAGGCGACACCGCTCACGCCGCACGTAAAGGTGCTGTCGCTATTCGACTGGTTGTCGTGGAAGCTCGTCTTGATGTTGATGACGGCGTTGGCTCCGTGATCATGCGCATAGCTGGTGAGCTGCCGCAGCGTATCCGCCAGGGCTGCGTTGCAGATTTCGACTTCGGTGGCCGTCTTGCGCGGCAGGTGCGCGGACTTCATGACCTCGCCCAGTGTTTCGATGACGGGAGGGTGCTGCTGGTTGCCGAAATACAGCGCCACACCGGGGCTGAGCTGCTGTGCTTCCAGCACGGGCTTGATCGGGTACGTCACCACTTCGGTCCGCGCGGCCGCGGTTTGCGCAATCGCGGCAACGATGCCAGCAGTCAATACGGATCGGATGTTCATCGAGCACTCCTGTTCGTGTCGTTATGAGTAGAAATCGCCGGGATCGGCGCCGAACATCAGGCCGGCACAACTGCCGCCGAACCCGAAAGAAATGGACATGGTGGTACGAAGGTCGGCCGGGCGCGAGCGGCGGACCAGGGGCATGGCCGTGGCCTCCGATTCGAGCGTCACGATATTCGGGCAGCCGGCAATGAACCCGTCGCGCATCATCAGCAGCGTGTAGATGGCTTCGTGGGCACCCGCCGCACCGGGTGGATGCCCGGTCAGTCCCTTGGTAGAGGAGAACGCCGGTGTGTTCGGGCCGAATACAGCCTTGAGCGCGCGGAGCTCCTCGAGGTCGCCGGACGGGGTCGACGGCCCATGCGTGTTGATGTAGTCGGGCGGTGCCTCTGTGTGTCGCAGCGTGTCGCGGATGGCGCGGGCGATGCTGGCTGCCTGTGGCGACACCATCGACGAGCTGTCCGTGCTTTGGCCGAAACCGATGACCTCCGCGTAGATGCGCGCACCGCGCGCGCGGGCATGCGTGAGCGACTCGAGGACCAGCACGCCTGCCCCCGACGCCAGGACAAAGCCGTCGCGGGCCGTGTCGTAAGGCCGGGAGGCCAGATGCGGCGTGTCCGCGCTGGCACGCGACAGGGCGCCCATGGCATCGAAGAGCAGCGCGTAGTTGTCATGAAGCTCTTCGGCACCGCCCGCCAGAACGATGTCCTGCTGCCCGGCGCGGATCCAGTGCGCGGCCTGCCCGATGGCCAGCGCCGATGTGGTGCACGCGGACGACGGCGAATAGCTGATGCCGCCGATGCCGAAGACCTGCGCAAGATTGGCGGACACCGTGCTGCTCATCGCCTGCGGAACGACATAGGGCGGCACGCGGTCCACGCCGCGTGAGCGCGAGATGGCCAGTGCCGCATCGTAGGCGGACAGGGCTCCGCTTCCCGAACCCACCACGGCGCCGACGTGAGGCGATTGCAAGAGGGCTGGATCGAGTGCCGCGTCTTCGACGGCCTTGCGGGCCGCGTGACAGGCCAAGCGTGCGGTGTCACCCATGAACCGCTCGAACTTGCGGGGGAACGGTGCCTCATCCGCGACGCAAGCCACGCCCGCCACCTGGCTCGCGAGTCCGAGCGCGTGCCACGCACTGACGGCCGACAGGCCCGAGCGGCCTTCGCGCAACGCAGCGGCAACCGCATCGAGGGTATTGCCGAGGCAGGACACGATGCCCATGCCCGTGACCACGACACGCTCAGGCCCGGCACCCCCGGCGGCGCGACGCGAAAGTTCCGCGGATGTCACGGCGCGCGCTTGAGGACGAGGGAGGTATTGATGCCGCCGAACGCAAAGTTGTTGGTCATCACGTACTCGGTGTCGATGGCGCGTGCGTTGCCTGCGATGTAGTCGAGCGGGGCGCAAGCCGGGTCGACGGTCTCCAGATTGAGGGTCGGCGCATACCAGTTGCGTTTCATCATTTCGATGGTCCACCAGGCTTCGATGGCGCCGCACGCGCCCAGCGTATGGCCGATGTAGCTCTTGAGCGAGCTGATCGGCAAGGTGGGCCGGAAGACTTCGGCCGTCGCACGGCTCTCCGCCACGTCGCCGAGGTCCGTGGAGGTGCCGTGGGCGTTGACGTATCCGATGGCATCCTGCGGCAGCCCCGCATCCTGCAGCGCGAGCCGCATGGCGTGGCTCATCGTGGCCGCGGTGGGCTGGGTCATGTGGGCGCCGTCGGAGTTGCAGCCGAAGCCGACGATCTCGGCATGGATGACGGCGCCGCGGGCACGGGCGTGTTCGTATTCCTCGAGGACCAGCGTGGCCGCACCCTCGCCAACCACCAGGCCGTCGCGGGCGGCATCGAACGGGCGCGGCGTCAGGTGAGGCGCGTCATTGCGCGTGCTGGTCGCGTACAGCGTATCGAACACGGCCACGGCCGGGCCGGACAATTCTTCCGCGCCACCCGCGAGCATCAGCGTCTGCTTGCCGCCGGCGATCGCCTCGTAGGCGTACCCGATCGCCTGGCTGCCCGATGCGCAAGCGCAGGAGGTCGGCACGATGCGGCCTTTCAGGTCCCAGAACAGCGCCACGTTGACAGCTGTCGTGTGCGGCATCATCTGGATGTAACTGTTGGACGTGATCCCCTGCATCGAGCCGGTATCGAGCATCGTGCCGAATGCCCGGATCGGCTGCACCGACCCGGACGAGGATCCATAGGCCACGCCCATGCGCCCGTCGCTGATGCTGGGGTCCTCGGCCAGTCCCGCATCCGCCAGCGCCAGTTCGGTGGCGCGGACCGCGTACATCGAGACGGGGCCCATCGAACGCGTCTTCTTGCGCGGATACGTCGACGGCACCTCAAACGCGGGGAGCGGGCAGGCGAGCCGTGAATGCAGCGCGCTGAAGACATCCCATTCGGGCATGCGGCGCACCGCGTTGCGCCCTCGCTGCAAGGCTTGCTGGATGTCGCTCCATTGGGAGCCCAGGGCAGTCACGCCGCCCATTCCGGTCACGACCACACGCTTCATCACACCATCCCGCCATTGACGCCGATGACCTGCCGCGTGACGTACGATGCGCCGTCCGACATCAGGAATCCGACCACCGATGCCACTTCGGCGGGCTGGCCGACGCGGTTCATCGGGACCGTCTTCAGCGCGTGGTCCAGATGCTCGACTTCGGCCAGCATCTCGGTGTCGATCAATCCGGGCGCGACGCAGTTGACGGTAATGCGTCGCGAGGCCAGCTCCACGGCCAGCGCCTTCGTCGCGCCGATCAGGCCCGCTTTCGCGGCGCTGTAGTTGACCTGCCCACGGTTGCCCATCACGCCGGAGACGGATGCGATCGTCACGATGCGCCCGCCCTGGCGCAGCCGGATCATCGGCATGGTCAGCGGATGCACGACGTTGTAGAAGCCGTCCAGGCCCGTTTCGAGCACGATGTCCCAGTCCTCCTCGGTCAGCGCGGGAAACGCGGCATCGCGCGTCACACCCGCGCACAGGACGATGCCGTAGTAGGCGCCGTGTTCCGCGACATCGGCCTCCAGCAAGGTACGGCAGGCCACCCGGTCCCGCACGTCAAACTGCACCACGCGTGCGGTACCCCCCTGGGCCTGGATGGCCGATACAACGGATTCGGCATCGCTGCGCCCGCTGCGGCAATGCACGCAGACCTCGAAGCCGTCGGATGCCAGTCGGTTGGCTATGGCGCGACCGATGCCCCGGCTGGCACCTGTCACGAGAACGCGGCGGCTCATGATGCGAAACTCCCTTCGATAAAGGCTTGGAAATCGGTTGGCTGGTAGACCTTGATCACGGCTTGTGCCAGGTCGCGTCCGCCGGCGGCAATCGTGCAGGCATAGGCGCCGTGGCCTTCCGTGCTGCGCAGCACCTCCTGCACGGCGATGCTCAGGGGCTGGTTGGACGCAAACGCCGGCGCATGCGCCTCGTACTTGCGCGATCCGAGCAATACGCCCGGACGCGCGGGGTTGCCCTCTCGCATCGACAGCAGTCCGACATGCGCGGCAATGGCCTGTGCCATCAGCTCGATGCCGAACCACGCGGGCATGGCCCCCTCGGGATCGGCGTACCAGGCGGTCGGATCGACATGGGCGGATGCCCGCAGGGTTTCATCGTCCCACGTGTCGACGTGCGCCAGCAGGAGCATCGAGCCACGATGCGGCAGGATGTCTTCGATGCGGGGCGGGGTGGTATCCATGCGGTCGTTCATGTTCATCCCCGACCCAGGATCAGGCTGGCATTGCTGCCGCCAAAGGCGAACGAATTGCTCATTGCGTACTGTTCTGCGCCGAGGCGGCGCGTATTTTCCACCAGGTCGAGCGGCGGCAGTGCCGGATCGGCTTCGCCGTCCCATCGATGCTTTGGCAGGGGGAGGTCATCACGGGTGAGGGCGAGCCATGCAAAGCCCGCTTCTGTCGCGCCGGCTGCGCCCAGCGTATGGCCGGTCAGCGGTTTGGTGCCGCTGGCCGGTACGCCCTCGGGAAACACGCGTGCCATCAGGCGTGCTTCCATTTCATCGTTCTTTCGCGTGGCGGTTGCATGCAGGTTGACATAGCCGATGGCGCTGGCGTCGATGCCGGCGTCGCGCATGGCTGCCCGCAATGCCAGTTCGGCGCCCGCGCCTGTCGGGTCCGGCGCCGAGATATGGTGCGCGTCACTGGATTCGCCCGCCCCGGCCAGCCGCACCGGCCCTTCCTCGCGCGTCATCAGGAACACGGCCGCGCCCTCGCCGATGTTGATTCCGGCCCGGTTCCGGCTCATGGGGTTGGTGCGCTGGGTGCAGGTGGCCTCCAGCGAGCCGAAGCCCTGCAGCGTCATCTCGCACAGGGAATCCACGCCTCCGACCACCACCGCGTCGCACAGGCGCAGGCGGAGCAGGCGCCTGGCCGATGCGAAGGCCTTTGCGCTGGAAGTGCAGGCGGTGGAAATGGTAAAGGCCGGTCCGCTGACACCTAGCGCGGCAGCGGCAAACGGTGCGAGCGTGCCGATTTCCATCTGGAGGTAGTCGAACGCCTGCGGCAAGGTCTGATGCGTGCGCTTGTATTGCAGCGCGGCTTCCGCTTCCTGCACGCCGGAGGTGCTGGTGCCCAGGACAACACCGACGCGATGGTGCCCATACCGCTCACATGCCGTCCGGAGTGCGTGCCCGATCTGCGCCAGCGCGCCGAGCAGCAGCCGATTGTTCCGGCAGTCATAGCGTGCCAGGGACGCAGGCGGCGCGCACTCGAGCGGGGTCTGCACCTGACCGACCATGGCTGGGCCGACGCCCGGACGATCGATGGCGCGCATGCCAGGCGAGTTGCCTGTCGCGAGACCCCGGACGATCGTGTCGAGGTCGTTTCCCAGCGCGTTGATCATGCCCAACGCGTGCAGGTAGACAGAAGTTGTGGATGAGGTCATGTGCGTTGTGCTCCCGGTCGAGGCATGCCGAGCGGTGCCAGCGCCACGGCGATGATGATGCCGGATGCCAGTGTCATGCCGAAGCTCCTCAGGACCGGCATCGCGCTGGACCCGAGCAGGCCGAACGTCAGCAGCGTGGTGGCTGCCGACAGCGCGACCCCGATCCAGACGGCACCGATTTCAGCGTGGTTGCGCATGCAGCCTTCCCGCAGGAAGACGGCGTAGTTGGCGCCCACGCCGAGCACGAGCATCATCGCCAGCCAGTGGAACAGGTTCAGGGGGATGCCTGCGTATCCGTAGGCCGAGAAGGTGATGCCGATGGCAAACACCACCGGCAGCGTCACGCGCAGGCCCGCCCGCCAGCCATATCGGAGGCAGAACAGGCCGAGCACCAGCGCCATCGCGCCGGCAAGCCACCAGGCGCTGCCGGTCCGGTAGGCGGCAAACAGCCGTGCCACGCTCGACGCCTTGTCGACGAAACGGACCCCTTGTGTACCGTCCGCGAGCGAGGATAGGGCGGGCAGTTGCGCGGCCGTGGCGCCGATGGGGATGACGAGGGTGGCGTAGACCGGAGCTTGGCTGGCCGGATCGGTCATCCGGCCGAGCCACAGGTGCCGGTAGGGCTGCGACCAGGGCATCGCGAGCCAATCATCGACCGTCAGCGGCGCGTTCGCCGTTTGTGTGACGGTCTTGAGATAGCCGCTTGCGACCTCCGGCCGGAACCCCGCTTGGGCGAGCAGCGTGGGCAGTCCTTGAGGGGCGCCGAGAACCCGCTCGGTCAGCAGTGTCCGGTTCTGCTGTTGGCGATGTCCCGACGGGACAAATTGCGTGACCGATTGATGGCCTTGCAGTAATGCCCCTCCGATCGGTCCGGCGAGCTGTTCGTCCAGTGCTTCCGTGCGCTCCAATACCTGCTCCGGCGTGCTGCCCTTGACCATGAAGAATTGCGTCCCGCCTTCCACCCCGATCGCGCTGCGGATGATCCCTTCCTGGCGGGACAATGCGGCGTCGCGCTGGACCAGCAGGTGGATATCGTCATCGCTGCCCAGGCGCATCCAGCCCGGCAGCGCGCCGGCGGCAATGAGCAGCAGCACCAGCGGGGTGCGCCGGTGCGAGATGGCGTGATGCCACGCTGCCAGCCAGCGCGCGGCACGTTCATGGGTGCGCCCGGGTTGCGTGGATTGTCGGGGCATCAAGGCCGGCAGGAGGAAGATGACCGACAGAAACGCTGCGCCGATCCCGACCATGGCAAAGCACGCAAGCTGCCGCAACGCCGGAAACGGCACCCAGACGAGCGTTGCATAGCCCAGCAGGCTGGTTGTCAGCGCCACCGTCAGCGCGGGACGCACCTCGCGTGCGCTGCGCCACGGGTCTCGCATGCCACCGACAGCGCGATGATTGACGAAGTACTGGATCGAATAATCCACCGCCTCGCCGATCAGGCTGGCGCCGAAGATCAGGGTGAGCAGATGCAGCTTGCCGAATGCGGCCATCGTGGCGGCCAGGGCGCACAGGGTGCCGATGCCGGTCGAGGCGAAACCGAGCAGCAGCACGCGCAATGAGCGGAAGACCCACAGCATGAGCAGCGCGATGCCACAGGTCGAGGCGATGCCGATGATATGGAGTTCGCGTTCGGATGCCGTGCGCGCCGCGTCCGCGTAGAACACCGCGCCGGCGCGCGCCATCGTGACATCCGGAAAGGCTCGCGCCAGGTCAGACTGGGCTGTTGCCACGGCCTGCCTGACGGCGGCTTGCGTGTGCGATTCGTACGCCGAGTCGCGCAGGACGCCGGTGACGAGGACGCCGGTCGTCGTGCCCTGATGGGAGACCAGCAGGTTGTCCTCGATCTCCAGGCGGGTCGACGCGAGCGGCAGGTCGGCCAGCCAGTGCTCCAGCCAGCCGAAGGGGTCGTCGGCGAGCGGCGCTCCGAGGCCGGTACGCAGCGGGCTGTAGAGCCGCTGCGCGAGCAGGTCCGGCAGCGATGCCGATCGATTCTGCAGCGCTGCGCGGTCGCCGGCATTGAGCAGGCCGGCCCGATAGGGCAGGTAGAAGCGGGCGATCTGCGCGGCGTCGAACGGCGGCAGCTCGGCGACGACGGCGCGGAACGCGTCGCTCTGTGCCAGGCGTGCCCCCAGTTGACGGGCGGCGGCCTTGGCCTGCCGGTCGTCGCGGCTGCTGACGAGGAAGACCGCGCGGTCTCCCATGGAAGCCGCCAGTGTGTCGGCGGCCCGTTCGGCGAGCGGGTCGGCTTCGGTTGCCGGCAGCAGTGCCAGGAGGTTGGTCTGCAGCACGCTGCCGGACTGCAGGCGCCATCCGCAATAGCACGCGGCGAAGAGCACGATCGCCAGCCATAGACACCGGGTCGTCCAGGCGGATCGGTGGAGGTTGCGCGCAGGCGTCAATGCGGCCGGCATCAAGAGGCTCCCAGCAAGGCAAGCTCTGCCGGGCTCAGGGTATCGACGCTGGCGCTGTCGGTGAATTCGAGACGCGTCTCGTCGCCGCTGACGGCGCGGATGGTGATGCCGCGGACATAGGTGTCCCCGTGCAAGTCCAGGCCGCGCAACGCCTGGGCGAGCTGAGGCTGCGTCGGGGTCAGGCGCAGGCGCCAGTGTGCGGGCGTGCCCTGCGCCGCCACGTCGAACTGCGAGTACATGGCAGACAGGTCGCCACCGAGCATGGCGCGCATCATGCGCGAAACCTGGGCGATGCCGGCTGCGTTGCGCTGGCTGCCCGGCACCGGTTTGCCGGCCGCGTCCAGGGTCCTGACGCCGGCTTCGGTGACCACGTAGGTCAGGCGCAGGGGCTGCTCGATCTGCCAGATGACGCCGCGTTCGCGCGAGAACAGCAGGGTGCCGGTGCTGACCAGCGGCCTTTGCATGGACCGCAGCGTTTGCGTCTGCGTGAAGCGGGCGCGCACACCGCGGGCCCGTCCCAACTGCGCCGCGACCTGGGAGACCACGGTACTGTCGCGCGTGTCGTCCGCCAGGACGGGATTCGCCAAGGCAGCGGCGCTGGCCAGCAGCAGCGCGAGCATCAATCGGCCCATGCGCGCTCCACCTTCTCGAACACCACCGCGGGCGAGACGAACTGCAGTTCCGACGTTGCCGCGCAGACCGCGACCTGGATGGTGTGCCCTTTCGTGAGCCGCTGGCCGGAGGCGCGGTCCGCGATCTCATAGCCGATCTTCAATCGGTTCTCGTACTCGATCAAGGTGGCGCGGACCTCGATCCGCTGGCCGTACGTGGCCGGCCTGATGTATTTCAGATGGGCTTCGACGACCGGCCAGAGGTAGCCGGAAGCGCGCATTTCCGGGTAGTCGTAATCGAAGGCGCGCAGCAGGGCGGCGCGGCCGATCTCGAAATATTTGAGGTAGTGGCCGTGCCAGCAGACAGCCATGGCGTCGACATCATGGAAGGGCACCTCGATACGGGCGCTTGCCGACAGGGGCGCGCGCTCAGGCCGGGTCATGATTGCCCTCCGGGTTCGTCAGCCAGGAGCGAGCCGTGCTCAATGCACGCGGTCAGGCGGCGCAGGTCCATCTCAAGAGGCCGATCTTCGGTCACCGCTTCGGACAGCGCCGTGACGCGCTCGACAAAGGCCCGCACCGCGGGCGGAATCGCCAGCGCGGCATCGAGCCCGGCACGCAGCCGTACTGCCTGCGCCGTGGCCAGCGTGTGCGCCGCCGCGACCTGCTCCGTCAGTTCGAGCACGCGCAGGCAGTCGCGCGCAGCGATCGTGCCCATGCTGACCTTGTCCTGGTTGTGCGATTCCGTCGAGCGGGAAAACACGCTGGCGGGCATGGTGTGCTTGAGCGCCTCCGCGGTCCAGGCGGAGACCGAGATCTGGATTGCCTTGAATCCGTGATTGATCGGAGCCCGATCCGGGGATGCGCCGGACAGGCCGCGCGGTAGCCCGTTGCTGTACCGGTCGTCCACGAGCAGCGCAAGCTGGCGGTCCATCAGGTCGGCCAGGTTGGCGATGGCCGTCTTCAGGGCATCCATCGCAAAGGCGATGTGGCCGCCGTAGAAGTTGCCGCCATGGAGGATGCGCCGGGCATCCGGATCGATGAGCGGATTATCGTTGGCGCTGTTGAGCTCGTTTTCGATATCGCGCCGGATCCAGGACATCGCGTCTTGCGCCACGCCGATCACGTGCGGCGCGCAGCGGATCGAGTAGCGGTCCTGCAGCCGGTGTCCGCCGGTGTCGTCCCAGCCGGCCAGGTCTTCGCGCAGCCACGCGGCGACATCGGCCTGTCCGGCATGGGGCTTGGCTTGGAAGATGGTCGCGTCGAAGTGTCCGGAGCGGCCGTCGAGCGCGACCGTGGCCAGCGCCGTCAGGCGGGTCGCCAGGCGGATCAGGTGCTCGGCGCGGGCGTAGGCCAGGCAGGCAAGCCCCGTCATCACCGCCGTGCCGTTCATCAGCGCCAGCCCCTCCTTGGGCGCCAGCTCGAAAGGGGAATGCCCCAGCGCCCGCCATACATCGCTGGCTGCCCGCACCTTGCCATCGAACAGGACGTCGCGCTCGCCCACCAGCGCCGCGGCGACATAGGACAGCGGTGTGAGGTCGCCGCTGGCGCCCACCGAACCCTCCGCCGGAATGCGCGGCAGGATGTCGTGGTTGATCAGGTCGGCCAGGCGTTGCAGCAGCGTATAACGCACGCCCGAATAGCCATGGGCCAGCGAGTTCAGCCGCGCCGCGATGACGGCCAGCGTTTCGGACGGGGCCAGGTAGCGCCCCATCCCGCAACCGTGGTAGCGCGTGAGCTGCAGCGGCAGCGCTTGCACCAAGGCCGGTGGAACGCTGATTTCGCAGGCGTCGCCGTATCCGGTATTGACGCCGTAGACCGTTGCGCCCTGTGCCAACTGCTCCTGCAGGAAGCGGGCACCGCGTTCGATGCGATCCCGCCATGCCTCGTCGCCGTTCAGGGCAACCGTTGCCTGCCGTCGCGCGATGGCGACGACCGCTTCGATGGACAGATGGCAATCGCCGAAGCGGATCGGCGCGGGGCGCGGCCGGGTGATTGCGGCCGGCATCAGATCGTGTTCAGCCATGGGCGTCCTTTTTGGGGCGTGCCCAGAAATCGAAGAAATTGAACCATTGGAATGGGGCCTTGCGGCAATGGTGCTCCAGCCGGCTGGCGTAGCGTTGCGCGAGCGTCGCCAGATGCGTCGCGCGCGCGTGGCGCGGCAGTTCGATCCGCTCGGCAAAGGGTTCGAAGTACAGCGTGTAGTCTTGCCGCGTCTTCAGACAGAAGAACAGATAGACCGGGCAGCCGAGGGCATGGGCAAGGATGTAGGGGCCCTGCGCGAAACGCGCGGGGGCGCCCAGGAAGGTCGCCTCGACGGTACGGCCCATTTCCGTCGCGGGCACCCGGTCTCCCACGATCACGAGCAGTTCGCCCGCGTCGATGCGTTCCTGCATCCGCATGGCCGTGGCCGGGCCGAAATCACTGACCTCGAGCAGGTGCGTCGCGAACTCGGGGTGTGCACCCGCGAGGACACGATTGAAGCGCCGGGCATGTTCGATGTAGACGACGGCGGTGACCTTGACCTGGCCATGGCGCGTTGCCAGCGCACGCGTCATCTCCAGGTTGCCGAGATGGGCGCCGATGACCAGCGCGCCGCGTCCGCTTGCCATCAGCGCTTCGAACGGTGCCGGGTCGTCGAATCGCACCCGATGCGGGGAAACATGCCCCGACCATGCCGCCAGCTTGTCCAGGCCGGATTGCGCGAAGGCGATCATGTGCCGGTACGCGCTACGCCAGCCCGGTGCCGGGGTGCGATCCTGCGCAGAGGCTGCCGCCAGCCGCTCGAAGTACTGCCGCGAAGCCTGGCGGGCGGCCCGGCCGGTGAGCAGGAAATAGGCGACGATCGGATAGAGCCACAGCGCCGTGATCCGCGTCCCCAGCAGCCGGCAGCTCAGGGCGAGCAACCGCATGCCCAACTGGCTGCCGCGTTCCGCGATGCGCCACCAGTGCGCCTTGCCGGCGGCCGCCTGGTCGGCGCGCTGCCTTGGCCTGGCCTTGTTGGCCAGCAGCAGCGGCAGCCGGACCAGCATGCCTGCGACAAGCCGCATGTGGCTTTGGCTGATGCGGATGTTGTCCCACAGTACGTCGAAGTGCGAGACGCCGTCGGCCGCATAGGTCACGCGCGTCGGGATGGCGACGAAGCGGGTGCGGCGCCAGTGCAGCCGCACCAGGATCTCGATGTCGAAATCCATCCGCGTCGGCAGCGCCACCTCATCGATCAGCGCGCACGCGAGCGCCAGCGGATAGACCCGGAAGCCGCACATCGAATCACGGATGTCGAACGACAGCGTTTCGATCCACACCCATGCATGCGTGAGGTAGCGGCCATAGAGCCGCGCCTTGGGCACGGTTGCGTCATAGACCGGTTGCCCCAGGATGACCGCGTCGGGGTGGTCCCGCGCGGCATCCATGAACGTCGGGACGTCGGCGGCATCGTGCTGCCCATCGGCGTCGATCTGCAAGGCATGCGTGAAGCCGTCCGATCGGGCTGCGCGCAGGCCGGCCATGACCGCCGCGCCCTTGCCGCCGTTCACGGGCAACCGCAGCAGCGTGACGCAGCCCGCGTGTTGCCCGGCCAGCGCTGCCAGGACAGCCTGGGTGGGCGCGTCGCTGCCGTCATCGACGATGAAGATCGGCAGCCCGTGCGTGACCAGGCGGGCGACCGTCAGGCCGATCACGTCCTTGTGGTTATAGATGGGAATGACAATGCAAGGGCGCACGATCAGTCGGCCTCCCGATAGACGAGCGCGCCGGACGCGCACTCCCGCGTGCCGAGCCTGGCGCGGAACCGTACGCGGTATCGCTGCGGCTCGTGCGCCAGTTGCACGGACACCAGGGCGGCCGGCGGTACGGGGGCCATGAATTTCAGCTGATCAATGGACCGGATGCTTCGCGTGGAGTCGGCCAGCTCCGCCGCAAGGCAGGCAATCCAATCCACCAGCACCACGCCGGGCAGGATCGGCAGGCCTGGAAAGTGCCCGCGGAAGTGGACGAGTTCGGGCGGTACGCGAAGCTCGTAGTGGTCGCCTTCTGCGTCGCGGACGTGCGAGAGCATCTCGAACCCCTTCCGGCCGGCGGCAAAGCTGGCAGCAACCGTGGCGGCCGGCAGCTTGCCGCGCGCATCGACCGGCAGGCTCATCCGGAAGCGCCATTTGCGCGGGATGAGGGTCGGGGCGACATAGGTGGCGAGATGGCGGCGCAAGGTCTTCGCGAGGCCGATCCGGCCGTGCTGGCGCAGTGCCTCCACGCCTGCGGACGTCAGCGCCGACAGGACGCCGAGCCGCTCTCGCGAGGCGCCCGGCAGCAAGACCGCGGCAGATTGCGCGACATAGGGATGCAAGCCCAGCCAGTTTTCGATTTCCGGCAGCGAGACACGCTTGCCGTCCAGCTTGACGATGCGGTCCATGCGACCGCGCAGACGGAAACGTCCCGCGTCATCGAACTCGGCGGCATCGTCGGTCCGGAGCCAGTCGGGGTGGCCCAGATGCGGCGAGCGCACGCTCAGCGCGCCATCCGCTTCGCGCCGGACGGCGACGTTGGCGAAGGCCTGCCATGCGTCCGATTCGTTGCGGCGGCGCCAGGCGATGCCGCCCGTCTCCGTGCTTCCGTAGATTTCGGTCGGCGCCGTGCCGTGGGCCGATGCAAAGGTTGCGGCGGCGGCTTCGTCCAGCGGGCCGCCCGAGGAAAACACAGCAGCGGGCAATGGCGACAAGGTGTCGAAGCCCGGCAGCGACGGCCATCGCGCGAGTTGTGCCGGGCTCGACACGATCGCTGCGGTTTCGCGCCGGGTCAGCGCGGTTTGCAGTGCATGCGGCTCGGCATACGTCCGTCTGCCGAATGCCCGCCCTGACGCGAGCGGCCAGAAAATCCGGAACAGCAGGCCGTAGATATGATGGTGCGGAACGCTCGCCAGAATGGCGCCGGGGCCGATCCATTCACCCCAATGGTCTTCGAGTGTCCGGACCTCGGCATCGAACTGGGCAAGCGTTTTATGGATGGCCTTGGGCGCCGCGCTGCTGCCGGATGTGTAGAGCGTGATGGGTGCATGGGGCGCGATCGGCCGGAGCAATGCTGCCCCCGGCGGCTGGGCAGCCTGGCTGATGATGCCTTCCATGTCGCCGTCGGTGAGGGCGCTGTCATAGGCATCCGCGATGGAGGCAAGATAAGCGGGGGCCGAGCTGGCCGGAATGACGACCGCCTTGCCGCTTGCCAGCAGCGCGAACAGGGCGCAGGCGAACGCGAACGGGTCGTCGATGCACAGCGCATAGCGGTTTGCTGGGCGGTCCGACCATGCCGCGATGCAGGCCGCTACATGCGCGCGGAACATGCCGCGCGTCATGGTCGTCGTTTCGTCGAAGCAGACCGGGGTATCGTCGGGCGTATCGGCGCACAGTAACGTGTGCAATGCGATCATGCCGCCTCCGTGCCGGAGGCATGGGGGCGGACGACCAGGTTGCGGTAAGCGATTTCCCCGACGATCAGCAGGCAGACCAGTGCATAGGCAATGGCGCCGTTGTAGAGTGCCCAGGCCTGCCGCGACCCATACAGCGCAACGAGCGCGGCGATCAGTGCGTTGACGGCAAAGAAGCCGCACCATACCTGCGTGACGTGGCGGGTGTACCGGACGGCGCGCGGGGGCAGCTCGGGCGTGCGCAGGCGGGCAAACTTCTCGACCATCGAGGGGCCATGGCGTAGCGTCGCGCCAAACGTGAGCAGCAATGCCGTATTCACCATGACGGGATACAGGCGCAGCAGGGTTTCACTGTCGGTGATGGCGATCGCCGCCGAGCCGCAGGTCAACAGCCCGGCAAGCGCCCAATCGAGCCGGGTGAGTACCCGCAAGCGCGCGGTTGCGCTGCCTGTTCCGATCCATCGCTGGACCCATAGCAGCGCGAGCAGGACGATGCCGACATAGCGGGGAGCGCCAATGTGCCAGGCGCAGAGGATGACTGCCGGATACGCCAGCTTCAGGACAACGTTGGCCGCATGGCGTGGCCACCGCGCACGGGAGGGAGGTGTCGCCTGCATCCGTTCAGGCCGCGAGCAGCGATTGGACCGCGCCGATGACGTCGCCAACCGTGCGGACCGATTTGAACTCTTCCGGTTTGATGCGGCGCCCGGTCATTTCCTGCAGTTTGATGGCCAGATCGACGGCGTCGATGCTGTCGAGGTCGAGTTCTTCGAACAGGTGCGCCTCGGGCGTGACGCGTGCCGGGTCGATGGCGAAGTTCTCTTGGAAAATGGAGCGGATGCGTTCCAGGATTTCGGTTTCGGTCACGTGATGTTCTCCCGTTCCAGCGGTGGTGCGTGTTGGTGTTATTGGTGGCTCTGGACCAGCGCGGCCAATGTGCTGACCGAGCGGAAGTATTCGCGCGTGCGCTGGTCATCGGCGGCGATGGTCAGCTGATACTGCTTGCGCAGTGCGATACCGATTTCCAATGCGTCGATGGAATCCAGGCCGATGCCGTTGGTGTCAAAAAGAGGCGCGTCGTCGTCGATATCCGCCGGCGTCATATCCTCCAGATCGAGCGTCTCGATCAGGAGCCGCTTAATTTCGAGCTTTAAAGAATCCATATTGGTACAAGTGGTCTGTGATCTGGGTCTCGACACCTGCGGTCAGCGTGCGCGCTGCCACTGCGGGCGGGGTATCCGGGGCTGCGTACTGCCCGATACGGATGGGGTCGAGGACGGCGATGCGCATGCGCATGCGTCGCGGCGGGATGTGATACCAGCGCATCGTCTTGGTGAAAGCGGGGGGATCGCAATCCATGAGCACCGGCACAATGGGCACCGCCGCGCTCAGGGCCATGTGGGCGAAACCGCGCGAGAACGGATGCAGCCGGTCCTGCCCCGGGCTGCGCGTGCCCTCGGGGAAGATGATCATGGTGTAGCCGGCGGCCAGTTGCCGTGCGCCTGCCTCGACCAGTGCCGTCGGGTCCGCGTTGCTGACGTATTCGGCCGCGCGCACGATGCCCCAGAAGCATGGATTGCCCCAGTGGGCGTTCTTGACCACGCAGCATGCCGATGGCGTGAGCGACAGCAGCACCATGACGTCAAGGTAGGTCGGATGATTGGCCACCACGATGGCTGGCCCGCCCGAGCGCAACGCCGATGCACCCTGCACTTCGAGCGTCATCACGCCCAGCCAGTCGAGCATGCGCACCAGCGCCTGGAAGAACCGGTGAATGACGGTCGTGACGGCACGCTGGCGCGACGCGCGATGCGGCCACAGCCAAACGAGCGGGAACACGGCGACGGAAAACAGCAGCCCGCATATGCCGAAAACCAGGAAGCCGAAGCCCGTCGCCAGCAAGCGCCATCCCCGGTTGAGGGCGGTTTTCAGTCGGCTTGCCATGCGCCCTCGCGCCAATGCCATTGCCACGCGCCATCAGGGTGCTCCCAGGCGCCCGATGTCCGTGATCGCAGGCAGTGCAGCACGGCTTCGCTTTGCGTACGAAGGCGAGTGGCAGGACGGCTGCATGCCGTGTCGCGCGAGCAGTCGAGCATGGCCGATGCGGAGGCGTCCAGCAGGATGGCAAGCGCGCCTTCCGTGATTTCATCGTCGATGACGCCGTAGCGCGGGTCCGCGGGTTCGTCGGCATAGACCAGCAATACCGGGGAGCCGGGATCGGACACATACTGCGCGTAGGCTTCCAGCAGCGCCCAGCCAAGCGTGCCGGGGCCGGCCGATATCGCCGTGGCGGCGGCGTTGTCGCGGCGCGCAATGCTGAAAATCCCGCTCATGGCATTCAGTACGGACAGGCTGAATGCCGTGGGCGAAACCGGCTCGGCATTGCCGATGTCATCCAGGACGCTGGTCGAGCGGCGCAGCTCGCCATGCCGCGATGCAAAGACAACGCGGACTTCCGGCAAATCGGCGGCGCAGTCGTGCGCAACTTTCAGCGCGCTTTTAGAGAGCGAACTCAAACGCCGCCGGACGATCGGCTCGATAAAGCTGATATCCGGAGACTTCGATTCTGATTCACTGCCAAGCCAGCAAGACCAGCGAGCAACCGGAATTGTCCAGTGCAAATCGGGCATATCGGTGTTCGCGCATTGGAGCATCGCTGACGATCGCGAAAAGCGTGCAGCGGCGAAGCGGCGATCACAGGCTATGCGTGACTGGCCGGCATCCCATCAGCTCTATTTGTTTTATGACTCGGGGGAATGCCCGGACTCGCTTGTTGCGATCCGTTAATGCCTGCTAAAGACGGTCGATTCTCCCACCCCGGGCCGAATCATACTGAAGAACCGCTGTCCGAAACAACCGTTCGCGCTTGCGCGTCTCGTGTGCGCGACGAATCTCCATGGATCCGCAGGGCCGGTGTCGATTGCGGTTGGAATGTTCTCAAGAGGGGCGCCGGTTTTTCCCCGTGTCACCCCTCAATTGGGTGAGGGAGCGCCTGATTTTCGTGTTTGGGGCAGGCAGATCATCGGGTGCCGAATTGCCCGAACGCCCGTCCGCCCAGTTCCAGCGCATTCATCACCGAGCGCTCCACCACGGGCGCCAGCGAGGTCATCATCACCATCACCAGCATCAGCCCGACCACCAGCGTGGCGGCGATGCCCACGGCGAACGGGTTGAGCGCCTGGGCCGTGCGCGACAGCACCGCAAAGGCCAGGTTGACGACCATCATGATGGCGATGATCGGCAGGGCGATGCGCACGGCCAGCGCAAAGACCGCGGCGCCGCCGCCGGCCAGCGTCTGCCAGCCGCCGCCCGCGAGCGGAGCGGCGGACACCGGCAGCACGGTGAAACTGTCGAACAGGGCGTGCATCAGCACCAGGTGGCCGTCGCCGGCAATGAAGGCGGTGATGGCGGTCAGGCTGATGAAGCGGCCGAGCAGCAGGCTGCTCTCGGTCTGCTGCGGGTCGAGCAGGGTCGCGAAGCCCAGGCCGATCTGGATCGACATCAGCTCGCCGGCGCCGCTGATGGCGGCAAACACCATCTGCACGCAGACGCCGAGCGCCATGCCGATCGCCACCTGCAGCAGGGTGATCCACAGCCCTTCGTACGAGCCGACGGAGATGCCGGCCGGCACCGGCAGCATCGGCGCCAGGGCCACCGTCAGCACCACGCCGAAGGCCACCTTGATCGAGGTCGGGATCTCCGTGTTGGCAAACGGCGGCGCCACCGCGATGAAGGCCAGCACGCGCACCAGCGGCCACCAGTACAGGGCGATCCAGCCGTTGAGCTGGGCGGCGGTGAACTGGATCATGGGCGGTGCGTCACGGTGGCGTGGCCGTCAGTTGACGTAGTTCGGGATATTGGTGAGCACGTCGCGCGTGTAGTCGACGATCACGCCCAGGACCCACGGGCCGGCCAGGATCATGGTGGCGGCCACGGCCAGCAGCTTGGGGATGAACGACAGCGTCTGCTCGTTGAGCTGGGTGGCGGCCTGGAACACCGCCACCAGCAGGCCGACGATGAGCGACACCAGCAGCATCGGCGCGCCGATCATCATGGCGACCTGCATGGCCTGGCGGGCCATGTTCAGCACGTATTCGGGTGTCATGGGGCGTTTCCTATGGCTATTGCGTGAAGCTCTGGGCCAGCGACCCCAGCAGCAGATGCCAGCCGTCCACCAGCACGAACAGCATGATCTTGAACGGCAGCGAGAAGATGGACGGCGTGACCATCATCATCCCCATCGACATCAGCACCGCCGCCACCACGATATCGATCACCAGGAACGGGATGAAGATGGCGAAGCCGATCTGGAACGCGGTCTTCAGCTCGCTGGTGACGAAGGCCGGGATCAGCGCGCGCATCGGCACCTGGTCCGGGCTGGCGATGGGCGGCAGGTTGCCCATCTTGGCGAACAGGGCGAGATCGGGCTCGCGGGTCTGCTTGAGCATGAACTGGCGCAGCGGCGTGGCGGCGGTGTCGAGCGCCTGCTCCACGGAGATCTTGCTGTCGCGCAGCGGCAGGTAGGCATCGGTGTAGACCTTGTCCAGCACCGGCGACATCACGAAGAAGGTCAGGAACAGCGCCAGGCCGATCAGCACCTGGTTGGGCGGCGTGGTCTGCGTGCCCAGCGCATGGCGCAGCAGCGACAGCACGATGATGATGCGCGTGAAGCTGCTCATCATCAGCAGGATGGCCGGCAGGAAGCCGAGCGAGGTCAGGAAGACCAGCGTCTGGACCGGCAGCGAATAGCTCTGGCCGCCGGCGGTGCCGGTCAGCAGCGGCAGGCCGGGCTGGGCCTGCGCGAACACGGCGGGCGCGGCGCACAGCAGGGCGAGCGCGGCCAGCGGACGCAGAAGGGCGGACAGCTTCATTGCGGCTTCCCCGTCAGGCGGCGCTTGATCTGCAGCGCCAGCGCATCGGCAAAGGCGGGCGGCTTGCCGCCGTGGGTGTCGTGGGTGGGCGGATCATCGGCCACGGGCGCGCCGGCATCGGCCGGGCGCGGCAGGGTGTGCAGCGTCTGGACGTGCTGCTGCGTGACGCCCAGCACCAGCCACGTGCCCTGCACCTCCACCACCACCACTTTTTCGCGCGCGCCCAGCATCTGCTGGGCCACCACGGACAGCACCTGGCTGCGGCGCCCGGCGGGGCCCATGCCCGCGCGCTGCTGCAGCTTGCGCAGCAGCCAGCCGGCCGCCACGATCATGGCAAGCACTATGAGCAGCCCGCCGAAGGTGCGGGCCCAATCGACTGCGTGATTCATCTCGACACGTTGCCCGGGGGGAGCGTTGGCTGTGCAGGTGCGTCAGGCTTGACGGCTTAGCGGTTGAGTTTGCGGATGCGCTCGGACGGCGTGATGATGTCGGTCAGGCGGATGCCGAACTTCTCGTTGACCACCACCACTTCGCCCTGGGCGATCAGGTAGCCGTTGACCAGCACGTCCATCGGCTCGCCGGCCAGGGCGTCGAGCTCGACCACCGAACCCTGTGCCAACTGCAGCAGGTTCTTGATGGGCACCTTGGTGCGGCCCAGTTCCACCGTCAGCTGCACGGGGATATCGAGGATCATGTCGATATCGTTGCGCGGCGCTGCCGCCGTGGTTTTTTCGCCGGGCATCAGCGGCTTGAAGACCGAGCTGAGGGGGTTGTCCGGCTCGGCCGCGGGCGCGGGCGCCGGTGCGGCGGCCGCGCGCTGGGCGGCTTCCAGCGCCATCGCCTCTTCCATCGTCATCTCGGCATCGAAATCGTCGGCGCCGGCGGCCTGGTTGGGTTGGGTCGATTCACTTGTCATTTTCTGGCTCCGGGGCAGGTTCGCTGCCATTCATGTTCAGCATGCGGTTGACGCGCAGCGCGTATTGGCCGTTGAAGGTGCCGTACGCGCATTCCATGACGGGCACGCCGTCCACCCTGGCGGTGACGCTGTCGTCCAGCTCGATCGGGACCACATCGCCCACCTTCATGTTGAGGATGTCGGACACATGCACGTTGGCGTTGGCCAGATGCGCCACCACCTCCACCTCGGCGGTCTGCACCTGCTGCGACAGCAGCCGCACCCAGCGCTTGTCCACTTCCAGCGCTTCGCCCTGGATGGCACTGGTGAGCAGATCGCGGATCGGCTCGATCATGGTGTACGGCATGCAGACATGCACGTCGCCGCCGTTGCTGCCGAGCTCCATGCTGAAGCGCGTCGAGACCACCACCTCGTTGGGGGTGGCCACGTTGGCGAATTCCGTGTGCATTTCCATGCGCAGGGGCTCGAACTCGATCGGGTAGATCGGCTGCCAGGCCTTGCCGTAGTGCTCGAACATCAGCTGAAGCATGCGCTGGATGATGCGCTGCTCCACCTGGGTGAAATCGCGGCCCTCCACGCGCATGTGGAAGCGGCCGTCGCCGCCGAACAGGTGGTCGACCACGATGAAGATCAGGTTCGGGTCGAACACGAACAGCGCCGTGCCGCGCAGCGGCTTGACGTGCACCAGGTTGATGGCGGCCGGCACGACCAGGTTGCGGATGAATTCGCTGTACTTCTGGACCTTCACTGGCCCGACGGAGATCTCCGCGTTGCGCCGCAGGAAGTTGAACAGGCCCATGCGCCAGTTGCGCGCGAACCGCTCGTTGATGATTTCCAGCGTGGGCATGCGCCCGCGGACGATGCGCTCCTGCGAGCCCAGGTTGTAAGTGCGTACACTCGCCGCTTCGGCCTCGGCCGGTTCCTCGTCGACCTCGTTGGTGACGCCCTTGAGGAGCGCGTCGATCTCCTCCTGGGAAAGAAACTCTTCCTTGAGCATGTCACTGGATCACAAAGTTGGTGAACAGGACATCGACCACCGGCGATTCCTTGCCGACCGCCTTGTAGGCCTGTTCGCACTGTTCGACGATTTCCTTGGCCAGCTTGGCCTTGCCTTCGTTGGAATACAGCTCGGCGGGCGCCTTGGACGACAGCAGCATCAGCACGCGGCTGCGCAGCTCGGGCGTGTAGGACTTGATTTCCTCTTCGGCGTGCTTGTTGTAGCTCTTGAAGGTGATGGCGATCTGCAGGTAGCGGTCGTTGCCTTCCTCGGGCTGCAGGTTGACGGTGAGCGTTTCCATGGGCACGAAGACCGGCTCCTTCGGCTTGGGCGGGGCGGCCGGGCTGGCGGCGTGGCTGCCGCCGCCCAGGAAGAACCATGCGGCGGCGCCGCCCATGCCGATCAGCACGAGCACGATCAGGATGATCAGCAGCAGCTTGGTGGAGCCGCCCTTCGCGGGGGCGGGAGCGGTATTGGCGGCAGCAGCTTCGGCCATGGGGATTACTCGACGAATGGGGGGGATTGGCCCTCCCGGCCGGAACGGGCTGGGCAGGGTCGGGTTCTCGGATGGCATTCTTCCGCAGCCGCGTCCACCTCATTCCAGTAAGAAACGCGGTCAATCCCGTTCATCTCGGGGGTTTGCGGACGCCGGACAGTCGGATCGCCGGTCGCCGCAGGTGTTGCAACAGGCACTTTCCGGGGCGGGAAATCGCATGGCGCCGGGCGCTGCGCACCGAATGCGGTGCCGGCCCGAAAGATTTGCCGCCGCCTGCCGTTTTAGCTTTCAACACAGGATCGCCGGGCCGCCCGGCGCCACATTTGCCGGAAGCCGCCTTGAACCCGTCGCCTCTTTCCGCCCGCGCCGTCTCCGCGCCCGTCAGTCCGGCCAGTCCGGACGCATGGGGCGGACTGCCCGCCGCTTGCCCCGCGCAGGCCGGGCCGCCCGGCGCGTGCGCGAAGCTGGACCTGCTGTCGATGGTCAACGCGCTGACCGAGGGGCTCCTGGTGTGCGATGGGCAGCGCCGGATCACCTATGCCAACCCGAGCGCGGCGCGCCTGCTGGGCGTGCCGCTCGACGCGCTGGTCGGCATGCGGCTGCCGGAGGTGGTGGCATCGGCCATCGACGAGTTCGATACCCCCATCCGCGAGGTCGACTGGCCGGACGGCGAGGTGCTGGCCCAGGGCCAGCCCCAGCTCAACCAGATCTTCGGCATGCGCTGCCTGGACGGGCGCACCGTGTGGGTTTCCACCAACTGGACGCCGCTGTATGCCGAGGCCGGCGAGCCGATGACGGCCGCGCCCGCGGCCCGCCACGCGCAGCCCTATGCCGTGCTGGTGTCGCTGGTCGACATCACGCAGATCCGCGAGGCGCAGCAGCGCATCCGCCACCTGGCCACGCACGATACGCTGACCGGCCTGCTGAACCGCTGCGCGCTGGAAGACCGGCTGGAGCACGCGCTGGCGCTGGCGCGGCGCAACCGCTCGCGCGTGTCCGTGATGTTCCTCGACCTGGACCGCTTCAAGAACGTCAACGACACGCTGGGCCACCAGTTCGGCGACCAGCTCCTGCGCGAGGTGGCCGCCCGCCTGCAGGCCTGCGCCCGCGAGGCCGACACCGTGGCCCGCCTGGGCGGCGACGAATTCGTCGTCATGCTGGAGTCGCTCGACGGCACGGGCACGCGCCGCGTGGCCGAGCGCATCCTGGCGGCCATCGGCGCGCCGTTCCATATCGACGGGCAGGAGCTGTTCCTGGGCGTGTCGATCGGCATCGCCGTGGCGCCGCACGACGGCGACGACCCCAACACGCTGCTGCGCAAGGCCGACGCCGCCATGTACCTGGCCAAGGAGCGCGGCCGCAACAACTTCCAGACCTTCACCAGCGACCTGGACGACCGCGTCTCGCGGCGCTTCCGCATCGAATCGGGCCTGCGCCGCGCCAGCGACCGCAATGAGTTCTACGCCAACTACCAGCCGCGGGTGGACGTCCGCACCGGCCGCATCGTCGGGGTAGAGGCGCTGATCCGCTGGAATTCCACCGATTTCGGGCGCCTGATGCCCGGCCAGTTCATCCAGGATGCCGAAGAGACCGGCCTGATCGTCGAGATCGACCGCTGGATCCTGCGCGCCGCCTGCGACCAGCTGGCGCGCTGGCGCCGCATCGGGCTGCCGCACCTGCGCATGTCGATCAACCTGTCGGGGCAGGCGTTCAGCTCCGGCCAGCTGAGCGGCATGGTGCGGGGCGCGCTGACGAGCAGCGGCCTGCCGGGCGAGGCCGTCGAGCTGGAGATGACCGAAGGCATCCTGATCCGCGATGATCCGTCGCTGCACACGCTGCTGACCGAGCTGCGGGCACTGGGCGTGTCCCTGGCGCTGGACGATTTCGGCACGGGGTATTCGTCGCTGTCCTATCTGCACCGCTTCCCGATCGATACCCTCAAGATCGACCGCTCGTTCGTGCAGGACCTGCCCCACGTGGCCGAACGCGCGGCCATCACCCGGGCCATCATCATGATGGCGCAGGCGATGGGCATGAAGACCGTGGCCGAGGGCGTGGAGACCGCCGGGCAGCTCGAATTCCTGAGCGAGATCGGTTGCGACGAGTACCAGGGCTACCTGCTGACGCGGCCGCTGGAGCCGGCCGCCATGCACGACCTCGTGCGCGAGCACGAGCGGCGCTACGGCGCGGCGCGGCCGGGTTTCCTGCCGCTGTAACCGCGGCTACAGCTGGAGCCCGTTGCTGACGACGTACATGGTCAGCTCCGCGTTGTTGCGCAGCCTCATCTTCGCCAGGACGCGCCCACGGTACACGCTGACCGTCTTGGCGCTGATCTGCAGCGCGTCGGCGATCTCGCCCAGCGTGCGGCCCGAGCCCAGCATGCGCAGCGTCTGGAATTCGCGGTCGGACAGCACGTCATGGCGCGGCTTGTCCCAATCCACGTTCAGGTTGTCGGCCAGCACTTCGACCAGGTCCGGGGGCAGGTATTTCTTGCCCTTGGAGATGGCGTTGACGGCCGCCAGCAGCTGCGGCTGGGTGGCGTTCATCGGCAGGTAGCCGGAGGCGCCGGCCTTGAGCGCGCGCACGGCGAGCAGCGCCTCCGGGTGGCGGCCCATCGCCAGCACCGCCAGGCGCGCGTGCTGCTGGCGGACCGCCTTGATGGTCTGGAACTCGTCGCCGCTGGCCGATTCGACGGAAAACAGCAGGACGTCCCACTCGCGCTGGTCGAGCAGGCCCGGGTTTCCGGATAAATCCGGTACGGCTTCGATCTGCCGGGCCAGGCGCGAATCCTTCAGGATCTGGCGCAGGCCCGTACGGGCGATATCGTGCGGTTCGACGATGAGGACGTTCAGCATGGCGGGTGTTGCGGTCGGGATAGGCTCGTTCGAGCTCTTGTTGCCGGGCGGGCCGGCAGCGTTGCAACTCCCCGTCTGTGCACTGTGCGGCGGCGCTCTGTGTTCATCCGATGCGTCGGAAGACGGGCGCCTTGTTTGTGGACCGAGTATAGCCGAGGGGCCTCCCGGCAAGAAGATGGTCGGGCGTCTCTTTCGGTGGAGGGCCCGTCCGGCGGGGCAATCCGCCGCCGGCGCACAAAATTGTCAAGGCGACCCTAAACTTTCTCCGGCGGCCACCGATAACCTGAGTACAACGCAGACCTGGTCCCCTTCAAGTTGCAGGTCACGTTGCCTGGCCTAGCCGGAACAAGTATTCATCGGGCAACACTTCATCGGGAAATTTAGGAGCCGTCATGTCCCTCAGCCTCAATACCAACATCTCGTCCCTGCAAACGCAGCAAGCCCTGTCGCAATCGCAGTCCGCTCTGCAAAAGTCGCTGCAGCGCCTGTCGACCGGTCTGCGTGTGAACAGCGCGCAGGATGATTCTGCGGCCTACGCGGCATCCAGCAGCCTGACCACGACCCTGAACTCGCAAACGCAAGGTATTCAGAACGCCAACGGTGCGAACTCGTACCTGCAAACGGCCGACTCGTACCTGGGCCAGGTTGAAAACAACCTGCAACGTATGCGCCAACTGGCTGTGGAATCCAACAACGGCGGTCTGTCGGCAGCCGACCAGACCAACCTGGACAAGGAATACCAACAGCTGGCAACGGCCAACAAGAACATCGAAACCAACGCCAACTACAACGGCAACAAGCTGTTCGACGGCTCGGTGGCTTCGACGACCTTCCAATATGGCCAGAACGCAGCCACGGACGTGACCACGGTCACCAACGTCAACATGTCGACCTTCGGCACGCTGACCGGCACGAGCGTGACCAGCGCTGCCAACGCGACCGCAGCCCAGGCCGCGATCGATACCGACCTGACCTCCCTGAAGGCCGCCCGCGCCAGCCTGGGTGCGCAGCAGTCGGGTCTGGCGTCGACCATCAACACGCTGACGTCGAACAACACGGCCCTGTCGGCCGCCAAGTCGACGCTGATCGATACCGACTACGCTTCTGAAACGTCGAACATGACCCGCCAGAACATCCTGCAGCAAGCGGGTACCGCCATGCTGGCGCAGGCCAACTCGGCACCCAACAGCATTCTGAACCTGCTGAAGGGCTAATCGGCAAGGCCGCATGACTTCCGGCCGGTACCGGCCGGAGGCGAGGCCGGCGCTCCTTCGGGGGCGCCGGCCTTTCTTTTTGCGCAACGCCCGCAATTTTGCGTTTCTCCCGCATGACGCGCTAAAGAAGTGGCGGGCGCCGCCGTTGATTGTGGAAACACCCGCTGGCGCAGACGTTCACGAGACTTTTTGACATGGCGACCACCACGAGCACCACGAGCACCACCAGCACCTCCAGCGCGGGGACGATTTCCTTCCCGGGCATCGGCACGAGCATCGATGTCTCCACGCTGGTCACCAAGCTGATGAGTGTGGAAAGCCAGCCGCTGACGCTGCTGCAGAGTACGCAAACGTCATATCAGGCACAGCTGTCCGCGGTGGGCACGCTCAAGAGTTCGCTCTCCACCTTTCAGTCCGCGCTCTCAAGCCTGACCTCGCTGTCGGGCTTCACCTCGATGAAGGCGAGCGGCTATGACACCTCGATCCTGAGCGCCTCGGTGACGAGCTCGGCCCCGTCGGGCACCTACGCCGTCAATGTGACCCAGCTTGCGCAATCGCAGGTCCTGGCGGCGCAGGGGCAGACCTCGACCACCGCGGCCATCGGCAGCGGCGCATCGACCACGATTTCGTTCCAGTTCGGCACCGTGTCGGGTGGCACGCTGTCCAACGGCAAGTACACCGGCGCGACGTTCACGCAGAACGGCAACCTGACCGGCGGTTCGATCACCATCAATTCGTCGAACAACACCCTGGCCGGCATTCGCGATGCGATCAATTCGGCCAACCTGGGCGTGTCGGCCAGCATCGTCAACGATGGCAGCAGCACGCCCAACCGTCTGGTGCTGACCTCCACGGCGGGCGGCTCCAGCTCGGAGATGAAGATCTCGGTGTCGGGCGATTCGACCCTGGCCTCGCTGCTGTCGAACGATCCGGCCGGCACGCAGAACATGAGCGAAGTCACCACGGGCCAGAATGCCCAGGCGACCATCAATGGCATTGCCGTGCAGAGCCCGACCAACACGCTGTCGAACGTGGTCGATGGGACCTCGCTGACGTTGTCCAAGACCGGCAGCACGACGGTCTCGGTCGCCAACGACTCGACGTCCACCACCACCGGCGTGGTCAATTTCGTCAAGGCCTACAACGCGCTGCGCATTTCGCTGAACTCGCTCACCAACATCGATACCAGCAACAGCGCCAACAACGGTGCGCTGGCGAGCGACGTCAGCACCAAGACGCTGATCAACCAGATTACCGATGTGCTCGGCCAAGCCATCGGCTCGGGCACCTATCAGTCGATGGGCAGCATCGGCGTGACAATGGGTTCGGACGGCACGCTGTCGATCGACGACACCAAGCTGTCGGCCGCGATCGCCGCATCGCCCAGCCAGGTGGCGAGCCTGTTCGCGGGCGCCGGCACGGCCACGGATGCGCTGGTGTCGGTGCCGAGCTTCTCGGATTCGACCCAGGCGGGCACCTACGCCGTCAACGTGACGCAACTGGCCACGCAGGGCTCGCTGAAAGGCTCGGCGGCGGCCAATACGACGATCACGCAGGGCGCGAACGACACGCTGGCGATTACCGTCAGCAACATCACCACCAATATCACGGTGCCGGCCGGCAGCTACACGGCCTCGAGCCTGGCGGCACAGATCCAGAGTCAGCTCAACGCCTCGACCGGTTTGCAGAACGCCGGGATCACGGCCTCCGTGGCGGCGGACTCCAGCGGCGTGCTGACGTTCACATCCAGCCAGTACGGCTCGACGTCGAACGTCTCGATCTCGGGCAACGGCGCTTCGTCGCTGGTGGGCAGCAGCCCGACCTCGGTGACCGGCCAGGATGTGCAGGGCACCATCAACGGTGTGGCGGCAACCGGGTCGGGCCAGAACCTGTACGGCGCCACCGGCACGGCGGTCGACGGCCTGACCGTGAAGGTGGCTGGCGGCGCGGTCGGCAGCCGCGGTACCGTGACCGTGCAGCGTGGCTATGCCGCGCAGCTCAACACGGTGATGACGAGCCTGCTGTCCTCCACCGGCATGGTGCAGAACGAGACCGACTCCATCAACAACTCGCTGACGTCGCTGGCGAGCCGGATCAGCACCATGCAGACACAACTGAGCGCCAAAGAGGCGCTGTACTACACGCAGTTCAACACGCTGTCTGCCCTGGTGGCCAGCATGACGAATACCAGCACCTATCTGACCACGCAGCTGGCGGCCATCGCGAAGCAGACGTCGTCGAGCAGCAGCTGATCTTGAGCGCCTCTGGCCAATTCTCGACCCCTTAACGAGCCCCAAGCGAGGATTCTTCCATGTACGCAGCACACCGTGCCATCGGTGCCTACGCACAAGTCGGCGTTGAAACGTCCGTGGTGGACGCCAGCCCGCACCGGCTGATCGCCATGCTGTTCGAAGCGGCGCGCGCCGCCATCAGCCTGGCGTCGGCCGCCATGCAGCGCGGCGATGTGCTGGTCAGGCTGCGCGCCTTCGACAAGGTCATCTCGATCATCGGCCAGGGCCTGCAGGCCAGCCTGGACCGCGAGCGCGGCGGCGAAATCGCCACGCAGCTCGACACGCTGTACGATTACATGCTGCGTCGGCTGTTGCTGGCCAACGCGACCAACGATGTGGCGATCCTGGAAGAAGTCGATCGTTTGCTGGCGCCGTTGCAGGAAGCCTGGAGCGAGATCGGCAAGCCTGGTGTCGTCGCAGGCCATCTGAGTGTCGTGAGTTGAAGCGGTTGACCGCGTAGCTACCACGTCATCGATTCCGGCCCAACTCAACTGGAGCCATCATGTTCCGGAACCTACCGATCAAGGACAGCGAAAGCCTGTTCATTTGCTATGAAGCCATCGCACGGCTGACCGCCGAGATGGTCGCCGCGGCCGATGTGGGCAACTGGGAAGTCGTCAGCACGCTCGAGCGCGAAAGCGCGACCTACGTCGAGATGCTGCGTCGCTCCGAGCCCCATCCGCCGCTGTCGCACGCGGATCTCGAGCGCAAGCGCGCGCTGCTCGTGCGCATTCTCGAAGACGATGCGCGTGTGCGGGCCGTGGTGCATCCCAGGCTCGACCGCCTGCAGAAGCGCATCGACACGGCGCGCCGCGCCAGCAACGCCAGCCTGGCCTACGGCAGCATGGCGCGCTTCTAGATCCAGCGAAATGTTTGATTGCGGGCCGGCCGCTACGCGCGGTCGTCCGCGACTGCCAGCGCATCCAGCAGCTTGCGCAGCACATCCCGCGTGGCGCCGATTTCGCCGGGTTCGAGCGGAATCCGGCACACCAGCGCATCCGGCACTTTGACTGCGCGTTCGCGCAGCCCCCGGCCGGCTTCCGTCAGTTCGATCACCACGCGGCGCTGGTCGTCGCGGTCGCGGGTGCGGGTCACCAGCCCCTGTTCTTCCAGCCGCTTGAGCAGCGGCGTCAGCGTGCCGGTGTCCAGGTACAGCGTGCGGCCGAGGTCGCCCACCGCGCACGGCGCCTGCTGCCAGCAGGCCAGCATCACCAGGTATTGCGGATAGGTCAGCCCGAGCTCGTCGAGCAACGGACGGTACAGCCGGGTCAGCAGGTGGCCGGCGGCATACAGGGGAAAGCAAAGCTGCTGATCGAGCGCCAGCGCGTCGGTCACGGAAGACTCCCGGAGAGGGTCGCGGCTCGCGTCGCGGTGCTTGCCGCGAAGCCGCCCGCGAGCGGCTGATGCGCGACCGTGGTCTATTCAATGGGATGTCAATATTGCCACGGACCGCATGCAAATAGGCGCACCCGCCGTGCGCCGGCGCAACAAGCGCCGTGGCCGCCACCTGGCGGGCGACGCTGTCGATGAAGGGGACCGCAGGATGATTGCCGGGGCTGCGATCGGCGCCGTCAGCGCGCGGCCGGGTCCGCCTTCAGGCGCTGCGACAGCGCCTGGTATTCGTCGGCTTTCAGGGGCTGGTTCAGGGCCCGGTAGACGACGGCCAGGTTCTCGGCCGCGGCGAAGCTGCCGCGTCCGAAGACGCTGTCGTCGAGTTTCGGCTGGTCGCCGATGGCCAGGCAGCGCAGGAAGGCGTGCTCCGCCATCGGCAGCCAGTGCTCCGCGGCCTGGGCGGGGTGCCTGAGCGCCGCATCGAACATGAGGTGCCCGAGCACGAAGAAGTAATCGGGCGATGCGGCCCATGTGTCCATCCACTCGCCGGCGCGGGTGATCGCCTCGTCGAGCCGGCCCGATTGCCTCAGGCACAGCAGCAGGCGGATGCAGGCGTCGTGCCGATAGGGCGCGTTGGCCGGCGCGCCGGCAGCGGCCTGCGCATACAGGTCGGCGGCTTGTGCCGGGTCCTTGCCGTTGATTTCCGTTTCCTTGCCCAGTTGGTACAGGACATAGGGATCGTCCGGGCGATCGGCCAGCTCCGCGTGCAGCAGCGCGGCATTGCGGCCGCGCTTCTTTTCCAGCTTGGCGCTGACGTAGCCGTCGTGGCCGAACACCAGCGGCAGCCGCACGCGCCGCAGCGACGCGACCGGCTGCTCGTGGACGCGGCCCTGGTAGCGGACGCCGCGCGGCAGCAGGCGCGGAATCCAGGTGTTGGTCCGCTGCGTCGCGCCGCCGGCATCGTCCAGGCTCTGGATGCAGACCACCCCGAGCAGGGGGCCGAACGTGCAGGCTTCGCGCAGTTCGCCGGCGCCGCTCTCCAGCCACTCGTCTGCGTCCATCACCAGGTTCCAGTCGGCATCGGCGAATTGCAGCGCGGCATTCCGGGCGGCGGAAAAATCGTCGACCCAGGTGAAATGGCGGACCTGCGCGCCGCAGGCCTCGGCAATGGCGACGGTCGCGTCGGTCGAGCCCGTGTCGAGCACGATCATGCGGTCGACATGGGGCCGGGCGCTGCGCAGGCAGCGCTCGATGCAGGCCGCCTCGTTGCGCGCGATGACGACCAGCGCGAGGTCAGGCCGCCTGCCGGGCTTGGGCTGTCTGCGCATGGTCGTCAGCGGCGTTTGCTGGCCAGCATGAACAGCGAGATCGCATTGAAGAACCACATCCCGTCGATCGCCCAGGGCGTGTACTTCCGGATCGTGTTCGAGAACGTGTAGGGCGTGTACCAGCAGTTGTGGTCGGGGTGCACGACCTCGACAAAGGTCTGCGCGTCGTGCAGGTAGTCGAAATGCCGGGCGCGGCACTGAAAGGCGTCCGGCACGGTGATGGCGTACGAGGCGGCGTCGAGCGCATCGAGCTGCGCCAGGAACTCGGCCGTGTTGGGCACGTGCTCCATGACCTCGGGCACCAGCACGATGTCGTACTGGTCGACGATGTCCTCGAAGCGGGAGAACAGCCTGCCGCGCGTATAGGGCGCCAGCGCCTCGAGCGCTTCCGCGTGGATATCGAAGCCGTCGAGCTTCGCGCACACCGATTCCAGGGCCAGGTGCAGCGAGGTCTTGGGATCGGTGATCGGCCAGTCGGCGCAGCCGATATGCAGCACGCGCTGGCCGGCGCAGAGCTTGCGGAAGACGTCGACGCGGCTCAGGTTCATGATGTCCGTGCTGATCGGCACGCGTTGCACGAAGTAGGGGTCGTGCGCGGCCTCCAGCGGCGAGCGTGACGGGGCGGGCTGGGCCGGTGCCGGCGTTGGCGTCGGTGCCGTGTCCGCCTGGGCCGCCTGCCGGGCCGGGACCGGGGCGGCCGCTTCGTCCGCGCCGGCCTGCGCCACGATGTTGCCGTCGGCGTCGAACTGCTGCAGGTGCAGGCTCTGGTAGGCGTTCTTGGTGCTGCCCCACATCTGGTTGGCATACACCGGGCCGGGCCCGCTGTACTTCACGCCGGTGAAATGCTCGGGGATGAAGTAGTGGCTCGGCAGGATGCGCAACGGGTGGTACTGGTAGCGCCGGTACGACTCGGTCAGGCGCTGGGGGCCGACCGTCTTCCAGGCTCGGTCGTGCACGACCGACGGCTCCCGGTGGATGTCCTGCATGATCTGGTGGACGAACGGATTCTTCGCCCGGCATCCGAAATAGCCCGCCGCGATCAGCCCCGGGCGCGCGATCTCGCTTTCCCAGCAGGCGAACGCCTCGCAATCGAGCAGGGCATCGTCCAGCGCCCGGATGCAGATGCTGTCGGCATCCACCACGATGCCGCCTTCGCGGTAGAGGATCTCCCAGCGCATCATGTCGGCCACGCCGTTGAATTCGCGCTCGAGCATGGCGTCCATGTGGCGCGCATTGAGCCACGTGTGCTGCCCCAGCGTGTCGTTGCCCCAGATCTTGATCTGGTAGTCCGGGTTGAGCCTGGCCCAGGTCTGGATGCAATTGTCGGGCCGCTTGGCCTCGTCGCCGATCCAGATGAAGTGAAGTGTCTTGGGGATCATGGGGATTTGACCGGAGTCGGGATGAGCGCCACCGGGGGCGCCACGGCAACGCGCGGCGCCCCGGCGGGCCTGCCGGGTGGATCGGACGGCCGCGCGGGCGGCGTCAGATCGACATGCTCATGATGTTCTGGTAGGCCGAGACCAGCTTGTTGCGCACCTGCACCGCGGTCTGCAGGTCGATGTTGGCCTTCTGCAACGACAGCATGACGTCGTGCAGGTCAACGTCGTTGTTGCCCAGCTCGAAGCTGCGCGACAGGGTTTCGGCCTTCTGCTGCGAGGCGTCGACCTTGTCGAGCGACGATTTCAGCACCGCGCCGAAATCGATGCTGACCTTGGCGTTGTCGCCGGCGCTGCCGTCGAGGCTGCCGACTTTGCTGGACGGTGCCAGCACGCTGTTCATCAGCGAGACGACCGAGTTGGCGTTCGTAATGTCCATGTGATGAGTGCTCCCCTTGATACACCGGCGCCCGGCGGCCTTCGTCCGGCCGGCATGGCGCCACGGTGCAGCAAAGGTAGCACCCGGACCGGGGCGGCCAAGCCCCCAAATGAGCCGGAAAAGGCCTTCTTCTTGCCGGTTTGCTTGCGCGAGCCCTGCTGATAATGCCAACACGGAGCCTTGCCTGTTTTTGGGGCTGGAGGGCTCCCGCAACGCAGTCAGTCAGGAGAAACGGATGCCAACGACAGCAGATTCCGTCGCTGTCGCCGACACGCTCGGTACGGTTGAAATGCCAGCGGTGGGCCAGGGCGCGATCGTGCGCCAGAACGCAGGGGGGCTGGGCGCCCTCGGGCCGCTGGGCCGCCTGTCGCCGCGCATGCTGGCGATGATCGCCGCCGCCGCGCTGATTGCCGTGGTCGCCGCCGGCATGCTGTGGAGCCGCGCCCCCAGCTATCGCGTCCTGTACAGCAATGTGGCGGACAGCGACGGGGGCGCCATCATCGCCGCGCTGCAGCAGATGAACGTGCCGTACCGCTTCGCGGACGGCGGCAGCGCCATCATGGTGCCCGAAGCCAACGTACACGAGGCCCGCCTGAAGCTGGCGGCGCAGGGGCTGCCCAAGGGCGGCCTGGCCGGCTTCGAGCTGATGGAGAACCAGAAGTTCGGCACCAGCCAGTTTGTCGAACAGGTCAATTACCAGCGCGCCCTGGAGGGCGAGCTGGCCCGCACCATCCAGGCCATGCAGGAGGTGCAGTCCGCCCGCGTGCACCTGGCGCTGTCCAAGCCGTCGGTGTTCGTGCGCGAGCAGGTCAAGCCCAGCGCCTCGGTGCTGCTCAAGCTGTATCCGGGCCGCATGCTCGACCGCTCCCAGGTGCAGGCCATCGGCCACCTGCTCGCCAGCAGTGTGCCGGACCTGCCGCTGGCCAACGTGACGGTGGTCGACCAGTCGGGCCGGCTGCTGTCTGCGTCGTTCCAGGACAACGCCTCGGGCCTGGACCCGACCCAGCTCAATTACGTCCGCGACATCGAGCAAGGCTACATCAAGCGCATCGAGGCCATCCTCGGCCCGGTGGTGGGCGAAGACAACGTGCGCGCCCAGGTGACCGCCAACGTCGACCTCGACAACACCGAGCAGATGGCCGAGACGTACCGTCCGAACCAGGACCCGGCCAACGGCGCCGTGCGCAGCACGCATACCAGCGAATCGACGCAGAACAAGGCCGGCGCGCAGGGCGGCGTGCCGGGTGCGCTGTCCAACCAGCCGCCGACCGCGCCGCGCATGCTGCCGACCGCGCCGGCGCCCGCCGCGCAGCAGGCCGCCGCCGGACAGAACGGCCAGAATGGCCAGAACGGTCAGCAGCAGGGCGCCGCCGCCGGCACCGGTCAGGCCGCGGCCAACACCGCCGAGTCCAGCGCGCGCGACACCACCATCAACTACGAAGTCGACAAGACCGTGCGCCGCACCCGCGCCGCGGTGGGCACCGTGCGCCGCCTGTCGGTGGCCGTGGTGGTCAACTACCGCGCCGACGGCAAGACGTGGAAGCCGCTGTCGGATGCCGAGATGACCAAGCTCAACGCGCTGGTCAAGGACGCCGTGGGCTATGACGCCAAGCGCGGCGATTCGGTGAATGTGGTCAACAGCCAGTTCTCGGGCACGTTGCCGACGTCCAAGGACGACCTGCCGCTGTGGAAGCAGCCGGAGATGATCCACTACGCCATCCAGGCCGCCAAGTACGGTGCGCTGGCGATCGGGTTCCTGATCCTGGTGTTCGCCGTGATCCGCCCGCTGATCCGTTCGATGAACAAGAAGGACGAGCCCGTCACGGCCACCTTCGTGGGCCGCGAGGGCGAAGACCCGAACGCGCCGATCATCACCGGCGCGGCGGCCCCGGCCGGTCCGGAGCTCGAAGGCCCGTCGGCCTCCACCGACGGCGACGAAGTCCCGGACGAGCTGCCGCAGCTCAAGCAGAACCACGATTTCGAACAGAAGCTGGAGACGATGCGCCGCGTCGCCCAGCAGAACCCGCGCGCGGTCGCGGCCGTCATCAAGCAATGGGTGAGTAACGAATGAGCGCCGAAGGACTCCAACGCAGCGCCATCCTGCTGATGTCGCTCGGCGAAAACGAAGCCGCCGAGGTGCTCAAGCACCTGGGCCCGCGCGAAGTGCAGAAGCTGGGCGCCACCATGGCCGCGCTCAAGAACGTCTCGCGCGACCGCGTGCTCGATGCCTTCGACGCGTTCTTCATCGAGGCCGAAGACCTGCCGCTGGACATCGACTCCAACGAGTACATCCGCTCCGTCTTCCGCAAGGCCCTGGGCGACGACCGCGCCGCCAACATCATCGACCGCATCCTGTCGGGCGGCGATACCAGCGGCATCGAAGGCCTGAAATGGATGGACGCCTCGTCGGTGGCCGAACTGATCCGCAACGAGCACCCGCAGATCATCGCCACCATCCTGGTCCACCTGGACCGCGACCAGGCGTCCGAAATCCTGACCTACTTCACTGAGCGCCTGCGCAACGACACCGTCCTGCGCATTGCCACGCTCGACGGCATCCAGCCGAGCGCGCTGCGCGAGCTGAACGAAGTGCTGACCGGGCTGCTGCAGGGCAACGACCACCGCAAGAAGAGCACGCTGGGTGGCGTGCTCACGGCGGCGGAAATCCTCAACCTGGTGCCGAGCGCCGTGGAAAGCGCCGTCATCGAGGGCGTGCGCTCGCGCGATCCGGAACTGGCCGATGCCATCGTCGAGAAGATGTTCGTCTTCGACAACCTGATCGACCTGGACAACCGCAGCCTGCAGAGCCTGCTGCGCGAGGTCGGCCAGGATGTCCTGGTGGTGGCGCTCAAGGGCGCCAAGCAGGAGTTCCGCGACAAGGTGTTCGCCAACATGTCGCAGCGTGCCGGCCAGATGCTCAAGGAAGAACTGGAGGTGCTGGGCCCGGTCAAGGTGTCGGAGGTGGAGACGCAGCAGAAGGAAATCCTGCAGATCGCCCGCCGCCTGGCCGACGAAGGCGAAATCACCATCGGTCGCAAGGCGGAGGACGCCTATGTCTGACGCCGTCCTGCATGCCCGCCTGACGGAGCGCTGAGATGCCGCGCCCGCCCATCATCCCGCGCGATACGCTGGTCGACTGCCATCCGTGGGAGCCGACCGACTTCGTGCGCCAGGCCGAGTTGGCCGCCGCCGCCGCGGCACCGCCGCCTCCGCCGCCCGAGCCCGAGCCGCCCGAGGAGCCGCCGATTTCCGAAGAGGAATGGCAGGCCATGCTGGAGGCCGAGCTGGCCAACGCCCGCGACGAAGGCCGCCGCGACGGCTTTGCCCAGGGTTTCCAGGACGGCTTCGAGCAGGGCCGCCGGCAGGGCGAGGAAGATTCCCGGCAGATCGCCGCGCTGATGCAGTCGGTGCGCGAGGCCATCGACCAGATGAACGGCAGCGTCGCCGAAGAGCTGGTCGGCCTGGCATTGCAGCTGGCGCAGCAGTTCCTGCGCGGCGCGCTGCGTGCCCAGCCCGAGCGCATCCTGCCGCTGGTGCGCGAAGTGCTGGGCGATGCGCCCACCGCGCCGGCGCCCGCCATGCTGCGCGTGCATGCGGACGACGCCGAACTGATCCGCCAGGCGCTGGGCACCGAACTGGCCGCCGCCGGCTGGACACTGGTGGTCGATGCCGCCATCGAGCGCGGCGGCTGCCGCGTGCAGACCCGCTTCGGCGAGACCGACGCCACCCTGCAGACGCGCTGGGCCGAGCTGACCCGCGCACTGGGCCGCGACACCGCCTGGATCGTCAGCGAACGGGTCGAAGCCGAGCGCGTGGCGGGAGGAGCGCTCCATGTTGCCTGACCCCGCGCAGACCGGCGCCCGCGCGCCGGCCTCCCAGGCCAACCCGAATGTCAACCTGTGGCAGGCGCACCTGCACCAGACCGCCCAGCGCGCACGCCTGGCGCGTCCGGTGGTGACCTGCGGCAAGCTCACGCGGGTGGCGGGCCTGGTGATGGAAGCGGTGGGGCTGAAGCTGCCGGTCGGCAGTGCCTGTCGCGTGGAGCTGCCGTACGGCCGCCACGTGCTGGCGGAGGTGGTCGGCTTTGCCGAGGAGCGCGCCTTCCTGATGCCGCAGACCGATCTGGTCGGCGTGGTGCCGGGCGCGCGCGTGTTTCCGCTCGAGCCGCAGCATCTGCCGCTCGATACCGCCGATCCGACCATCGCGCACAGCAAGTTCCTGCCGGTCGGCCCGCGCCTGCTGGGCCGCGTGGTCGATGCCAACGGCGAGCCGCTGGACGGCAAGGGCCCGCTGGGCGCGTCGGAAGAGCTGGCGTGGGGCTCGCTGGCGCCCGCGCCGCTGAACCCGCTCAAGCGCAAGCCGATCGAGCACGTGCTCGACGTGGGCGTGCGCGCCATCAACGGCCTGCTGACGGTGGGCCAGGGGCAGCGCCTGGGCCTGTTCGCCGGCTCCGGTGTCGGCAAGAGCGTGCTGCTGGGCATGATGGCCCGCTACACACAGGCCGACGTGGTGGTGGTCGGGCTGATCGGCGAGCGCGGCCGGGAAGTGAAGGAATTCATCGACGAGATCCTCGGCGACGAAGGGCTCGCGCGCTCGGCCGTGGTGGCCGCGCCGGCCGACAACTCGCCGCTGATGCGCCTGCAGGGCGCGGCCTACGCCCACACCATCGCCGAATACTTCCGCGATCGCGGCTGCAATGTGCTGCTGATCGTCGATTCGCTCACGCGCTATGCGATGGCGCAGCGCGAGATCGCGCTGGCCATCGGCGAGCCGCCGGCCACCAAGGGCTATCCGCCCTCGGCCTTCGCCAAGCTGCCGGCGCTGGTCGAGCGTGCCGGCAACGGCATGGTCGATGCCGCCGGCCGGGGCGGCTCCATCACCGCCTTCTACACCGTGCTGGCCGAAGGCGATGACCAGCAGGACCCGATCGCCGACGCCGCGCGCGCGATCCTGGACGGCCACTTCGTGCTGTCGCGCAAGCTGGCCGAGCAGGGCCACTACCCGGCCATCGACATCGAGCAGTCGATCAGCCGCGTGATGTCCGCCATCGTGCCGCGCGAGCAGCTCGACGCCGCGCGCCGCTTCAAGCAGCTGTATGCCCGCTACCAGCGCAACCGCGACCTGATCGCCGTGGGTGCCTACGCGCGCGGCAGCGACCCGGTGACCGATCAGGCCATCGCGCGCTACCCCAGCATGGAGGGCTTCCTGCAGCAGGGGATGTTCGAAAACGAAAGCCGCGAACGCACGCTGGAAAAGATGAACGCGGTGCTGTCTTGACAGTGTGAAGAGGGGCCGGGGCCCGCGCGTCGCGCTAAAGCCCCCGCAGTTTGCAACCGATTGGATTGAAGTCACGGAAATCATCCGGAGGATCGACGATGACCACCACGCACAAGCCGTTCCGCCTTGAAACCGTGCTGGAGCTGGCGAAAAAGGACACCGAAAAGGCCACGCAGGAAGTCGGCCGCCTGATGAACACGCGTGAGCTGGCCGCGCAGAAGCTGGCGATGTTGTCCGACTACCGCAACAACTACCGCCAGCAGATGCAGGTCAACGCCGAGGGCGGCATCGACGCCGCCCGGCTGCACAACTACGCCGCCTTCATCGACCGCCTGGGCTCGGCGGTCGACCATCAGCGCGGCACCATCAGCGCGCTGGAGGCGCAGTTGCAGCGCAGCCGTGACAACTGGCTGGAGAAGCAGCGCCGCGAACAGTCGTTCGACATCTTGCGCCAGCGCCATGTCGAAGAGCAGCGCCAGGACCAGGAGCGCCGCGCCCAGCGCGAAAACGACGAACACGCCGCCAAGCTGATCCGCATGCGTGCGGCGCAGGCCGGCAGCAACTGAACGAGCAAGACGGAGGCAACGTGGGCTTGAGTGCCACTCCCAATACCGCCGCGACCGACCTGGGCGCGATGCTGTCGAGCGCCGGCACGGCCGCCGACAAGTCGCAGGCCGCGTCGTCCGGCGCCGATACCTTCGGCAACCTGCTGTCGGATCGCCTGAACCAGGAGGCCGCGCGCCGCCAGACCGATGCGCAATCGGCCGGCAGCCGCGCCGCCGCCCGCCGCGCCGATGCCACGAAGAAAGACGCGGCCAAGGCCAGCGCGGCCGGCAACGATCAGGACGCGCGTCAGGCCGACCGCAATGCCGACGCGGCGCCGGCGACCGCCGCCGCTTCGGCCACGCAGGATGCACAGGCTTCCAAGGCCGCGTCGAGCGACGACACCCAGGACAAGACCGCCGCCGCGCAGGCGGGCGTCGATCCCGCGGCACAGCTGGCCGCGCAGATCGAAGCCGCGCGCCAGGCCATGCAGCAGGCCGCCGCTCCGGTGGCCCAGCCCGGCACGCAGGTCGCGACGGCGGACGATGCCGCCGCGCAGCTCGCGGCCGGCAAGGCGGGCGCCGCCACCACCGACGCGGCCGCGCTGGCGGCCTTGAGCGCCGCCAATGCCGCGGCCGGCAAATTGACCGATCCGGCGGCCACCGTCGCCCAGCCGCAGGCTGCGCAAGCCGACGCCCTCAAGGCGGCGGCCGGCAAGGAGGCCCAGGCGGCCAAGCCGACGCCGCTGCCCGATGCCAGCACCGTCGCCCAGGCGCTGGCCCGCACGCGCGGCACCACCGACAATACGCCGCCGGCCGTGCGGCACCTGGGCAGCGCATCGTCGTCCGCGCAGGGCGCCGGCAGCGAGCGTGGCAGCGCGGCGCACCGCACCGAAGCCGGGCAGGGCACGCAGGCGCAAGCCGCGACCGCCGCCACGGCCGAGACCGGCCGCAACGCGGACACCAGCGGCAACCCCAACACGCAGGCCGATGCCCAGGGCGCCGGCACCAAGTTCGATGGCGTCCTGACGCGCGCCAACGGGGATGCCGTCGCCACCGCGCCAACCTTCACCGTGGGCGGCGCCGGTACCGCCGGCAGCGCCGCGAGCGCCGCGGTCACACCCGCGCAGACGCATACCCTGCCGACCTTCGGCGATGCCGCCTGGCCGCACACCATGGCGAGCCAGCTGGCCTACATGCAGGTCCATCGCCAGTCGTCCGCTGAACTGCAGTTGAGCCCGGCCGAGCTCGGCGGGCTGCATGTCAAGCTCGAGATCGACAACGGCGCCGTCAATGCCAGCTTCGTCTGTCAGCACCAGGCCGTGGCGGAACTGGTGCAGGACGCCATGCCACGCCTGCGCGATGCCATGCAGCAGGGCGGCATGGAGCTCGCGCAGACCTCCGTCAGCACCGGCGATTTCAGCCAGCAGGGCGCCTCGCAAGGGTCGTCCGCGCAGGGCAACGGCAGCGGTGGCGGCAATGGCGGCGGCAGCGGCGGCAACCGGTTTGCCGGCATGCAGGGGCAGGCCGGCACCGGCACGGTGGCCGTGTCCGCGCCGCGCGTCTCCAGCCATGCCGGCGCCATTGACACCTTTGCTTAACTCCGCAGATTAAAGTTTTGCGAAAATCTGACGTTGAATCGCCGGAGCAACGTACAATCAGCGAGCCCGCGGGGCGATGAGCCCGGCAATAGCGAAGGGTGGGGTGTATTGACCAGACAGCACGCAACGACCCACGACGTGTCTGCAACGAATAACAAGGGGGTCAAGTCCGATCGGCGAAGACGGGATCAAACGGGGATCACTTCGCCACATCCGCTCTCGGGCGGGTGCAAAAACGGACTGATGCGGTGTGTCCGAGCCGGGGGGCTGGCACACTGCATGTTTGCCGTGCTTACGGGGGAGCGCACCGCGAGGTGCGCTTTTTGTTTTTGTGCGCCCCGGAATCAGCCGCCCGCCGCCTCGGCCGCGGCGAGCGTGGCCGGCGTGACCGACACCACGTGCTCGACGCCATAGCCCCGGTCCATCCATGCATCGATGCCGCCGTGCAGCGGACGCACGCGCCTGAAGCCGCGGCCCATCAGCGTGCGCGCCAGCATCACGGCGGATGCCTCGTTGGGGCAGGCGCAATAGATGACGATCTCGCGATCCGGGCCCTCGATCTCGATGGGCCCATCCTTGGCCGACATGTCGTACAGCATCGCCCCGGGAATGCGGTGCGGCTGGCTCATGCGCGAGCTGCCCGCGCGCACGTCGATGATGACCGGCGCCTCGCCGGATTCGATCAGCGCATGGAGCTCGTCCGGAGAGATCCGCACCATCTCCAGCATCTTGCGGAAGCGCCAGCGCTGCAGCCAGCGTGCCGCGACGTATACCGCCACCAGCAGCGCCACCAGCACGACGGCATGCCCGCCGAGCTGGTCCAGGTGCGTCAGCAGCGGGTCGATGCTGCCGTGCGCGCCGCGGCCGAGCAGCATCCAGCCAGCCGCCCATAGCGCGGAGCCGAGCAGGTCGTACAGCGCAAAGGTGCTGAACGGCGTGCGCATCGTCCCCAGCAGCGCCGACGAGACGGTCGACAGTCCCGGCACGAACTTGGCGATCAGCAGCATCGGCGCGCCCCAGCGCTCGAACTGCGTGCGCGTACGCCGCACGCAGGAATCCGGCGACAGCGACAGGCGGCACAGCAGCGCCATCACGTGGCGTCCGTATCGCTGGCCGGCCAGGTACCAGAGGCCATCGCCCAGCAGCGCGCCGGTCAGCGCGGCGGGCAGCAGCTCGGGCCACGGCAGCGCGCCGTTGGCGGTGAGGGCGCCCGCCACCAGCAGGGTCGGGACAGCGGGCAGCGGCGCGCCCGCCTGCGTCAGGAAGACGTTGGCAAAGACGGCGAACACGCCGTATTCGGCGATCAGGGGAAACAGGTCGTGCATGGAAGACACCCGCCGCGGCGAGGAGCGGCGCGGCTGCCAAGTTACCGCATTCCGGCCGTGTCCGATAGCCATGTCACGATGCGGGATCGGGTGACGTGTGCGGCGCCCGGTTTGGCGAGGCAATGGGCGTTTGCCCGGCGTGCCCGGCACGTCTTCTTCCTCTGCGCATCATGTCGTCCGCAACGCCCGCCGCTGTCTCCCCGCCGATCGCCGGCGCCTCCGATGCCGTCGTGGTCCGGCCCGCGCGCCTGGCCGACCTGCCGGCCATTGCCGCGATCTACGCGCATCACGTGCGGACCGGCACCGCCAGCTTCGAAATCGACCCGCCCGACCTGGCCGAGATGACACGCCGTTTCCAGACCCTGCAGGACACCGGCATGCCCTACCTCGTGGCGCAAACCGGCCGCAAGCTGCTCGGCTTCGCCTATGCCGGCCCGCATCGCGCGCGCCCGGCCTATCGCCATACCGTGGAGGACTCGATCTACCTGGATGCCGCCGCGCGGGGACGCGGCGTCGGCACGCTGCTGCTGGAGGCGCTGGTGCGCGAATGCGTCGCGCGTGGGTTCCGGCAGATCGTGGCGGTGGTCGGCGGCGGGCAGGAGAACCTCGGGTCGATGCGGCTGCATGCCCGCTGCGGGTTTCGGGAGGTCGGGGTGCTGGCCGGGGTGGGCTACAAGTTCGATCGATGGCTCGATGTCGTGCTCATGCAGCGGACGCTATAGCCTCTCGCCCGACGCCGCCATGCCTGCGCTCCGCAGGCATCCCGGCGCTACGGCATCGTCCGATTCCGCCCCGACGTCTTCGCCCGATACAACTGCGCATCCGCCGCCTTGGTCAGGGTCGCCGCACGCGGCTCGCCCGACGATGCCGGCGTGCCGGACGCCGCGCCGATGCTGACGGTCAGGGCAGTGGATGCACTTCGCGCATGCGGAATGTTGAGCACCAGGATGGCGCGGCGGATGGTTTCCGCGACAACGTTTGCGCTGTCGAGATCGCTGCCCGGCAGCACGACGCAGAACTCTTCGCCGCCGTAGCGCGCGGCGAGGTCGCCGGGCCGGCGCAGGTTGGCCTGGATGCAGCGCGCAACCGCCTGGAGGGCGGCGTCGCCGTCGGGGTGGCCGTAGTGGTCGTTGTAGGCCTTGAAGTGGTCCACATCGATCATCAGCACGGACAGCGGCTGCCGCTCGCGCGCGGCGCGGCGCCACTCCGCGTCCAGGCGCTCGTCCAGCGCGCGCCGGTTGGCCAGGCCGGTGAGGGCGTCGGTGGCCGCGAGCTCGGCATGCCGGCGCTGTTCTTCGATCCGTCGCTCCAGGTGCTGGGCAAACAGGTAGGCCATCGCCAGTGTGACCACGTTGAACAGCACCACGAGCATGCCGATCCACCAGGCCCGGGCTTTCCAGTTGGCGTAGATGTCTTCCGTCGCGGTGCCGACCGCTACGAACAGCGGGTAATTGCCGATGCGCCGATAGGTGTAGAGCCGCTCGACACCGTCGCGCACGGAGGCATCGAGATAGGTCCCGCCCGCGGTGTTGGCGAACAGCGCCAGGTGCTCGCTGCGTTTCGCGGCGGCGGTGGCCGATGTGAGCGCGGGACGGCGCGTGGCCAGGGTGCCGTCGGCGTACAGCAGCGCGATCGCGCCGTTCTTGCCCAGCGTCACGCCGGAGAACAGCCGATCGAAATAGCGCACGCGCAGGCCGCCCGACACCACCCCCGAGAACCGGCCGTCCGCATCGTTCAGGCGCAGGCTGAGGGCGATGGCCAGGCCGAGCCCGGTGCGCGCCTCGAACGGCTTGCTGACATAGATGCCCAGGTTGTCGTTCTTGGCCTGCTGCAGGAAATAGTCGCGGTCGCCGAAGTCGAGCGCGCGCGCGGGTTCGACTTTGGAGTCGAGTATCACGCGCCCCTCGCGGTCGGTCACCAGCATGGAGCCGAGATCCTGCGCCTGGATCCGCCCGTCGAACAGGACCATGCGCTGGACATGATCGGGCAGGCGGCGGACTTCGGGGTCGGCCAGCCTGTCCGCCACGTTCTGCAACGACAGCGAGTAGAACTCCAGGTTGCGCGTGATGTCGTGCTCGATGACCAGGGCGATGTTGGCCCCGGCGTCCTTGGCCCGCTCGAAGGCGTCGACCCGCATCTCGTGCAGCGACAGCATGGCGGCGGCACTCACGGTGAGCGAGAGCAGCAAGGCGAGGCCAATCAGCCGTTTGGGCTTGTTGATCAGCAGTTTCAGCATGTCGCCTCGATGGGGCTCGGTATCCTGGAAGGGGCAGAATGGGTTATCGACCTGGTCGGCATTTTCTTTAGAGTTTGATGCCAAATCATCGGGAAATCATGTTGCCCGGGCAATGTTACCGGGATTGGAGCGGCTCGCGGCGCCGGGGTCGAGGGGGCAGGCCAGTGTCAGCGGTGCGCGGCTGCTTGCCCGAGCGGCGGCAAGTGTCTTCCGGCGTCGTGACAGCGCGTCGGGCCGCTCCATGAAAGCGCGAGGGTGGGCAGGCGGGGGACGCACGGCCGCCACGCGGCTTCGTCGGCATGGCCGTGATCCGGTCGTCCGGCCGTTGCCCGCAGATGCCGGGCTCGCGGAGACGGGGTGTTCCTCTTCTTTTTGATTGCCGCCGGCAGGAGGAAAACCCGGTTTGCATGCATATGGGCAGATTTCGTGGATGTCGGCGACTCGAACATCCAAACCTGCATGCGTTTTGAATGACGCCGATTTTCGAATGGCAGATCGGATTTCCGCTGGATCCGTCGTGCAGTCATGCGCGGTCCGACTGCGATGCCGCGGCCTGCCCGGTCCCGGGAAATACCAAGGCCGACGCCGGCAGGGGCAATCGCGGACCGGTAAAACGCAGCGACTCGGCTGCGTACGATGTGCCCGTGAGGGGAAACCTTTCCTTGCTCAGGAATCCGACCGGCACATAACGAAAAATATTGTCGCGATCAGATTTAAGTGGAATTTTGTTGGTTTACTGACATCGCTCTGTCAAAAATACAGGGTATGGCGTCAACCGTGTAAAAGGGGACGTATGCCGACTTGGTCTATCGAACGGTATCGGGGGTGCTCGATCCATGTGCTGGCCGTGCCTGGCGGTGGCGGTTTTCAGTACGCCTACACCGGATTCGTCTGCTCGCCCAAATCAGACGCGATGGCGTATCCGGATCTGCAGCGCTTCCATCACGTGTCGGCGGCGTTCGATTCCGCCGGCGAGGCGATTTCGGCGGGCATGGAAGCAGGGCGCGCCATCATCGAGGGCTGGCTCGGCGCGCATCCCGTGCCGGTTGGCCGCAGAGGCGAGCGCAGGGGCGCGGTCGCGCTGCGGGTTTGACGCTCGTCGCCGTGAGCCGTGTTCCGTGATTCAGCTGCCGTGCTCCGCAAGCACGGCGGGGTGGCCGGGCGTCGTTTTCGGGGCGTTCTCCGCCTCCGCGCCGGTGGGCATGGTGCGGTTGCGTCCCTGCGTCTTGGCGCGATAGAGCTGGGTGTCCGCCGCCTGGGTCAGGGTCTCGGCACGGTCGCCCGACAGCGCGGGCGTGTCGGTGGCCGCGCCGATGCTCACGCTCAGGATGCCGGCCGGCCCCTGCGCGTGCGGAATATGCAGGGCTAGCACGGCCTGGCGGATGTGCTCCGCGACCGCGATCGCACCCTCCAGATCCGTGTGCGGCAGCACGATACAGAATTCTTCGCCCCCATAGCGCGCGGCGAGATCGCCGGATCGGCTGGCATGGGCCTGGATGCAGCGGGCGACGGCCTTGAGGGCGGTGTCGCCGCCCAGGTGACCGTAGTGATCGTTGTAGGGCTTGAAGGCGTCGACGTCGATCATCAGCACGGACACCGGCCAGCGCTCGCGCAGGGCGCGCTTCCACTCCTTGTCCAGGAAGGCATCCAGGGCGCGCCGGTTGGGCAGGCCGGTCAGCGCATCGGTGATCGCCAGTTCCGCATGCCGGCGGCCTGCCGCGAGCCGCTTTTCCAGCTGCTTGGCGAACTGGTAGGCCAGCGCCATCGTGACGAGATTGAACACCGCGACGAGCAGGCCGATCGCCCAGGCCCGCGATGTCCAGTTGGCATAGATGTCTTCGGTCGCGGCGCCGACGGCAACGTAGAGCGGGTAGTGTCCGATGCGCCGGTAGGTATAGAGCCGCTCGATGCCGTCGCGCACCGATTTGCCCAGGTAGAGGCCATCCGTCGTGTCGATGACCCGCTTCAGCGCTTCGGGACTGCGTTTTTCTGCCGCGCCGGCGGCCGGCGGGGCCGGGCGGCGCGCGATCAGGGTGCCGTCGGCGTAGAACAGCGCGATCGCGCCCTTGGGGCCGAGCGTCATGCCCGAGAACAGGCGATTGAAATAGCTGATGCGCAGCGCCCCCGAAACCACCCCGGCGAACTTGCCCTGTGCGTCGTTCAGGCGCCGGCTGACCGTGATGGAGGCGCCATAGCCCGTGCGCGCCTCGAGCGGCTTGCTGATGAGAACGGCCGTGCTGTCGATGCGGGCCTGCTGCTGGAAATAGTCGCGGTCGCCGATGTGGATGTTGCGTGCGGGCTCGGCCTTCGAGTCCAGGACCACCTGGCCCCGGGCGTCCGTGACGAGGATGGAGCCGAGATCCCGCGCCTGCGCGACACCGTCGAACAGGACGAGGCGGCGGATATGGTTGGACACCTGGTGGACTTCGGGATCCGCCAGCCGTTCGAGCACCGTTTCCACGGACAGCGAATAGAGCTCCAGATTGCGCGCGACATCCCGCTCGATGATGAGGGCGATGTTGGCGCCGGCGTCCTTGGCGCATTTCAAGGCGTCGAGCCGCATCTCATAGAGCGACAAGGCGGCCCCGGCACTGACGGTCAGCGAGAAGAGCAGGGCCGTGCCGATGAGACGGGCGGGCGTGTTGATCGAGAAAATGGACATGACGTCTCAGCGGCGCGCTGGAACTCTGGAGCGGGGGCTCTGGACGCTATCGACAAAGGTGCGCCCTTCTTTAGCGCGCCGTACCCGTCGATGGCGGAAGCGGGGAAGCCGGTTGCGTGGGCAGGTCTACGATGTCTTGCGGTACGGCCTGGAAAGGCGGCCTGGCGGCGGGTCGCTGAGTGTCCGGCAGCCTTGGGCGGGGGCGGGGTCAGTCGATGATGTCCGCGCAGGCATCGGTCGGCGCGGCCGCGACGTGGCCCACCAGCGGCACCATCTTCAGCCCGGCCGAGGCGACGCGGCACGGTGCGGCAGCCACGCCGCAGCCGGAGAGCAGGACGACAACCAGCAGGGACAGTCCGGAGAGGAGACGTTTCATGTTCGTCGAGGCGAAGAATGCGCAGGGAGCGATGGCCGTCGGAAAGGGCCGGCCTGGATTGTCGCAGAGTCTGGCGTGGCCGGCACGCCGGATCGGTGCGCGTGGTCTGGGGCTGGCGATCTGCATGGCCATGCCCGTCGCTTTTGCGCAAATGCCGCCCGCGTCGGGGCCGTCCGGCGTGCCGGGCCGGGACCTGCGCAATGGGGTCAGCGCTCCGTTCGTCCAGATCAGCCAGGACGTGCCGGACTGCTCCGTCCCGCGTGACCCCTTGCCGGCGGGGGCCCAGGCGCGCGGCCAGCCGCACGATCGCACCGAGCGCGGCAACAACTGCTGCCACCCCGGCGGCCATGCCACTGACCCGGAGATCGCCGGCGCCGCGCAGCAGCGGCTGCGCAACGATCCGCGCCTGCGCGACAGTACGCTGTGGATCGCGGTGCAGGACCATGTCATCGCGCTCCAGGGCTGTGCCGCGTCGGCACGCCAGATCGACTACGTGGCGGAAGTGCTGCGCCAGCTCCCGGACGTGCAGCATGTCACGGTCGACGTGGCTGTGCGGCGTCCGGGGGCGGCGGCCATGCCCCGGTAGCGATTGGTGCGTTGCACCAAATGTGCGGTAGAAAGACTGTTCGAATATCGAACATATTGTGCGCCGCGCTGGAAAACAACAGGTGTCCAGATCAGCCGGATCGGCGCCATGCCTCGTCATGCCTGATACGAGACTGTAGAACGTGCCGCTACGCGGGTTTCTCAAGAATTGTTGATTGCACAACAATAAATTGTTTTTCTGGATATTTATTGTCTTGAAATGGTCGCCTACGATGGGTGCATCACTCTGCGGCGCCGCAGCGAAAACGTCCTCGGGACGGCTGCCGGACGCGCTGCGCCCCCACCGGAAAGGACCCATCATGAAAGCCCAACGCACCCTGATCGCCCTCGCCTCCGTGCCGGCTCTGGCGGCTGCCCAGTTCGATGTCTATACGCAGGGCGCGAAGGCTGGCGAGCGCTTCGATGTCTACACGCAGGGCGCCAAGGTGAACGGCAAGTTCGACACCTACACGGAAGGCGCCAAGGCCGGCAGCAAGTTCGATCCGTACACGGATGGTGCGCTTGCCCGCGTCGGCAAGTTCGATACCTACACCGAAGGCGCGAAGGCCGGCAGCAGGTTCGACCCATACACGGACGGTGCGCTCGCTCGCGCCGGCAAGTTCGATACCTATACCGAAGGTGCCAAGGCCGGCAGCAAGTACGATCCGTACACGGATGGCGCCCTGGCCTGAGCCGCGCTCCGGCGTGACCGCGCCGTTTTCAAGCCTGCAACGCCCGCATTGATGCGGGCGTTTCTTTTTGGCCGTTGCGCCTGAATCTGCCCGGTGCCATCGCGCTCGGGCCGCTGTTTCCCGGTCTCGCGGCCCACGGTCCGAGCCTCGCGGCCGCGTTGCAATCGGAACCCCGGTTGCCCACACTGATTGCAGTGCCGCTCCGGAGCCTGCCAATGGATTCAGTGCTCGATTGCCTGGAACACTGGGCGCGACTGCAGCCGGAAAACGTCCTGTTCGAGTTCCGCGATATCGCAGGGGCGGCTGTTGCGAGGCACACCTACGGGTCGATGCTTGCGGCAGTCGATGGCCTGGCTGCGCGGTTGCTGGAGCACGGCCGCTTCCGGCATGGCGACCGCGTGCTGCTGGCGCATGGGCCGGGGCTGGGCACCATCGTCTCTCTGCTGGGCTGCGCGCGGGCCGGGTTGATTGCGGTGCCCGTCGCCCTCCCGGCACGCGCGGACGATGCGGCCATGCGCCGGCTGCGGGCGATCGCCGCAAATTGCTCGGCCGTGGCGGTCTTGTCGGAAGGCGCGCAGCTGCATCGCTTGCGTGATTTGCTGGCGGCCTGCCCTGAGACGGCGGGCCTTGCCGTGCAGGACAGCGCAGCGGGATCGCCGGACGGGGCGGCCGGGCGATCGGGCGTGCTGCGTCGCGCTGTGGGCGCCGCGTCGCAACCCGTGCTGTTCCTGCAATACACCTCGGGCTCCACGGGCCGCCCGCGGGGCGTGGTGGTGTCGCACCGCAACGTCATCGCGAATGCCGGCGCCACGGTCGAGGGCTCGCCCGTCGGCGTGTCGTGGCTGCCGGCGCACCATGACATGGGGCTGATCGGCTACACCCTGTTTCCTCTCGTATCGGGCGGCGCCAGTTACGGCATGGCGCCGGCGGACTTTCTGCATACGCCGGCCGCCTGGCTGCGCCTGATCTCGGAAGTCCGCGCCACGCACACGTCGGCGCCCGACTTCGGCTACGACTATTGCCTGCGGCCCGGCAAGATCGACGATGGCGAGATCGCGGGGATCGACCTCGGCTGCCTGCGCGCGATGATGAGCGGAGGCGAGCGGGTGCGGCCCGCGACGATACGGCGCTTTCTGGAGCGCTTCGCCCGGTACGGGCTGCGGCGCGAGGCGTGCGTCGCGTCCTATGGGCTGGCCGAGGCCACGCTCAATGTCGCGCACGAGGGACGCGGCAGTCTGTGCTTTTCGCGCGAGGCGCTGCGCGGACATCGCGCCGTGATCGCCGCGCCCGGCGAGGCGTCGGTCGAGATCGCGAGCTGCGGCAGGCCGGCGCCGGGCGTGGTGGTGTCGATTGCGCCCGCGAAGGGCGCGGTCATCGACGCGGCCGGCGCCCCGGCCGCGAACGGGCAGGCGCATGCGGCGGTCGCGATGGCGCCGGAAGATCCGTCCGGCGCCAGGGTGGGAGAAATCTGCGTGCAGGGCGAGAGCGTCACCGCCGGCTACTGGAACGACGCCGCGCCGGCGGGGGGTGCGCTGCGTACCGGCGACCTCGGCTTCCTCTGGCAAGGCGAGCTCTATGTCTGCGGGCGCCAGAAGGAGTTGATGATCGTAGCGGGCGCCAATTTCTATCCGGAGGACGTGGAGGAGGCGGTGCACGCCAGCGGCGCCGCGGTGCGCCCGCGCGGCGTCTGCGCGTTCCAGGATGCGCAGGGCCAGGTGATCCTGCTGGCGGAGCCGCGCCGCGTGGAGGCCTTGCCCGACCCGGCCGAGCTGGCCCAGGCGGCGCGGCGCGCGGCGGGCCTGATGCCGGACCGGGTCGAGCTGGTGGCGCCGCGCAGCATCGCGCTGACGACCTCCGGCAAGCTGGCCCGCGCCGAGACGCGCGCGGCCTGGGCGGCGGGCGCGCTGCGGGTGCTGGCGAGCCATCGGTGCGGCGCCGCGCCGGGCCTGGTGCCCGAGGGCCGGCAATATGCCTCCTGGCGACAGGGCTTGCGGGATGTGCTGGGCCGGTACGGCGCGGCCGGCCCGGTCAACGCGGCGCTGCCGCTGTCGGCGCTGGGCATCGACTCGCTTGGGCTCGCGTCGATCCAGGTCGAGCTGGAAGCGCTGCTGCGGCAGCACGGGTCGGGCGCCGTTGCCGAGGCGCTCGATGCGCCGCTGCTTCAGCAGGTGTCGCTCAATGGCCTGCTGGCCGCGCTGGCGCCGCTGGATCGCGGCCGGGCGGAGGGCGCGCCGCAAGCGCTGGCTTCGATCGAGCAATTGAAAGCCGCGTTCGACAGCGCCGTCGGCAGCCGCATGCAGGCCGATCTTCAGCTGGACACCCAGCCGCTGCCGCAGGCCCGGGCGTCCTTGCCGGCCGAGCCCGGCCGGGCCGGCACCGCCATCCTGCTGACCGGGGCGACGGGCTTCTTCGGCCCGTTCCTGCTGCACGCGCTGTTGCGGCAGACCGCGCGGGACGTGATGGTGCTGGTGCGCGCCCGCGATCCGGAGCACGCAATGGAACGCATCGACGACGCACTGCGCCGCGCGTACCTGCCGTCGCCGGCGCCGCGAACGCGCGTGCGGGCGGTGTGCGGCGACCTGGCCCTGCCACGGTTCGGGCTGGCGGACGAGGCCTGGGATCGGCTGGCCGCCGAGACCGCGGAGGTCTTTCACAACGGCGCCTGCGTGAACTACGTGATGACCTACGATGCCATGCGCCCCGCGAATGTCGAGGGGACGCGCTCCGTGCTCCGGCTCGCCCGGCACGGCGGCGCGCGGCGGACGGTGCATCTGGTGTCGAGCACCTTCATCTTCGGCTGGAGCGCGCGCGGCGTGCTGCTGGAGACGGACTGCAACGCGGCCATGCAGGCCCTGGATTTCGGCTACGCGCAGACCAAGTGGGTTGCCGAGCAGATGGCCATGGCGGCCCGCGCCGACGGGCTGGACGTGCGCATCTATCGCCCGTCGCTGATCTCGGTCTCCACGCGCGGCGCGGGCGACACGGACGATGTGGCGCTGCGCATGCTGGCGTTCATGATCCGCCACGGCGTGGCGGTGGACACGCCGAACCAGCTGAGCATCGTGGCCGCCGATGTCATTGCGCACAACATGGTCGGCATTTCACGCAACGCCGCGAGCGCGTCCGCGCTGCATTTCACGGCAGACCGCTACTACAGCATGACGGAGCTGACCCGGGTGATCGAGCGGGATTACGGCGCGACGTTCCGCTACTACGACATCCCCCGCTTCATCGACGAACTGAACCGGCGCTGCAGCGACCGGGACCCGGTCTTTCCGCTGCTCGATTTCTTCAATCGGTCCGCCGACAAGATCGCGGCGATGCAGCTCAAGCGCTACAGCAGCGAACACTACCAGCAGGCGCGCGCGGCGCTGGCCGATCCGATGATGGACCCGTCCCTGGCGCAGACGGCGGCGTATCTGATGCGGTATCTGCGTGAACGCGGATGGGTGGAGCCGGCACCGGTCTTGCCGCATTGAGCCCCGTGGACTGCCATGTCGTGGATCTCGCCGGTATCGCGGCGGGCTCGTCCGGCTACGCGATGGCATCCCGCCGGCCGGCGGTGGCCAGCCGGGCGCACAGCCACGCCAGCAGCAGGCCGGCCACGGCGTCCAGCACGGTGTGCTGCTTCACCAGGCAGACCGATGCCGTGATGGCGACGGCGGTGACATGGCAGGCATGGCGCCATGGCCGACGTTGCCGCCCCAGCGCCCACGCCGCCAGCCACGCCAGCGCGACGTGCAGCGACGGCAGCAGGTTGACCGGCGCATCCATGCGATGCAGCGTGAGCAGGGCCCACGCGGTCGCGGTGCCGAGCCCGTCGGGCACCGCTTGCGCGCGCAGTGCCGGCGCTTCGGTCTGCAGCGCGGTGAAGCACAGGAAGCCCGCGCCGATGGCGATGGCATAGGCAAACGCGGCGCGCCGGAACAGGCGAGGCTCGCGGACCAGCGCCAGCGGCGCGATGATCCAGGCCAGCCCGGCCAGGTAGACCCACACGGTCCAGCCGATGAACGGTATCGCCGTGTCCAGCGCGGTGGTCGGGTCCGCGACGGGCGCGATGCGCCAGGCAATGCCGAAGTAGCCGACGGCCCAGATGCCGCCCAACACGGCACCGCATGCGATGCGGTGGGTCAGCGGCAGCCGGTGGTTTTGCGGGAAGGTCGCCGTGTGTCCTTGCTTCGGCGGGAGGCCGAGCATGGCCGTGGATGCCCGGGCGAAAGACTCCGCTCCGGGCATCCGTGCCGCGCTGTGGGTTTCCGGGGCTGCGATCGGGGCCTCCTCAGGTCTGGCGTTCGCACAGGTCGACACGGGCCAGGGCCTCGGCGCTGGCCGGCCAGGCGGCGGCCAGCCGCACGCCCACGGTCGAGCGGGCATCCGCATCGAACGCCAGCAGCGAAGCCAGATCGGCCAGTTCGGCATGCAGCGTAGCGGCATCCGGCATGGCCAGCGTGTCGAGCGGTGCGCCGCCCAGCCAGGCCGCCACCTGCTGCCGCATGTCGAGGTGATCCGCCGCGCCTTGCCAGGTGCGCAGCAGCGGCTCGAGGATCGCCCAGCGGACCAGCGGCAAGCCCAGTGCCTGCTGCAGCCTGGGCGCCAACTGCGCGAGCAGCGGCGGCATGGAGGCGGGCAGGGCCTGTCCGTCGGCAAGCTGCTGCAGGTAGCCGGCCACCTTGGCCGGGCCGAGGTAGCGCGGGCAGGCGCCGCGCAGTGCCTTCTCGGCTTGGCCGACGGCGGCGGTGTCGGACGGGCCCAGCGCCAGCTGGCCGGCGAGCTGGTACCACGCGAACAGCGGCCGCACCACCAGCGCCATGACGGCCATGCGCGCGCTTTCGCTGTCGCGGATGCGGTCTGCGATGGCCGGGCTGAATTGCCAGTACTCGTCGTAGATCGCGTCGATCAGGCGGCCCGCCAGCGCGGACCGCGCGCTCACCCGGTCGCGCAGCGCGCGCATGCCGGCGACTTCCTCGGAGGTCTCGGAACCGGTCGCGGCGGTGACGATAAAGCAACTGATCTGCCAACCACCGCCGCCGCCGCTGGGCGGCGCCACGTAGACGGTCAGGCAGGTGTTCTGCACGGTGCCGATCTGCGAGCGGTCGAACGTGAAGTTGCGCGCGTTGTAGTTCGCCTTCGAGATCTGGACGACGTAGCCGGTGTAGGCGTCGTCGATGACGGCGATGAACTGTCCGTAGCTGTCGGTGTAGCCGCCGCCGACGCCATCGGTGACCAGCGCGCCGGGGATGGGGGCCGAGGAGCTGCAATCCTTGACGATCAGGGTAACTGCCCAGGGCATGATCATTCTCCTTTGGCGCGAGTGGACCCGAACACCGAGCCGCCGCTGAAGTGATGCGTCGGAATCGACGGGCCGGCGGCCTCGCCGCGGCGCAGCAGCCCGGCCGCCACGTTGGCGACGGCATCGCCCACGGGCGTGCCCTGGCCGCCCTGGTGCGCGGCGACGGTCAGCACGCCGGCGATCTTGCGCACGAGGTCCTTGCTGTCCTGGATCGGCAGCAGCTGCTTGATGCCCATCCGCTCGATCATGCCCGCCGCGATGGGATGGCCGCCGATGGTGCCGTACTTCGCGGCCTGCTCGAGCGCGTCGGCAGAGGTGATCGGCAAATGGCTGTGCAGCATGCGTGCGACTTCCAGGGTGAGCTGCGCCTGCGGGAACTGCTCGATGACGAGGTCCCGCAGATCGTTGCCCTTATCTGCGCCGGCTTGTTGCATGGGGTTCTCCTTCGATGAATGCGTCAGCGGGTCTTTGAGCCAGTCCGGATGCACGAGGACCAGCACGTACCCGCCGCGGATGACGCCCGCGGACACGAGCGTCACGTTCAACACAACAAATTCGTGGGCCTGCAGCGGGATGGCGCGCAGTTGGAGCGCGATCTGGCGCGCCGTGCCGGGTTCACCATCGATGAACAGCAGGTGCTGCCTGCCGGCACCGGCATCGCGGGCCGGCATGCCGCAGGGTTGCGGTGCGCCCTCGGCGCCCTTGTTGCCGCAGCAGCCGGCCGGGTGTTCGCCGCCGCATTGGCGCCGCTGGATGGCCTCGGTGAGGCGCGCCGATTCGATGACGTCCTGCGCGTCCAGCAGCTTCGCGATGACCGGCGGCGGTGGCGGCGCGGCGTTGCCGGCCTCGCGCCGGGCGGTGACCTGCGGAGGCACCAGCCCGGTCAGCAGCCGCGCCGCCGCCTCGCTGAAGAACCGCGCGGGCGGAAGGCGCCGGTCGGGCAGGGCGCGCAGCACTGCGTGCAGTGCCGTGACACGCAGTTCTGCACGCACCCCCTCGATGCCCGCCGGCGCCCAAAGGTGGAAAGCTTGCGCGACGGCCGGCAGCACGTGCATGTTGCGCTGGCCCACATGGCGATCGGCCCAGGGCTGGAAGGGCAGCAGCAGCGGGTCCAGCACGTGGTTGTCGCATTGAACGAAGACGCACTCGTGGCCGTCATTCAGATAGCTGGGAATCCATGGCGTGGCGCAGCGCACGACCTGCGAGGTCATCGGCTGGACTTCGACGTACTCGGTGCCGATGAAATGGGCATCCGCCGCGCCCAGGCCCACCGACGGATCGCTCCAGAAGAAATCGACCTTGGTGGGCGCGGCCGTCGCCGCGCCGAGGTTGAAGATGCGGGCCACGATGTGGTTCTCGGCGCCGGCCACCGGGTTGCCCGACGGGCTCGGGCTCTCGGCCCAGATGAAGGGCGAGGCCCAGTACGGCGTGCCGGAGGGCAGGGCGCGCATGCCGTAGTCGCTGGCATTGCAGGGCAGCACCAGCCAGGCCGAGTAGCGCGCCCGTTCGGTCTGCTCCTTGACATAGCCGGGCCACGCACGCTCGCGGGCCTGCTGCTGCCGCCTGAGCACGGCGTCGGACTGCTTCCACTGGTCGAGCCACCACGCGTCGTCGCGCTTGCCGTCGTTTTGCTGGTTGCCCATGGCAGCCCCCTCACGCAGACGGTTCGATGTTGACCGGATTGGTCCAGTCGTCGTTGATGAAGTGCCAGTTCTGGTGGCCCAGGCCGCGGTCGCCGTCCAGGTCGTGCTCCGGCAGCGGGGTGCCGGTCGGGGCCGCGAGCCAGCCCAGCATGGCATCCACGGTGTTGATGAATCCGGCGGGCGTCTGCATGCCGGCACCCTGCGTGGCGAACGGCCAGGGTGCCGCATCGAAGGTCGAACGGCTGCCCAGCGGATTGGCGGGATCGTCCAGGAAACCCGACGGATAGGCGGCCGCCAGCGCCGCGACCCGCATGGGCGCTTCCAGGGTGCCGGTGGCGTCCTCGAACCAGGTGAAGCCGCTGCCGTCCCACGGCACGACGGGATACCGCTCCTGCCCGGGCCGGGACATCACGATGTGGTCGCCGGTCCGGATGTGCGTGGGCATGCTGGAGAGCAGTTGGACGGCGGTGTCGTCCGCGCTCAGTTCCGGCGTGTAGGGATGCACCAGGCCGCCCAGGCTCATCACGTCGTGCAGGGCGCGCAGGCCGTTGTACATATAGACCCGGTACCACACCAGGCTGCAGCGGAATCTGTCCCAGTCGATGGTGCCGGCGGTCGCGGCCAGCGCAATCGCGCCGGCGATCGCGGCGCCGCCCGCGACCCAGCCGCCGAAGCAGAACGCGACAATGCCCAGGATGGCCAGGATGATCGCGCAGACCACGTTGCCCGGCTTGACCTTCTTGTCGATCTCCGGAGGCGGCGGACCGCCCACGCCGGCGCCCGCGTCGCCCGGCACCACCGGGTTGCTCCAGGGCGGCGCGCCGCCGCAGTTGGTGGGGGCCACCGGGGCCACCGCGTTGCAGCCCAGGCTTTCGCGGCTGGTCTGGAACCACAGCACCAGCCACGCCATGGCATAGGCGTCGTTCAGCTTGTCGGCGTCCATCTGGGGACGGTTGGTGCCCAGGTCGCCATAGACGGTTTCGTAGGCATTGAGCCACCACGCGGTGAACTCCGCCGGGAGCGCCGTGCCGAGCGCGTTGCCCAGGCGCAGGTCCTTCATCATCTGCACCGGGTCGAAGCCGGCGCCGGGCAACTCCACGGTCTTGTGCAGTTCCTGCGCGCACAGATTGGGCCAGTCGGTGTACGGCTTGGGCCGCGGGCCGACCTTGGCATACCCGTAGCTCCACAGGTCGATGTAGTTGCCGACGAAGCGGGAGCGCCACCACTGGTTGCGGTACGGGGCGCCCACGATGCTGGCCACCGCGCTGGCGCCGCCCGCGCTCAGCGACCAGCTCGAGAGCCAGCCCAGCGCGTATGCCCGGAAGCGGTCGTCGCCGGTGCTCTGTGCGGAGTCCCACAGCTGCCGGGCGAATTTGCCGGTGCGCCGCTTGGACAGGAAGTCGCGCACGGTCCAGAAGCGCGGCGGAAAGCCCACCCCGCCGCCCACGCGCGGGCGCACCATGGCCGGCTGCGCGTGCGCGCCGATCAGGTCGACCACGCGCGGCACGATGCCCAGGTTCGCCAGCGTGCCGTCGCCCTTGATGGCCACCAGGATGGCGTTCAGGTCGGTGGCGATCTGGTTGAGCGTGTCGACCTCGCCGCTCATCGCTTTCAGGGCATCGAGGTCTTCGGCCGCGGCGATGGTGTCCAGCTTGTCGAGCAGGGTGCGGATCTTGTCCAGCACCGGCTTGAGGCCGGGGTTGGTGGTGGTGCCGTCGCCGCCGAACACGTTGAAGACCAGCTTCCAGAGTTCGACGTACGGATTGGCCCCCGATGACCCGAGCGGCGCGTCCGCCGGCAGCCTGACCGGTGAGAAGTCGCCCAGCGCGGTGCCGAGCGCGCCCATGCGGCAGAACTCGGGGTGGGTGTCGATCAGGTGTCCGAGGCTCTGCAGGTTGGCGTCGGCGCTGGAGAGCAAGCGCTTGCGCAGCAGTTCGAGCGCGGCAAGCTTGGTGGTCATGCCGATCATGTGCACCTCCCTCTGCGATGGCTGCACAGTCAGGGGTGCGTCCGGTTGATGCCGGATCTGGATTGGCTACGTGGGCGTCGACGTCGAAGTCGGCGATGCAAGCGTGGCTCGCACCGCCGTGTCCCGGTCAGCCCTCGTCCCCCCCTTTCCTCGACGGGCGGCGGTTGCGGCGCCGCCCGTTTGCGGTATCAGCACTATATGTGGCGAACCGGGAAAGGCAACGCGAACGGATTTAACTCTGATTTTTCGCGATGTATTTGTGAGATCAATGAAGCGGATGCCTAATTCGCGCGTTTGCACGGGGCCGCGCAGACGTGCTTGGCACGGCACCGGAGGGCTGCGCGGCGGTGCGCTTCCCTCCATTTGAGGCCGTGATGTCGGGTGCACGGCAGGGGGCGGCAACCCAAACCCAACCCATGTCCACGTCGCGTCGCATCCTCGGCGGTCGCGCGGATCGGCGTGCCGTTGCATGCCGTCGTGGCGCGCGATCGGCAAGCCGCATCGCCCGGCCGGCACCGGGCGCATCCTGGTGCTGACCTGCGGTGGGGGCAGCGTTGGCATCGTCCACGCATCCGCGCGCTTGCGCCGGCGGCTCCGGATGCCGACGCGGCCGGACGGCGATGTCTCGATGGCGCAGGCGGATTGGCCGGCGCGGGCGCCGGGCACTTGCCTGCCCGGGGCAACGCGAGGCGCCTCGCGGCAGCGCGCGCGGCCATGCGGACTGAACCTGCGGTGACCCTGGACGTCTGATCGTATTTGCCACGGAGTGTCCCGATGATGCCTGTCTGCCCGATCCATTGCCCGCAGACCCGAACGCCACGGCAGGCGCGGCGGCCGCATCCGGTGCGGGCGGCTTCGATGGTCGTGGCGGCGGTGCTGGCGGCCGGCTGTGCCACGGTCACGCCCGGTCCGTTCCAGATCACCGTGCGCGATGCGGACGACTCGGTGCTGGAGCAGTTCCAGTTCCAGGCGGGTTCGCAGGCCTCGCTGGAGAGTGCGATGATCGGGATGTGCCGCGTGTATCCCGATGCCACCGTGGTGGCCGAGCAGTTGCAGACGCATGAGCAGCTGCACGAGCGCTGCAAGCGTTCCCTGGCGTCCATGCTGTCGGCTTCCTGAGCGGGCAGGGTGCCCGGCATCGCCGGCGCGGGCGGCTACCATGTCGGCTTGGTGGCCGGCACGCCCGGCCAGGACACACGCCAGGGAGAACGCACGTGAAGGAACAGGTGGAACCCGTCGAGCCGACGGCGGTGCAGCGCTTCATCGCCACGCGCCCGCGCCTGCTGGCCGCGCTGATGCTGGGCGCGGTGGCGGGTATCCTCGCGCCGATCGAGAGCAGCCGGCTGACGCGCATCCTGCTGGGCTGGGATGTGGCGGTCTGGACCTACCTGGTGCTGGCCGGCGCGATGATGTTGCGGGCCAACCCGCGCCGCATCCAGGCCGTCGCCCGCCGCGAGGACGAGCGGGCCGCGGCGGTGCTGGCGGCCGTGTGCGTGGGCGTGATCGCCAGCATGGTGGCGATCGTCTTCGAGCTGGCGACGGCCAAGTCCGCCGGGCACGCGCAGGCCGTGCACTACGCCTTCACGGGCGTGACGGTGCTGGGCGCATGGTTGATGGTGCCGATGATGTTCACCGTGCACTACGCGCACCTGTACTACCGCACCGACGGCGAGCCGCCGCTGAAATTCCCCGACGAGCAGATCGCGCCCGATTACTGGGATTTCCTCTACTTCTCCTTTACCATCGCGGTCGCCAGCCAGACGGCGGACGTCAGCATCCGCTCGCGCGCGATGCGGCGCGCGGTGCTGGGGCAATCGCTGCTGTCGTTCTTTTTCAATACGAGCATCCTCGCGCTCTCCATCAATATCGCCGCGGGCCTCTTCTCATGACCAAGCTTCCCCAACCCCTGCCTTCGCGCACCATCGATACCGCCAGCTACGTGCTGGTGGCCGCCATGATCGCGGCCGTGCTGTGGCTGCACCTGCTGTCGGCGGCCATTGCCGGCTTCCTCGTCTATGCGCTGGCGCGCCGGCTGGAGGCGCGCCTGCATGCGCGGCGTGTGCTGTCTCAGCGGGCCAAGTCGATCGCCGTGATCGGCGTGTTCCTGATCGCCGCGCTGATCCTCGGGGGGATCGGCCTGGGCATCGGCCGGCTGGTGGAGCACGGCCACGGCCTCGACGGCATGCTGCTGCGCATCGCCGATGTGCTCGACCATCTGCGCGACTCGCTGCCGCCGACCTTTGCCGATTACGTTCCGCAGTCGGTCAGCGAGCTGCGGGCACGGCTGGTCGAGATGCTCAAGGAGCATGGCCGCCAGGTCTCGACGCTCGGCATCGACGGCCTGCGGGCGAGCGCGATGGCGCTGGTGGGGCTGATCCTGGGCGCCATGGTGGCGTGGTCGGAGGCGCCCGATCCGGCGGGCAGCAAGCCTCTGTCGGCGGCACTGCTGCGCCGGCTGGGCCGGCTGGAGACGGCCTTCGAGGCGGTGGTGTTCGCCCAGGTCAAGATCTCCGCGCTCAACACCGTGCTGGCCGTCATCTACCTGATGGGCGTGCTGCCGGCGCTCGGTCTGCATGTGCCGTATTCCAAGTCGCTGGTGCTGCTGACCTTCGTGGCCGGGCTGATCCCGGTGGCGGGCAACCTGATCTCCAACACGGCCATCGTCCTGATGAGCGTGGCGGTGTCGCTGGAGCTGGCGCTGGCGTCGCTGGCGTTCCTGGTGATCGTGCACAAGCTGGAATACTTCGTGAACGCGCGCATCATCGGCAGCCGCATCGATGCGCGCGCCTGGGAGCTGATCCTGGCGCTGATCGTGATGGAGGCGCTGTTCGGCGTGGGCGGTGTGATTGCCGCGCCGGTGCTGTACGCCTATCTGAAGCGCGAGCTGTCGGACGCCGGGCTGATCGGCTGACGGCCGGTGGGCAGGTGAGGCCGCCAGCGCGCTTGCGCTGGCGGTGTCGGCAGAAAAGAGCGCGCCCTACGGGACGATGGGCGCGCAATAACTCGCTGACCGAGAGACGTCAGCGAGCCGAGGGCCGGTACGCGGGATGCGGTGCCTGGGGCGGTGGGCGTGTCGCGTCGCGCGCCGTGTCCGCTGCTTCGGCAATCACGAAGCAGCCGGTCATGCGGCCAGCGAGCGGCGCCTGGTGGACGTGGTCTCCCATCGCGCGGCGGATCGTTCCCGGTGATACAACATGCATGCTCCCCTCCCGCGGACTGGCCGGCGTGCGCGTCTGTTGCGCGTGTCGCCGGCTCGGGATGCGGATCGGCGCGCGTCGCACGTTCCATGCGGGCATCGTTTCCGTCCGCTCGCCTGCATCGTGCAATGGCGTGTGCGGCGATCCATGCAGCCGAGTATAGAAAGCGTCTCCTGACGGACCCATGCTCCGAACGGACGAGCCCGGCCGACGAAAATGACTAACGGGTCTGCTGCCTGCCGAGGCAGGTGTCATGCGGGTTTGCGGGAGACCGGCGGTTTTTTTCGGGCAGCGATGCGGGCCTTCGCCGGCTCGTTTGCCCAATCAGCAAATTGTCCGCTTCGCGCTAATCATTGTCGAATTTGCGGCATCACGCCTGCCCCGTTCCGGCGCATGATGGAGCGCGTTCCGCTTCTCCTTCCCTCTGTCTCGACACCATGGACACCACCGCAAACGGCACGGCCACCGCGCAGGCGCGCGCTCAGGCCGGGACGACCGGCTTCGGCGTGATCGGCGCCATCAGCTTCGCCCACTTCCTCAACGACATGATGCAGTCGTTGATCCTGGCGATCTATCCGCTGCTCAAGGGCAACTTCCATCTCGACTTCACGCAGATCGGCCTGATTACGCTGACCTACCAGATCACCGCCTCGCTGCTGCAGCCGATGGTCGGGCTGTACACCGACCGGCACCCGAAGCCGTATTCGCTGCCGGTGGGCATGGGCTTCACGCTGGTGGGGCTGCTGCTGATGTCGGTCGCGCCCAATTTCGGCACGCTGCTGCTGGCGGCGGCGCTGGTGGGCACGGGCTCGTCGATCTTCCATCCGGAATCGTCGCGGGTGGCGCGCATGGCTTCGGGCGGCCGGCATGGGCTGGCGCAGTCGCTGTTCCAGGTGGGCGGCAACGTGGGCAGCGCGATGGGGCCGCTGCTTGCCGCGGCGGTCATCATGCCGTACGGCCAGCACAGCCTGGCGTGGTTCTCGATTGCCGCGCTCGTCGCCATGGTCGTGCTGTACCACGTGGGCGGCTGGTACAGGCGCGAGCGCGCCGCCGGGCAGGGCCGCAAGGCCGGGGCGCGCGCGCATGCCGCCGCGCGCCTGCCGGCGGGCAAGGTGGTGACGGCGATGCTGCTGCTGGTGGTGCTGCTGTTCTCCAAGTACTTCTACCTGGCCAGCCTGAACAGCTATTACACGTTCTACCTGATCAGCAAGTTCCACCTGTCGGCGCAGGCGTCGCAGCTGTTCCTGTTCCTCTTCCTGTTCTCGGTGGCGGCGGGCACCATCGCCGGCGGCCCGATCGGCGACCGCTTCGGCCGCAAGGTCGTGATCTGGGTGTCGATCCTGGGCGTCGCGCCGTTCACGCTGCTGCTGCCGCATGCCAACCTGTTCTGGACCGCCGTGCTGACGGTCGTGATCGGGCTGGTGCTGGCCTCGGCGTTCTCGGCCATCCTGGTCTACGCGCAGGAGCTGATTCCCGGCCAGGTGGGGATGGTGTCGGGGCTGTTCTTCGGCTTCGCCTTCGGGCTGGGCGGCATCGGCGCCGCGGTGCTCGGCAGGCTGGCCGACGCGACCGGTATCGACCACGTCTACCACCTGTGCTCGTTCCTGCCGCTGATCGGCCTGCTGACGGTGTTCCTGCCCGACATCGAGCGCCGCCGCGCCCAGCCGGCCTGAGCCGCTACGCCAGGGCGGCGACCCGCGCGCCGTGCGTGGCGCCCAGCACTGTCAGCGGGATCTCCGTGCCGGGCAGCGCGGGCGCGAAGCGGTGGCGTGTCGTTTTGTACGGGAACAGGCGCCGCTGCGCCACGATGCGCTGCCGGATGCTGGCGACGCTGAACGGCGCGCCCGACTCCCAGTGCGTGACCGACACGCGCGGGTCGGCGTAATCCAGCAGCACGCATGGCAGGTGGTGCAGCCCCAGCAGCGCGGCCGCGCGGATGCGGTGGTTGCCGTCCATCACGATGCCGGTGTCGCGCTCGATCGGGATCGGCGTGGTCCACAGGCCGGTGGCGCGGATGGCGTCGGCCAGGCGGCGGACATGATCGGCGTCCACTTCTTCGGACGGCATGAAAAACGCGGTGGGCCGCAGCGCCACGCAGTATGCAAGGTCAGCCTGCATCGGCCATCTCCTGTGCGAGGTTTGCGAAGGGATCGGCCAGCGCGCCGGTTGCCCCGATGCGGCCGGTGCGCGAGCGGCGCGCGGCGGGGATCGGCGTGCTGGGGTGAGTCGATGAAACAGGGCGGTGCCTGCCCGGCGCCGGCGCGGTTCAGAAATCCACCGCAGCCGACAGCAGCACCGTGCGCGGCGCGCCCAGCGAAATGGTCCCGAACGACGCCACGCCCGACCAGTACTTGCGGTCGAGCACGTTCAGCACGGTGGCGCGGAAGGTGGTGGACTTGCCCTGCAGCCTGGTGGTGTAGCGCGCGCCCACGTCCACCGTGGTCCACGACGGCACCGACTGCGTGTTGGCCTGGTTGATGTATTCCTTGGCTGTGTAGGTGACGCTGCCGTTCAGCGCCAGGCCGGGCATCCATGGCAGGTCCCATTCGGCGCCGGCATTGGCCATCAGGCCCGGCACGCCCACCGGACGGTTGCCGACCGTGGCGGCGCTGTTGGTCTTGGTCAGCACGGCGTCGAGCACGGTCACGCCGCCCAGCAGCCGCACGCCCCTGACCGGCTCGCCGGACAGGTTCAGTTCCACGCCGCGGTTGCGCTGCTCGCCGTCCACGCCATAGACGGTGCCGGTCAGCTGGCCGCTGGGCTTGGTGATCTGGAACACGGCGAGCGTGGCCAGCAGGCCGTTGCGGTCCACCTTGACGCCGGCCTCGTACTGCCGGGTCTTGTACGGCGCGAAGACCTGGCCCGCGTTCGATGCCGTGGTCGGGGCGATGTCGCCCTTGCTCAGCCCCTCGATGTAGTTGGCGTACAGCGAGACGTCGCCCCGCCAGGGCTTGATGACGATGCCCGCCATCGGCGTCACCGCGCGCTTGTCGTACGAAGCCGTGACGGCACCGGTGCTGGCGCTGAAGTTGTCGGAGTTGACCTGCTGCTGCCGCAGTCCGAGCGTCAGCTGTAGGCGATCGTCGAGCACGCCCATCGTATCGGCCAGGGCCACGCCGGAGAGCTGCGACGACGAGGTCTTCGGCACCGCGGCCGGCGCGGCGATGAACGGCTCGGGCGCGCTCACCGGCGCATAGAGGTTCGACAGGATCGCCGTGCCCATGTTGCTGGCCGTGGCGATGCGATCGTGATAGGTGCTGGCCTGCAGCGCCAGGGCGTGCCTGACCGGGCCGGTGTCGACGCGCGCGCGCACGCCGGCGTCGGCGCTCAGGCGGTTGACCTGGAACTTGTAGTAGCCCGGCGTCGACCGGGTGTTGCCCGCCGCGTCGAGGAGGGTCGGGGTCTGGTCCGACAGCCGGCCGATGCGGGTCTGCGAGCCGCCCGCGTCGGCGAACACGGTGACGCGGTCGGAGACGTCGTATTCCGCATGCGCCAGCGCCGACTGTCCGTCCGATTTCCACCAGCCCCACGGCTGCGAGACGTTGCGACGCCCATCCGCCGCCGAAGGCATGGCCACGCCGGCGGCCAGCAGGAAGGGGCGCGTGGGCGCATCCACCGCTTCGTGCTGCGTGATGACGTCGAGCGAGGCGCGCAGGCGGTCGCCCTGGTAGTCGAGCGACAGCGCGCCGATGTCGGTGCGCGAGCGCTGGTGGTCGAGCGGGGTCTTGCCCTGGCGGGCCACGCCGTTGAAGCGGATGCCGAACGCCCGCCCTTGGCCGAAGCGCCGGCTCAGGTCGATGTGGCCGCCCAGCTGCAGGTCGGAGGCGTAGGTTGCCGTGAAGCGGGTCAGGTCTTGCGGTAGCGCGCGCTTGGGCACGATGTTGACCACCCCGCCCACGCCGCTGTTGGGCGACATGCCGTAGAGCAGCGCGGCCGGCCCCTTGATGACTTCGACGCGCTCCACGTACTCCGGAAAGACGTGGTAGTTGGGCGCGACACCGTAGACGCCGTCGAACGCCACCTCGCTCAGGTTGCCTTCGCCGACGGGGAAGCCGCGGATGTAGAAGGAGTCCGTCACGCCGCCGGTCTGGCCGGTGAAGCGTACCGACGCATCCTTGTTCAGCACGTCGGCCAGCGTGGTGGCCTGCTGGTCTTCCATGCGCCTGGCGGTGGTGGTGCTGACGCTGAAGGGCGTGTCCATGGTGTCCTGGTTGCCGAGCAGGCCCACGCGGGCGCCGCGCGCGGTCTGCCCGCCTGCGTACGGGCGCAGCGGGTCGTCGGAGGTGCGGCCGGTCGCCACCGTTTCCGGCAGCTGGATGGCCTGCTCGGCGGTCTCCGTGGCCGACTTGGACACGCTCTGCGCGAAGGCGGGCAGCCCGAGCCCGGAGGTCAGCACGCCCGCGAACGCCATGCGCGCGGTCAGGGCCAGCGGCCGGAACGGTGCCCCGGACCCGCGGGCAGGTAGCGGCATGGCCGAGGCGGGCTTGCGGCGAAGCGAGGACAACATGAAACGGGCTCCAGGTGCGTTGGGTTGCAATCAGGCCTGCACAATAGTACAAATGAGAATTATTCTCAATAATTCTCATGGAAGGCGTGGGTGCATGGCGCGCCGGGCTGGCGATCTGGCGGCTTTTGATCGGAGTTGCGTGATCTTCCTGCTGGAAAACCTGCATTGGGCGGCAAATCCCCATGACTGCCGATGGTTTCCATGCGAGTTGACAGCTGCAAAAATGAAACTCGATAATGAGAATCATTCTTGATAAAGGCAGCTAAAGCTCGCTCATCCCGGATGACCATGACCGGTCCGCATTGCGATTCCGCCTGTTCCTCGTTGATGACTGCCTTCGTCGATCATTACGAGGAGCTGGTCGATCATGTCCGGCACCGTTTCGGTGACCGGGCGTTCGCCCGCGATGTCGTCCAGGATGTCTGCGTGCAACTGCTGCACCGCCCGCCGGCGGAGCCGATCTGTACGCCGCTGGCGTTCCTGCGGCATCTGTCGATCCATCGGGCGATCGATCGCTGGCGCAGCGACGAAACGTACGCCGCGTACGCGGAGCAGGCCGGGCAGGTCGCGCCCGATACCGACGATGTCGATGGCGAGCGGGTGGTGGCCTCCCGCCAGGCCGTCCACCAGGTCGAGCAGGCCATCGGCGGCCTGCCGGCGCGCTGCCGCGAGGTGTTCATCCTGCACAAGCTGCACGACCTGTCGCAGGACGAAGTCGCGGTGCGGCTGTGCATTTCACGCAATATGGTCGCCAAGCATCTGGCCCGCGCGATGCTGGCGATGGATCCCATCTCTCCCGCGCTCCGCATGCCGAAACGGCGGGCGCCGATGTTGACCGCGTATTCCAGCGGTCCCGATCCCTGCGGGCCCTGATATTGCGCATCCTGATCGCCGGTGCCGGCACGGTGCCATGGCATGGCGCATCTCCCCGGTGACCTTAAGAAATCCTTTCTTCGGCAGGTCAACAAAACCACCGCGTCAAACGGCAAGCCTCATGAAACCAATCCATTCTGATAAGGAGTTGCGGCATGAGCGGTACTGGGCGCCACTGGGGGGTGGGGCATTTCGTGTGTGTGGCAGTTGCAGGCGGCTGCGTGTCGACCGTTGCCTGGGGGCAGGGGGCGACGGTGCCGATCGACATTCCGGCGCAACGGCTGGACCGTGCGCTGACTGCGCTCGCACAGCAATCCGGCGTACCAATCCAGTTTGCCGATGCGCTTGCCGGGCAGCGGACCGCGCAGGCGGTGCAGGGCCGGATGGCGGTCTCCGATGCGCTCGAGCGGCTGCTCGCGGGCTCGGGGCTGCGGGCCCGGTCGACCGGGGCGAACGCGTTCACGGTCGAAGCGCAGGCGCAGGACGTGCCGGCCAAGGCTGCCGCGGACGGGCCGAAGGCGCCGGCCGTGGCTGAACTCGAGGCCACCGTGGTGTCCACCGACCGCACGCGCAGCGACCTCGTCCGGCCGACCCGCCAGGTCACGCAGATCAGCCACGAAGAGCTGGGCGACCTGCAGGTCGGCTCGGGCACCCTGGCGACGGCGCTGAGCAAAGTGGTGCCCGGCATGGCCGATTCCAGCCACACGATCACCGACTACGGACAGACGCTGCGCGGCCGCGGCACGCTGGTGCTGCTCGACGGCATGCCGCTCAATACCAACCGGGATTCCGCGCGCAACCTGGCCAGCCTCGACCCGAACAACATCGAACGGATCGAAGTGCTGCGCGGCAGCAGCGCGCTCTACGGCAGCGGGGCCACGGGCGGCATCGTGTCGATCACGACCCGGCCGGCCGGGGGCGAGCCGCGCGCCGAGACGACCGTCTCGATGACCTCGCCGTTGTCGCATCCCGGCGCCGCGGGCCTGGGCGGCGCGGTGCAGCAGTATGTGGCCGGCAGCAAGGGGCCGGTCGATTACGAATTCAATGTCGGCACACAGCATGTCGGCGGCTCCTACGACGCCCGCGGCCACCGCATCGCGCCGGAGCCCAGCCAGGGCGATCTGTTCGATTCGAACATCTACAGCATCGGCGGCAAGCTCGGGCTGCGCATCGATCCGAACCAGCGCGTGGTGTTCTCGGCCAGCCACTACGACGCGAAGCAGGACACCGACTACGCGAGCGATCCGTCGGTCGCGCGGCTGCCGGCGGGCTCGGCCGTGGCGCGCGCGATCAATGGACTGCAACTGGCCGACCAGAACCGCATCAAGAACACGCTGCTCAACCTGCAATACGAGAACAAGGATGTGTTCGGCAGCCAGGTGGGCGCCCAGTTCTACTACCGCGACTACTTCAGCCGGTTCGCGCCGTTCGATGCGCGCGCCGTGTCGACGCGCGGCAACAATGTCGACCAGGTGATGCAGGACAGCAAGGTCTTCGGCAGCCGGCTGACCGTGACCACGCCGCTCGACAAGGACGCGCGCACGAAGCTGCTGTGGGGCGCGGACTTCAACCAGGAACGCAGCGACATGCCCGACGACATCTTCTCGCCGACGGCCTATGACGCGAGCGGCGGCCTGGTCTACCGGAAGATCGGCACGGTGACCTACCTGCCGCCGCTGACCACGCGCAGCGTCGGCGGATTCGGCCAGCTGCAGCACAAGTTCAACGATCGCTGGTCGGCGGAGGCCGGGGTGCGCTACGAACACGCGAGCGCGAGCTTCGACAGCTTCGTGCCGCTGTCGCAATCGCGGCTGGCGCAGAAGTACACGGTGCCCGGCGGCGAGACGGGCTTCGGCGCCTGGCTGTTCAACGCCGGCGTCACGTACGCGCCGGTGCGCGGGCAGGAGGTCTACGCGTCGTTCAGCCAGGGGTTCCAGCTGCCGGATGTCGGGCTGCAGCTGCGCAACGCCACGGCGGGCTTCAACATCAATTCGTCGAGCCTCGAGCCCGTGAAGACCAACAATTACGAGATCGGCTGGCGCGGCAATCTCGGCAGCCACGCACGCGGGACGCTGGCGCTGTTCTACACGACCTCGGAACTGGGCGACGTGCAGAGCTTCAACAACGGCCTGATCCTGACCCGCACCGCCGAGCGGATCGCCGGCGTGGAGGCCGGCGTCGACTACGCGACCGACGATGAGAAGTGGGGCGCGGGCGGCACGGTGACCTACATGGAGGGGCGCGAGCGTCCGCAGGGCGCGGCGAACTTCCAGAACATGACGGGCTACCGCATTCCGCCGCTGAAGCTGACCGGCTATCTCGAATACCGGCCGAACGCGCGCTGGAGCAATCGCCTGCAGGCGACGTTCTACGCGGCGCGCGACTATCGCCTGAACGGCAGGACGAGCTTCGGGCGGATCGACGTGGCCAGCTACACGACGATCGACCTGATCTCGACCTACCAAGTCACCAAGAAGGACAAGGTGCGGGTGGGCATCGAGAACCTGCTGAACCGCTATTACCTGCCGCTGTACAGCCAGCTGATGCGCAACAGCAATAACACCAGCCGCCTGCCCGCCGCGGGCGCGGTCTTGACGGTGAGCTACACCCACCGCTGGTAACGGCACACGGCGCCCGAGGGGGCGTCGTGCGGCCTAAGTATGGAATGAGACGCATTCTCATTCCAAATTGATGGATCGCCACGACAAGGAGGCAAGCATGATCGCGAAAAGCATCGTCGACTGCATTGGCGGCACCCCGCTCGTGCAGCTCGCCCGCCTGTACGACGGCCGCAAGGCCGAGGTGTTCGCCAAGCTGGAAATGCTGAACCCGGCCGGCAGCATCAAGGACCGGCCGGCCCGCTACATCATCGAGCGCGGATTGGCCGAGGGTTCGATCGCGCCGGGCACGCACATCATCGAAAGCTCCTCGGGGAACCTCGCCATCGCGCTGGCGATGGTGTGCCGGATCAAGGGACTGCGCTTCACGGCGGTGGTCGATCCGAAGATCTCCCCGACCAACCTGAAGATCCTGCGCTGCTACGGCGCCGGCATCGAGCGCGTGACCCGCAAGGACAGCCAGGGCGGCTACCTGGAGACGCGCATCGAGCGTGTCCGGCAGATGCTGGCGAGCGAGCCGGGCGCGGTGTGGATCAACCAGTACGGCAATCCGCGCAACTGGGAAAGCCACTTCCACGGCGAAGGCGATGAGATCGCGCGCGCGCTCGACCGGCCGGCCGACATGCTGGTGCTGGGTGTCAGCACGTCGGGCACCGTGCTCGGCATTGCCCGGCGCCTGCGCCGCGAGTGGCCGGGGCTCAAGGTGGTCGCGGTCGATGCGGTGGGCTCGGTGCTGTTCGGCGCCAAGCCGGGCCCGCGCGAGCTGCCCGGCATCGGCGCGAGCCGGGTGCCCGAGCTGCTGTGCCGCGACGACATCGACGACGTCATCCATGTCGACGACTACGACGCGGCCATGGGCTGCCGGCGCCTGCTCGAACGCGAAGGCATCTTCGCGGGCGGATCGTCGGGCGCCGTCGTGGTCGCCATCGATCGCCTGCTGGCGCGCGCCACGCGGCCGCTGCGCATCGTCACACTGCTGCCCGATCGCGGCGAGCGTTATCTCGACAGCGTCTACGACGACGAGTGGCTCGCGCGCATCGCTGCATCCCGGGCGGGCGGCGCCGTTTCCGCCGCCTCGCCGTCTCTCCACGTCCCATCCCTTGAAGAGGTGCTCTGAACATGACCCATCCAGCCGATACCACCGGTCTGCTTTACCTTGGCCGCCAGGACCTGGTCGCCCTCGGCGGCGACCGCTCGCAGCCTTACGTCGACGCGATCACCGAAGGGCTCGCCCTGCATGCGAAGGACGACTTCGTGCAGCCGCTCAAGCCGTACCTGCGCTGGCCCGGCGCCGACCACATCGCCGACCGCATCATCGCGATGCCGTGCTATGTCGGCGGCGAGAAGCCGATCGCGGGGCTGAAGTGGATCGGTAGCCGCCAGCACAATCCGTCGCGCTTCCAGCTCGAACGCGCGAGCGCCGTGATCGTGCTCAACGACGCCGACACCAACTATCCCGTCGCCATCATGGAAGGCGGCCTGATCAGCGGCATGCGCACGGCCGCGATCAGCGCGGTCGCGACGCGGCACCTGGCGCGCGAGGGCTTCACCGACGTCGCCTGCATCGGCTGCGGCCCGATCGCGCGGATGCAGATGCAGACGCTGATCGAGCAGTTCCCCGGCATCCGCCGCATCCATCTCTTCGATGTGTCCCGGGACGCGATGCGCGCGTTCGGCGATGCGCTCACGGCGCGGTTCCCGCAAGTGGCGTGCGAAGCGGCCGACAGCGCGGAGCAGGCCGTGCGCGCGGCCGACGTGATCGTCACCTGCACCGTCACCGATTCGCCCTATCTCGAATACGACTGGCTGCGGCGCGGGGCCTTCGTCTGCAACGTGTCGATCATGGACGTGCACAAGGAGGTCTACGAGAAGGCCGACAAGGTGGTCGTCGACGACTGGGATCAGTCGAACCGCGAAAAGAAGGTCATCAACCAGCTGGTGCTCGAAGGCCGCTTCAGCCGCGAGCGCCTGCATGCCGAACTGGGCGAGATCGTGATCGGCGAACGCCCCGGGCGCGAGAACGACGACGAGATCATCCTGCTCAACCCGATGGGCATGGCGATCGACGACATGGTCTGCGCGCGCCATTTCTATCAGCTTGCCGCGCGGGCCGGTGTCGGCACGCGGCTGCCGCTGCTATGACGCACGTCGAGGAGCGACCGGAGGCCCCGGACACCGCCGCCGAGGGGCCGGCCGGGTTTGCGGACCGCATCGACCGGGTACTCGCGCAGGACCTGCTCGACGCGCTCTGGCTGGAGGACCTGTACGGATTCCGTGGTCGGGCGACGTGGCGCACCGATGCGGCGGGCGAGGCCGTGCTGTCGGTGCCGGTGGCCGACGGTGCCGCGCTGCGGTGGCGCGGGGCGCGGCTGTCGGGCATGCGCGCGCTGCGGTTGTCGCAGGACGGCGCGGCCGTGGCGCTGCAACACGCCGCGACGTGCCGCCCGCTGCGCGCCGTGCAGACGCTCGATGCCCTGCAGCATGCGCCCTGGTGGCCGGCGTACAGCGAGCGCCTGGCGCAGCAGCTCGCGGTTGCGCAGCATCAGATGGCCCGCACCTTCGCGGCCGAGGCGGCACTGCTGGCGCGCGTGGCCGCCGCGCCGCGCAGCCTGGCCGCGTGGGAGGCCGTCTGCTGCCTGCGCGACCGGCCGTTCCATCCGCTCGCGCGCGCGAAGGTCTGGCCGGACCTGCCGGGCGAGGCGTTCGAGGTGGAGTCCGGACGCAGTGTCCCGCTGCATTGGGTGGCGGTGGCGCGCGACGCGCTGTTCTCGGGCGACGGCGCGGCCGGCGCGGACGAGGGCCGGTACGCGGCGCAGCCCGTCGCGGCGGCGCTGCTGAGCGAGGACGACTACGACGGGCTGGCCCGGCGCGCCGTCGAGCGCTGTACCGACCCCGCGGCGCTCTGGCTGCCGGTGCATCCGTGGCAGTGGCGCTATCTGCAGCGCAACCGCGTGGCGCTGGCGCTGCAGTGCGTGGATCTGGGCAGCGGGCCGGGCGCGGCGATGCCGACCGCATCGCTGCGCACGCTGAGCGTGGCGGACGGCGAGCGCCTGCACCTGAAGCTCGCGCTGAACGTGCAGGCGCTCGGGGCGGCGCGCACCTTGCCGCCGCGCTATCTGCGCAACGGCGTGCTGGCCGAGCGCTGCCTGGAGGCGCTGCGCGCGCGCGATGCCTGGCTCGGCGCGCACCTCGCGTTGTGCGGCGAGGGCGCGTGGTGGGCGCTGGGCAACGCCGCCTCGCTGATCGAGTCGCAGGGCGAGCTGGCCTGCATGCTGCGGCATTACCCCGCGCACGACGGCTGGCTGCTGCCGATGGCCGCCTGCGCGGCGGTGACGCTCGACGGCCGCCTGCCTGCACTCGAGGCGCTGTGCGGCGACCCTGCGTTGCAGACGTTGGCCGGGTCGGTGCCGGACGCACCCGCGGAGCGTGCGTGGCGCGTGTTCGGCCGGATCGCGCACCTGCTGATCGAACTCGGGCTGCGCTGCTTCGCGCATGGCGTGATGCCGGAACTGCACGGGCAGAACGTCATGCTGCGCATCGGCGCGGATGGCCTGCAGGGGCTGGTCCTGCGCGACCACGACACGCTGCGCATCTGCCCCGTGCTGATGGCGGCGGCCGGTGTCGAGGCGCCCGACTACGCGATCGACCGGAGCACGCCGAACACGCTGATCCTCGACGCGCCCGAGGCGCTGCTGGCGTACTTCCAGACCCTGGCCGTCGAAGTCAACCTGTACGCGATCCTGGCCGCGCTCGCCGAGCGCTACGGCACCGACGAGTCCATCGGCTGGCGCATCGTCGGGCGGACGCTGCGCGAAAGCGTGGACCTCGTCTTCGGCGAGGGTGGGGCCGCGGCGCTGCAAGGCTGCGTCGCGCAGGCGCTGTTCGACGCGCCGCAGTGGCCGTTCAAGCAGATCCTGGCTCCGCTGGCCGCCCGCGCTTCGATCGGCACCGGCATGCCGAGCGGCCTCGGCACGATCGCCAATCCGTTGCGGCAAGAGGCGCCGCCGCAGGAGGTGCCGCGCCGATGACCTTCCGCCCGAACCTTGCCGTCGTCACGCTGATCGGCTGCCAGGCCGTGATCACGCTGGGCCTGATGGTGCTGGTGCCGATCATGCCGTTCTTTCTGCGCGACCTGATGGGCGGTGGCGTTGCCGCCGCCGATGCGGTGCGCTGGACCAGCATCGCGCTCGCCGCGCCCGGCGTCGGCGCGCTGCTGTGCGCGCCGTTTGCCGGACGGTGGTGCGAGCGCTTCGGCTACCGGCGCGCGCTGCTGCTGGCGCTGTCGCTGTTCGTGGCGAGCATGGCGATGATGGCGCTGTCGCGCGGCCTCGCGATGTTCATCGCCGGGCGCCTGCTGCAGGGCGCGAGCACTGTCGGCGTGATCGTGACCGCGTTCATCGCGCGCGTCAGCGATCCGGCCGGCCGGGGGCGCGCGCTGGGCTGGCAGGAGTCGGCGGTGGCCGCCGGCGCGCTTGCCGGGCCGGTGCTCGGCGGCGTGCTGCAGGATGTCTGGTCGGTGCGTCCGCTGCTGCTGGCCGTGGCCGTCTGTACCGGATGCGCGGTGCTGGGGCTGGCCCTCAGCCTGCGCGAGCCCGCGGCGCCGGCCACGCACGAGGCCTCGCCCGAGGCCGGCGACGGGCCGTCCGCCCGCGGCCTGCTCGCCGATCCGGCGTTCGTGCGCTGGCTGATGGCGGGCGCGCTGACGCAGGCCGGCGCGTTCGCGCTCGTGAATGTGTTCGCGCTGTTTGTCGAGGCGCGCTTTGCGGGCATGGCCGCGCTGGCCAGCAAGGTGGGCGTGCTGCACGCGCTCGGGTGGTGCGCGACGCTGGTCGCCGGGCCGCTGTGGGGGGCCTGGAACGACCGCCGCGATCCGGCGCGCCAGTTTGCCGGCGCGGCGCTCGCGTGCGCCCTGGCGCTCGCGCTGATGCCGTGGGCTGCCCATCTGTGGCAGATCGGCCTGCTGCGTGTCTTGCAGGGGGCCTGCTACGCGGCGCTCGCGCAGTCGATGCTGCTGATCTGCTGTCGCGCCGCGCCGCCCGCGCTCCAGGGCCGGGCGACCGTGATCGCGAAAAGCGCGATGACGCTCGGGCAATTGCTCGGGCCGCTCGCCGTGCTCGTTGTTCTCCCGTTCACCGGACCTGCCGCGACGCTGTGGCTGACGGCGGCGATGTTCATCGCTGCCGCGGCCATCGCGCGGCCGAGGCTGGTGGTGCGTTTCTCTCCCGTATCCGATCCGAGGTGAGTGCCATGACGTTTTCTTCCACGCAGCGCGGCTCGCCCGTGCGAGACGCCGCCCTTCACGTGCCGCAGGCATCCCGCGCGATGCACCGCGTCGATGCGCCGGCCGGCCGCGACCGATTGCCGGCGCTCGATCGCCGGCTGCTCGAACAGTACTTCAACACGTATTGCCGCGAAACGGGCCGCTTCGATCCGCGCGTGACGGACGATGCCGGCCTGGCCGACGACCTGCGCCGCGCCGCGCAGGCCTGGCGCGACGAAGGCCATGCCGTTGCCTGCGTGGCGTTTGCGCACGACGGCAGCCGGCTGTATGTGGCGATCGAGCGGTTTTCGCCGATGGGGTTCCACCGGCTCGCGCCTTATGCGGCACTGCAGCTGGCCGACGGCAGCGTGACGGCCTGCGACAGCCCCGAGGCGCTGACCGCGCGCATCGCCGGGGCGCTCGCGTTCCGCCAGCCGCCCGCCGATGCGGCATGGCCGCAGCGCTTCGCCGCGCTGATGCGCAACAGCATCGAGCGCGTGCGCTACTACCACGACCACGCGCCGCGCCGCGAGCAGCCCGCCACGCCGTTCGTCGGCGCGGAGCAGGCGCTGCTGTTCGGCCATGTCTTCCATGTCACGTCCAAGGCGTCGGAGGGCTTCAGCGAGAACGACATGCAGGCCTACGCTCCGGAGCTGGGCGCGTCGTTCCGCCTGCACTACTTCGCGGTGTCGAGCCGCTTGTTCGACGCGCGCACGATCGACGCATCGCAGCCGCCGATCGATCCCGAGGCGATGCATGCGGCCACGGCGCTGCTCGGCGACAGCGAATACCGGCTGCTGCCGTGTCACCCGTGGCAAGCCGGCCATCTGCTGCGGCAGGCCGTGATCCAGTCGCTGATCGCGCGGCGCGAGCTGATCTCGCTCGGCGCGCTGGGTGAGGTCGTGTGGCCGACGTCGTCGGTGCGCACGGTGTGGCTGCCCCGGCAGCGGCAATTCCTGAAGCTGTCGCTCGACGTGCGGATCACGAACTTCGTACGCAACAACCCGCCCGAGCAGGTTGCCCGCGCGCTCGACGCGAGCCGGTACCTCGCGGCGTTGCCGGCCGCGTGCCGGTCGTCGGAGGCCTTCGAGATCCTGCTCGATGCCGGCAGCGCGTCGCTGGCGGTGGGCGATGAAGCGCTGCGCGCCAGCACCACGGTCGTCTATCGCCAGGCGATGCGCGACGCGGTGGGCGACGATGCGCGCGTGCTGGCCACCGTGCTCGAAGCGCCGGCGAGCGGCGCGGCGCCGCTGCAAGCCCTGCTGCAGGAAGCCCTGGGCCAGGCGCCGTCGTTCGAGCGGCTCGCCGCCTGGTGGACGCGCTACCTCGATGTCACGCTGATGCCGCTGCTGCGTCTGTTCGCGTGCCACGGCGTCAGTCTCGAGGCGCATCTGCAGAACGCGATGGTGGCCTTCCGGGCCGGCTGGCCGGTGCGCGGCTACGTGCGCGACATGGAAGGCGCCAGCATCAGCCGCACGCGCTGCGCACGGCCTGAGCTGCTCGCGCAACAGAGCCCCGCGCTCTACGACGACGAGGCCGCATGGAAGCGCTTCCGCTACTACGTGCTGGTCAACCATATCGGCCATGTCATCGCGAGCATTGCCCGCACCGGCGCTTGCGACGAAGCCGCGCTCTGGCGCGTGACCGCGCAGGTCTGGGCGCGCGATGCCGAGCCCGCCGTGGCCGCGCTGCTGGACGACGTGCGGCGCCGGCCGACACTGCCCGCCAAGGCGAACATGCTGAGCTGCTTCGGCGGCCACGGCGAGGCGCCTGCCTGGGTCGAGATTCCCAACCCGCTTGCCGACGAGGAGCACCGCGCATGACACCCACCGAATTCGATGCGCTGCTCGACAGCGGCGCCTATCGCGACGCGGCACAGCGCGTCGTCCGCCAACTGCTCGAAGCGCTGCTGTTCGAGGGGGCGCTGCCGGACGTCGCGTGGTCGGGCGACGTGCTGTCGATTGCCGGCACGCGCGAGGACGGCGCACCGCTGGTCTACCGTTGCCGCGCGCGCCGCACCGTCTCGTTCGGCCGCATCCGCATCGTGTCGCCGGTACGGCGCATCTGCGGCTCGCAGGAATCGGACGCCGACGATGTCGCGCGCGTCGTGGCCGAACTCGGCGCCCAGTTGGGGGCCGATCCGCTGCGGCTCGCGCAGTTCAGCGCGGAGCTGCTGGCCACGCACATCAAGGACGCGCAGACGCGGGCCGCGCAGGCCGGCCATCTGCTGCGCGAGGCCGGCTACGACGCGATCGAGGCGGGCCTGACCGGCGCGCATCCCTATCACCCCGGCTACAAATCCCGCATGGGATTCACGCTGGACGACAACCGCCGCTACGCGCCCGAATGCGCGTCGGGTGTCACGCCGCTGCTGCTGGCCGCGCGGCGCGATCGCTGCCGCTGGAGCGCGAGCCGCGATGTCGGGCAGGGTGAGCCGCGGCATCTGCTGTCGGCCTCCGAACAGGCTGCGTTCGATGCGCGGCTCGCGCAGCTGGGGCTCGATCCGGCGGACTATCTGCCGCTGCCGGTGCATCCGTGGCAATGGGAGGCGCTGGTCGAGACGGCCTATCACACGGCATTCGCCCGCCGCGAGCTGGTGCCGATCGGCATGCTGTCCGAGCGCTACGCGCCGCAGCAGTCGATCCGCACGCTCGCCAACACCGGCCGGCGCGATGCGCCTTCGCTCAAGCTGGCGATGAGCCTGGTCAACACCTCGACCTCGCGCGTGCTCGCGCCGCACACGGTGCGCAACGCCGCCCTGATGAGCGACTGGCTCGCCGACCTTGCCGAGCGCACCGACTGGCCCGCGCCGCTCGCGCGCCCGGTCTTCCTCAAAGAGATCGCGGGCGTCGGCTATGTGCCGCAGACGCCCGTCGCGGGGCAGTACGGCGCGCTGGCCTGCATCTGGCGCGAAAGCGTGCATCGCCACCTGCGCGCGGGCGAGGCGGCGCTGCCCGTGACCGCCATCACGCACGTCGATGCCGACGGCCGGCCGCTGGTCGCCGATTGGGTCGCCCGCCACGGTGTGCAGGCGTGGGTGCGCCGGTTGGTCGAGCGGGTCTGGCTGCCGGTGCTGCACATGCTGTGGCGCAACGGCACCGCGCTCGAGTCGCACGCGCAGAACATGGTGCTGCTGCACGTGGACGGCCTGCCCGAACGGGTTGCCCTGAAGGACTTCCACGACGGGGTGCGCTACTCCCGCCGCTGGCTGCGGGTCGCGCCGCCGGCGCTCGAAGGCCCGCCTGCCGAGCACGCGCGCGTCAATCCCAATTCGTTCATCGAGACCGACGATGCCGACGAGCTGCGCGACTTCACCGGCGACGCGCTGTTCTTCGTCAACCTGGCGGAGATCGCCTGGTTCTTCGCCTGCCATTTCGGGCTCGACGAAACCGCCTTCTGGGAGATCGCCGCGGGCGCGATCCGCGACTACCAGGCGAACTGTCCGGACCTCGCGGACAGCTTCGCCCGCTTCGACTGCTTCGCGCCGACGATGCAGATCGAGTTGCTGGCCAGCCGGCGCTTCCTGCCGGAGATCCGGCTGCGCACGCGCGCCGCGAACAACCCGCTGGCCCAGATGGAGTACGCATGAGCGCGCCGCAGTCGCTCAAGGCCCGGCTGCGGCAGGCGGAAGGCCGGCCGCTGGTCGGGCTGTTCTGCTCGACGCCCGCGCCGCTGATGGTCGAACTGATCGCGGCGGCCGGCTACGACTTTGTCGTGATCGACCTGGAGCACACGCTGCTCGACGGCGCCGCGCTGACGGCCATGCTGCTCGCCGCGCGCGCCGGCGGCATGGCGGCGCTGGTGCGGGTCGCCGCGCCCTTCCAGATCGTGCAGGTGCTGGATGCCGGAGCGCAGGGCGTGGTCATCCCGCGTGTCCGCTCGGTCGAGGAGGCGCGTGAGGCGGTCGCGGCCGCCCATCACGCGCCGCTCGGCCGGCGCGGGCTGAATGCGATCTGCGCGAGCCGCTTCGGCCGCGACGACCTGGCCCGGACAGTTGCGCGGGCGGCGGCGGACACGCTGGTTGTCGCGATGATCGAAGACCGCGCGGGGCTCGATGCACTGGATGCCATTGCCGCCGTCGATGGCGTCGACGTGCTGCTCGGCGGCGCGGCGGACCTGTCGCAGGACCTGGGCATGCCCTGGCAGACCGGGCACGCCGACGTGCGCGCGGCGATCGCGCGGGTGGCCGCCGCCGCGCGCCGCCACGGCAAGGTGTTCTGCGCCCTGCCGCGCCATCCCGACGACATCGCGGACATGCATCGCACGGGCGTGCGCCTGGCGATTGCCGGCGACGACCGCGGCATTGCGCGTCGCGCGATGGCCGCGCAATTGCAGGCGCTTTTGCCTGATCTCGAACACGAAGGAGCCGCCCGATGCACCGGGAACTGATCGAACGCTATCTCCAGGGCGCGACCTCGCCCGTCTGCGCCTATCTCTACGACCTCGACCACTTGCGCGAGCGGGCCGCGCGGCTCAGCGCGATGCTGCCGCCCGGCTGCGAGCTGTTCTACGCGATCAAGGCCAACAGCGATGCGCCCGTGCTGGCCGCGCTCGATGGCGCGGTGGCCGGCTACGAGGTCGCCTCGCTCGGCGAGGTAGTGCGCGCGCGCGAAGTCGGCGCGCAGGCGCGGATCGTCTTCGGCGGCCCCGGCAAGACCGACGATGAGCTGCAGGGCGCGCTCGAACGCGGGGTCGAACTGATCCACGTCGAAAGCGAGTTGCAACTGCGCAGGCTCGACGCGATTGCGTGCCGGATGGGGCGGCGCGCCCGCGTGCTGCTGCGCGTCAACCCCAACCCGCTGTCGGCGGATGCCGTGGGCAAGCGTGCGCAAGGTACGCTGACCATGGGCGGCCAGCCGACGCAATTCGGCATCGAAGAGGACGCGGTGCCCGATCTGATCCGCCTGGCGCGGACCTTGCCGGGCGTCGAGGTGGTCGGCCTGCATCTGCATGCCTTGTCCAACAACCTCGATGCCGAGTCGCATCTCGCGCTGATGCGCCACTACCTTTCTCTGGCGCTGCGCTTGCGCCGCGAGCACGGGTTGACGCTCGACACGCTGAACGTCGGCGGCGGCATCGGTGTGGACTACGCGGATCCGTCCCATGCATTCGACTGGCGGCGGTTCTGCGATGGGCTCGGGGTGCTGCTCGCCGAGGCCGGCGCCGGCTGCCGGATCGTGTTCGAGTGCGGGCGTTTCATCGCGGCCGACTGCGGCTATTACGTCACCGAGGTGGTGGACCTCAAGCGCAATCACGGCCAGTGGTTCGCCGTGCTGCGCGGCGGCACGCATCATTTCAGGCTGCCGGCATCGTGGCAGCACAATCATCCGTTCGTGATCCTGCCGAATGCGCGATGGGACTACCCGTTCGAGCGGCCATCGGTGCAGGCGCAGGCGGTCACGCTGTGCGGCGAGCTGTGTACGCCGAAGGACGTGCTGGCGCGCGACGTCGTGGTGGACCGCCTGCGCGTCGGCGACCGCATTGTGTTTCAGCTGGCGGGCGCCTACGGCTGGCACATCTCGCACCATGACTTCCTGAGCCATCCGCATCCCGAGCGTCGCTTCGTGGGGGCGTTGCATGCGGCGAGCGATGCGCGCCTGGAAGTCGCTGCATAGCGCCTGGGGCATGCGTGGCCCGTCGTGGTTGTCGCGCGAGTGGTTGCCGGGCGCAGCGGCGCGGATGGCGCGGCGCGCAGCAAGGCGGCCCGGACCGCGGCGCTAGGGGGCGCGGCAGTCGGCCAGCAGGGCGATGACCTCATCATCGCCGGTCTGCTCGAAGTCGCGGTAGTACAGGCCGACGGCGCGGAACAGGTCGGAGGGGGGCGTGAGCAGACAGACGCTTTCGTCGGCCTGCCCGCGCAGCATGAGCCAGGCATCGTCCGGTGCGACCGGCACGGCGAGCACCAGCCTGGCTGGGTGCGCACGCCGCACGGCGGCCAGCGCGGCGCGCATGGTGGCGCCGGTCGCCACGCCGTCATCGGTGACGATGACCGTCGCGTCGGCCAGCGAGCCGGCCTGTGGCGGCTGCATCGCGCCGTAGCGGACGCGGCGGCGTTCGAGTTCGTCCCGCTCGTCGGCCACGGCCCGGTCCAGATAGGCCTGGAGCGGGCCGGCCGCGTGCAGCAGCATCGTGTTCCATTCGATGTAGGGCGGCACGCCGGCGCCGCAATCGGCGATGGCCCCCAGTGCCAGTTCGGGTTGGCCCGGCGCGCCGATCTTGCGCACCAGCACGATGTCCAGCGCCGCATCCAGCGCCTGCGCGATCGCATGGCCCACCGGCACGCCACCGCGCGGCAGCGCCAGCACGATGCGCGGCGGGGGCAGGTCCAGTACCGCCAGCGCGGCGGCCAGTTGCCTGCCCGCGTCGGTCCGGTCGCGGAAGTCGGCGGACATGGCCGGGCACTCCGGATGCGCTCGGGCTACGCGAAGGCGCGGGCCGAGCCGCTGCGCGCCCACCTGCGGATGCGCAGCGCGGCGCCGACCAGCGCGGCGCCCCAGACCAGCGCCCACGCGCCGATCCACCACAGCACCGCCAGCGCCCCGGCCTGCGGCTGCCACAACAGCCAGATCGACAGCAGCACGCTGAGCACGCCCGACGCGATCAGCCACCACTCGCCGCTCAGCGCTTCGCGCAGGCGTACCGCCACGACGATCTGCAGCACCCCGTGGGCCAGCAGCCACGCCGCGATGTAGAACAGCAGGGCCAGCGCCGTGACGGCCGGGCTGAGCAGCGTCAGCGTGCCCACCGCCACGCCCAGCAGGCCCTGCAGCAGCAGCGGCCAGCGGTCCGGCGCGGCGCGATGGTTGCCGAGCGCGGTCACCAGCAGCAGGGCGCCCTCGACCAGCGCATAGGCCCCGAATACGAGGATCAGGACAGCCAGCGTCGCGGCCGGCACCACGAACGCCCCGGTGCCGATCACGATGGCGCAGAGTCCGCGCAGGGCCAGCACCCACCACAGTTTGGAAAGCGCATGCAGCATCCGTGAGCCTCCTTGAAGCGACCTGCCGTGAAACGAAAAGCGATCGCGCACCGGCCCGGCGTGCGATCGCTGCTGTCTTCAAGGTAGTGCAAGATGCCGAACCCCTCAATCGCATGACGGCTGCAGAGGCGGGATGCGTCACTTTCCCGTGACGGGCATGTTGGTGTGTGCGCTGGTCGTTGCCTCGCTTGCCGCGGCCTCAGGCCGTGCCGTCCGGGTGTGCGGATCGGCTTGCGTCGCGCGCCGGCCGCGCAACGCCCGGCATCATCCCGGCACGAGATCAGGCGTGCGCCAACGACGCGATCCACGGCGCGCCGCCGTGCGTGCCGGTGGGGCAGGGATCAGGCTGGGGCATGCCCGCCGGTGCGGTGGCCGGCCAGGAGCGCACGGATGCTGGCAAGGTAAGCCTCGCCGACCGCCCGGTTGATGGCGCCCGATCCGCGCCTGCGCGGCGGCGGTGCCAGCCCCAGCGCGCGGCAGACAGCCGAGGCATAGGGCTTGTCGCGCCCCTGCATGCGCAGCACCACTTCGCTCAGGGCTTGCTCACCGAGGCGCTCGCGCAGCCACGCTACGGTCTGGCGGTCGTATTCGTTCTCGATGCGGATCAGGTCGTCCATGATGGCGATGACTGTATATACGTACACTGTAAATATATACAGGCATCCGCCTTTTTCAAGGGGAATGTGCGGTCCAGGACGCCATGAGCGGACTCGCGCAGCAAGGGATGCCATGTTCTGCGTGACGCACGACATGGGTTTCGCAAAGGCGGTAGCGGATCGCGTGATCTTGATGGCCCCGGGATCGGTTGTTGAGCAGAACTCACCGCAGGCGTTCTTCAGCAATCCGCGTGGTGAGCGCAGGCAGGACTTCTTGTCCGATATCCTCGGTCACTGACGCAGTCCCGCCTGGGCTGACTCGGGCGGGCTTGAGCGAACCGCGCGATACCGCCTCGTTTCAGCCCGAACGGCTCAACCGTCTGCCTGCATTCCGGTTGCGCGCGGGAGGTACGCTTCGGAGCGTTGCCCCTCCTGCTTCCAATGGCGCATTGGCGCGCATGTAGGGCGATGACATGGTTTCTCAGTCACTTGACGCCTGTTGGCCTGTTCGGGGTGTTTTCCTTAGCAGCCAAAAAGCGCTTGCTGCTGCGATCAGCACCGGAGGCAAGATCAGGCCGCACACCAGTGACCATCCGAAAGTGGTCAACAGGCCGCCCGATGCGAAAGAGCCAACGACCATGGCGCCGAACACCACAAAATCGTAAATCGACTGGACGCGAGGCCCTTCCGCCGGCGTATGGCAGGCCAGCACCATGGCGGATGCCCCCAGAAACCCGAAGTTCCATCCCAAACCGAGCAGCATCAGCGCGCCCCAGAAGTGGTCCACCGCAAGGCCGGTCATGCCCGTGATGGCTGCCAGCGCCGTCAAGGCTAGCCCGGCCAGACTGACGTTAGGCGCGCCAAAGCGGGAGATCAGGCGTCCGGTAAAAAAGCTTGGCGCGTACATGGCGACGACGTGTATCTCAATGCCATCGTTGGCCTGCGCACGCGAGATGCCGCACAACTCCATGGCGAGCGGCGCCGAGGTCATCATGAAGTTCATCATCATGTAGCTCACGACACCGCAAAGCATCGCCACAACGAAACGCGGCTGCCGAACGATGGCGGAACTCGGGCGCCCTTGTACGCGGGCCGAGATCGGGGGCTGGTGTTCGAACCGCACGCCGAGCAACACGATGGCCGAGAGGGCCGCCGCGCCAGCGGAGGCCAGGTAGGTGACCGCATACGCATGGGGCGGCCATCGATTCATGGTGGCTGTAACCAGCTGCGGCCCAAGCACGCCGGCTGCGATACCGCCAGCAAGCACCGTGGACATTGCCCGCGGGCGATCCTCCGGGGGCACGCACTCGGCGGCCGCGAAGCGGAACGTCAGCACGACCGCCGCATACGCGCCGCCAAACAACATGGCGACGCAGAATAGGTTGAACGACTGGATAACGAGCGCCAATGCCGCCAGAAGGCCGACGATCACGCCGCACGCGTTACCGAGCAGGGCGGCAATTTTCCGGCCGTAGCGCCGGGCCACTGCGCCGACTGGAAGCGTCGCAGCCGCCATTCCCACGACGAAGATCGAGACCGGTACGGTTGCCAGCGCCGGACTCGGGGCGAGCATATTGCCGATGATGGCACCGGTCGCGTAGACAACCGTTGAATTGGCGCCGGCCAGGGCTTGCGCGGCGGCCAAGCGCAGGACGTGACGATTGAATCTTGAGGTGGACATCAGGATGTTGGATTTCGAGCGTTGCCGTCAACCGGCGTTCATCGTCAGCACCATGCGGAACTTGACTTGCCCCGACATCATGCGCTGGTACGCTTCGTGAGCCTTCTCAAGCGGCATGGTTTCGATCAGCGGACGAACGTCTGTCAGGACGCTGAAGTCCAGAGCCTTCTCGGATTCAAAAGGCGAGCCAGTGAGGGTCCCCTGGACCATGCGTTCACCACCTACCAGGGCGCTGGGCATGACGGCCAGCGGCGCTTGTCCGACGCCAACGACAAGCAACCGTCCTTGAGGCGCGAGGGCCGACATGAGCGGGGCGGCCGCGGCGCTGTCCGTGATGGTGGTCAAGATCACCTGCGCCCCGCCCAATTCCCGCAGCCGGACCGCCGGATCCTCGATATGGGTGTCGATATAGATGTGCGCACCCAACGCGCGAACGTCGTTGACGATATCGGTACCTCGGCCTACGGCCACAACCCGAAAGCCCATCCTGCGCGCGTACTGGATGGCCATGTGCCCCAGGCCCCCAATGCCTTGGATGGCAACGAGATCGCCTGCTTGCGCGCCCGATTTCCTGAGCGCGTTGAAGGTGGCAATGCCGGCGCACAGAATGGGGGCTGCCGCTTCCGAGCTAAGTGTGTCGGGGATCGAGACCAGCCCTGCACTGCGGGCCAGCATCATTTCCGCATAGCCGCCGTCTTGTGTGCTCCCCACAATGGGCTGGTTCCTGCAGAGCTGGAATTGCCCGCGTCGGCACTGCTCGCATTCGCTGCAGTGTCCGCCCAGCCGGCCCACACCTACACGCTGGCCCACCCTCCAGATCGAAGCGGTACCGGGTCCGGTCGCCACGATGCGCCCGACGACTTCGTGGCCCGGAACGCGTGGGTACTGCAGCCCGGCCTCCCGTCCTTCAATGACACCTGCATCGGCACCGCAGATGCCGCATGCCTCCACCTGGATCAGGACCTCACCGATCGCTGGTGTCGGCGTATCCCGTTCAACCATTTCCAGCACGCCTGGCCTGGTCACCTGCATCGCTTTGTATGTCGTCTTCTCCGGCATACCCAATGTTCCCTTGCAACGAAAAACTTGACCCGATGGACGCCCGCATGGCGCCCATGGGCGAAGGCCCCCGCTTTCGCAGACGGACCGGCCTGAATTCCGCCGCGCTCCAGCCACATTGGCGCACGGCACGCCTCTTCAATGTGAAAGCGTTGCGAGCAGCTTCGCTACCCCGCGCTGCGCTGCATCCACCGCTCCTGCGACATAGCCGGAGAAGTCCGGCGACCACTCGCTTGCAATGCCTGTGAGTCGATCTCGCCAGACGCCGGAGGGGGCCTCGGACGGGAGCATTACGCCGTCGTGCAGCGCCGGGTTTTGATCGGCTGTCACTGCCGTGCATGGGTCGCTGGTCCAATCCTTCAGGAACTCCGCCTTGGGTGTTCCAGCGCGCTCGCCAAACAGCCGTACAAGCTGGGCGCGGCAATGAGAAAGCAGGATCGTCTCCGGCGTCCTGCTTCGCACCTGAGCGGGAACGCCCAGGAATCCAAAGAGCGCGGCGCCGCCTTCCCGCGCCGACGCGTCATGAATTTCGGCGAGTGGCCCCACGGAACTCCGCGCCTCACCCGAAAGCCTTTGCTCGCGCCAGAAGGGCTTGCTGAACACTGCCACGTACTTCGCATGCGGTGCCATCCACGTCCCGCAGTCTTGCCACCGCCGCATCGTGGTCTCCGGCAGCATCGGCGCGAACCCGATCGTGGTCGCCGCAAGGCGCGGCGGCACGGCGAGCAATACATGCCCGACGCGATGACACATCATCGAACCCAGCGCGTCATCGGCCTCCAGTTCGATGCAGTCTCCCAGGTGCCGCAGCCGCCGCACGCGATGGCCGCAGACCAGGCATTCCGTTGTCAGGCGATCGCGAATGGCATCGGTGAACGCCCCCATGCCGCCCACGAGCCGCAGGGCGGGCGGCGACGAGCGATCACCCTTCACTCGCGTGGGCGCGCTCGACCTTGAGCGTTCCAGCAGCATGTCACCGGTTTCGAACTGCTCGAATGTCTCCAGCCCAAGCGTTTCCACCACCTGCGCCAGGTCGGCATGCAGCGCTGGCCAGAGCCAGGTTGCACCGAGGTCGTAACGCTCGGTCGCTGCCGACGGTGCATGATGTTCGTCCGCACGTACGCCGGAGTCGGCCGACACGGACAGGATGCGTCCGCCAAATGTCTCGCGCGCCTCCAGCAGTACGTAGTCCTGGATGCCGTGCTGCTCAAGCAAAGCAGCCGCATACAGGCCGCTGAGGCCGCCGCCAATAATTGCAATGCGCGCTGTCAACATTCGGCACCCTCATTCGAGCGGCTGCCCATGAGGTGGCCCGTCTTGAGATACACCATGGCGCCGGCGCCACCCGAAACCAATGTCGGGCACTCGCCTGGCGGCAGCCGTATCCAGGCCCCGCGGTCATGCTGTTGCGTGCCTTCCTGCAGTGTGCCGTCCAGCACCAACAGCTCTGCGCCGCCAACAGGGGTGTCCAGGATTTGCACGCCTGCCGCGATGCGTTCGATGGACACATGCTCGGTGTGATCCGCGAAGAGCCGGCAGGTTTCGCGTCCTTCCCGAGCCACCCATCGCGATGGGTCGCGGGTATCGATGCGCACGGGTTCTTGCTCACGGCCAGACATCTGCCAGAGCTTGACAAACAGGAGCGCGCCTTCATCGCTGGACGGCTGGTGGGATGATCCAGGCGGGTTACGCAGATACCAGCCTGCCGGATAGCGGCGCGCACCTTCTATCAACGTGCCGGCGAGGACCAAGATCTCCTCGCCTCCCGGATGCTGGTGATGCGGAAAATGCGAAGCCGTGGCATATCGCACGATGCTGGTGGCGCGGGCCTTTTCTTTGCCGAGCCTGTCAAGCATCACGCGGTCCACGCCATCCTGCGGCGACGTGACCCAGTGGTACTGGTCTGGCGCGACAACCGCACGCTGAGAAAAATCGTGATTGACGAGCATGGCAATGGGGACACCGTGAGTAGACCGAGGGGGCACCGCGGCCGCCCGATCTCCCCGGCGCGGATCCGTGGCCGGTGAAATCATGGGGCCGTTGTCCTATCAAGTCGCTCCGGGTGTCTCGATCCGCGACTTGAAGTGAGCGGCATCAAGCGACCTGATAGACCCTGATGTCGGGCGTGTCGTCAAGCAGCGGCGAGAGGCTGCGGACCACATCAGCGTTGAACAGCGCGCTATTTAGATAGGCCTGCGCGTTTTCCTTGGAGTCGAAGCCATGCAGTACCTGTACGTCCTCGTCGCGCACCAGCAACGACTTCGATTTCGCACCGGTGATTGTGTCGAGGAACGCGGCCTTGTACTTCTGGTAGACCTCAGCGGCCGCGGCGCGGTTAGCGACGACGATCTTCAGGGTGATTTGCAAATAGACCATGGGTTGGCTCCTATGTAGAAAAGATCAGGCTTGGCGACCAGCCATCACGTTGCCGTCGACAATTGGCCGTTATGCCCAGGTCGATGGAATGTGTTGCAGGCGGGTGCCTTTGCGACGGCGATGCCTCGTGTGGCCGTGTTGACTTTAGCGGGAAGAAAAACTATTTAACGATACTTAAGAAGGGGCGAGTGTGGGGGCGCGCAGTTCGGGCGTTTTTCCATGTCTATGCCAGGAATAAGCCTATTGTTCGACGGATCACGCTCTGTCGCAAATGAGATATTCTGTTTGTCATTGAAAGAAAATCTTTCTTGATGTGAAATCGCCCATCTACTTGAATGCACTGCGCGCGTTCGAGGCAAGTGCTCGGCATCAGAGCTTTTCCGCCGCGGCCGCAGAACTCAACGTGACCCCCGCGGCAGTTGGCCAACTTGTGCGCAGCCTGGAGGCATCGCTTGGCACCCCGCTGTTTCATCGAGGCAGCGGTGGACGGGTTCGGCTTGTCGCCACGGAGGTCGCGCAGCGGGCGCTGCCCGACATACGCGCGGGGTTCGATCGATTGAGCCTCGGCCTGGAACGACTCAAAGAGGCATCGGCAAGCGGTGTGTTGACAGTGACGGTCAGCCCCGCCTTTGCGGCCAAGTGGCTGTTGCCGCGAATCGATCGGTTTCAGGCGGCATGGCCAGACACGGATGTCCGGCTCGATACCAGTCTCAGGCTGGTCGATTTCGTCGTCCAGGGGATCGACATTGGTGTGCGGTATGGCGCCGGGAGCTGGCCTGGCCTGGTGGTGGAAAAGCTCATGGACGAGGAGATCTACCCTGTCTGTTCCCCGGAGCTATTGCGCCGGAAACGGCGATTGCGCAGTCCGGCCGATCTTGCCGGTGAAACGCTGATTCATGATCTGTCGGTGGATCGTCACGAGGGCTTCGCGTCCTGGGATGCGTGGCTCGAGAAAGCGGGCGTGACGACGGTCACAACCAAACGTGGCATGCGGATCAACAACTCCGCCGCGGTGTTGCAAGCGGCGATCGACGGACACGGAGTGGCATTGGCCCGTAGCGTCATGGCTCGCGACGATCTCGTGGCTGGACGGCTCGTTCGTCTCTTTCCGGAGGTCGAGTTCACGTCGGCGCTTGCCTATTACGTGGTGTATCGAGCGGAATGTGCCAGCTTGCCGAGGCTGGTTGCTTTCCGAGACTGGCTGGTCAGCGAAGCCGCCGCCGGATAGGCCGGTCATCTTCGCGCTGATCGCCTCGGAATGCATGCCTGTGAGCGTGCCGATGCCGCTTACCGCTGAACTCCATGTGCGCGAAGGCGTCGCAGGCTACTGCATCGCAGGCTTTCCCGGCACGATGCGCATTGGCGGAGGCTCGAAGACGGGCATGTACGTACCCTGACGGTCAGGCTGCTGCCATCGCCATGACCGCGCTGGCCCTGGTCGCTTTCCGGCGGCTGGATTGCCGTGGTTTTCGTGTTGCTTGGCCGCTGAGGGCTGCTGGTGACGGCGCCCTCCCAAGAGGCTGGCGGTTATCCGCCCGCATGGAAGGTTCCGAAGGCGCGAACACGTGCTGGATGACGAACACCGGTGCCCGTGGCAAGCCCTGGGGCGTGCAATCAACTCCGTTCAACCATGATCCCGCGAGCCCGCAGGCTGCGGCGTCCCTCGGTCAGGATCTTCATCAGCCGATCGCGGCTATCGCGGAGATGCTGGCTGACGAGTGCGGATGCCTTGGCGGCGTCGCCTTCGCGCAAGGCCGCGAGCACCGCGCGATGCTCGTCCCAGCCCTGATGCTCGGGCGTGGTGCCCAGCCAGCGGGCGCGAGACAGGCGCGTCATGGCGTCGGCAACGCCACGGGCGATGAAGTCATTGGCCGCCAGCGCCGCCAGTTGAACGTGGAATTCCGTGCCGAGCTGGTGCGCTTCGCGTGTTGACGTGCCCGGCCTGCAGGCTTCAAGCGCGGCCTCCAGCCGGTCCAGCGCTTCGATGTTTGCGTGCTTCGCGGCAAGCTGGATTGCAGCCACTTCCAGGACCTCGCGATAGACGAAGAGCTGCTCGATCTCCTGAATGTCGAGCGGCGTCACCATCCAGCCGCGGCCTTCGCGGCAGATCAGGCCGTCCGTCTCCAGGCGCAACAACGCAGCCCGGACCGGCGTCCGCGAGGCGCCCAACTGGGCTTCGGCCCAGCGTTCCGTCAGGCGCTCGCCGGGGCCGATCTCCATGTTGAGGATCATTTCCCGAAGGCGGGTTTCCACGTTTTGCGCTTGTGTCATGGGCAGATAGGGGCGGTTGGGACCGTTCGACGTGTCTCGGATTCAACGAGGGTTGTTTGACAGCAACCTTCGTGGATTGTTATTGTATCCCACTTTGGGATACCAAAGTGGGGGCCCCTTTCCCATGACACCGGGTAGTGATGAGCCCTGGCGGCGCAACCTTGCCGTTTGCCTGTTCGGCTCCTTTTCGACGGTCCTGGCGATGACGCTGATGCTGCCGTTTCTGCCGATCTATGTGGAGCAACTCGGCGTGATCGGCCATGCGGCCATCGTCCAATGGTCTGGCGTCGCGTTTGGGGCGACCTTCGTCACCGCGGGGCTCACTGCGCCGCTATGGGGGCATCTGGGCGACCGCTACGGCCGGAAGCCGATGCTGCTGAGGGCGAGTCTCGGGATGGCGATCGTGGTGTCGCTGATGGGGCTCGCGACGAACATCTGGCAACTGGTGGCGCTGCGCTTATTGGCCGGTCTGGCGGGCGGGTACGCGTCGGGGGCCACGATCCTCGTCGCGGTGCAAACGCCGAAAGCGCGGTCGGGCTGGGCGCTCGGGGTGCTCGCTTCCGGTGTGATGGCCGGCAATCTGGTGGGGCCGCTCGTCGGCGGCGCATTGCCCCCGATGATCGGCATGCGCGCCACCTTCTGGTGTGCCGGTGGACTGATCTTCGTCTCGTTCCTCGCGACGGCGTGGTTGGTCCGCGAAGCGCAGAAACTGCCGGAGGCGGTGCGGACCGTTGCCTCTTGGGCGCAGGTTCCGAACAAGCGCGCCGTCATCGCGATGCTGCTGGCCGGGCTGATTCTGATGGTCGCCAATATGTCCATCGAGCCCATCATCACCGTCTATGTGCAACGCCTCGTCAGCGATCCGCGGAAGGTCACGTTCGTGGCGGGTCTGGTCATGTCGGCCGCGGCGCTGGGCAGCGTGCTTTCCGCTTCGCAGCTCGGCAAGCTCGCGGACCGGATCGGCCATTCCACCGTGATCATCACCGCGCTGGCTTCGGCCGGGCTGCTGCTCATCCCGCAGGCGTTGGTCACGGCAAGCTGGCAGCTCATCGGCTTGCGCTTCGCCATGGGCCTCGCGCTGGGCGGTCTGTTGCCCTGCATCGCCGCAGTCCTGCGTCACAACGTACCCGACCCGCTCGTCGGCAAGGTGATGGGCTATGCGCTGTCATTCCAGTTCGCGGGGCAGGTTGTGGGGCCCTTGGCCGGTGGCTTTGTCGGCGGTCACGCCGGTATGCGTGCCGTGTTCTTTATGACTGGCGGGCTGTTGCTGCTTGGCGCTTTTTTTATCTGGCGGATCGTGGGCTTCGCGCCGGGCCGGTCACGTATTCGCGCTTCCCGTCTTTGATGGAGCTTGTCGATGTCTGAGCCGTTTCAACTGAACCCAGCCAAATCAGCCTTGCTGGTGATGGATTACCAGAACGTGTTGCTGGAGCACTTTGTTTCGGAGGATCAGCGTGCCGGCGTGCTCGCCAACACCGCACGGATGATCGAGGCCGCGCGTGCGGCCCAGATGCCGGTCGTCTACGTGATGGTGGCATTCAGGCAAGGCTACCCGGAAGTCAGCGAACGGAACCGGCTGTTTTCGCGGGTCAAGCAAAGCGGTGCGTTCGGGTGCGGTCAGGTGGAAACCGCCATCCATCCCGCCGTCGCGCCGCTGGACAACGAACCCGTCGTCATCAAGCACCGCATCGGCGCGTTTACCGGGACAGCGCTGGAAACGCTGCTGCGCTCGAACGGCATCGAAACGCTCGTACTTGCCGGCGTCACGACCGCCGGCGTCGTGCTGTCGACCGTCAGGCAGGCGCTCGACCTGGACTACCGTGTCGTGGTGGCAAGAGACTGCTGCGCCGATCCGGACCACGACGTGCACCACGTGCTGCTCGACAAGGTGATCGCGCAGCATGCGGAGGTCGTGTCTGCGCAGCGGGTCGTCGACGCTTTGCCGGCGTAGACCCGCGCCCCTTCCGTGACGCCACGGACGGCAGGGTGGGCGCCCCGCTGATTCGCACACGGTTCCAGGGCGGCCATGCTCCCGATATCATTTCGGGCATCGCGGCAGCCAAGTCACGCTGCAGCGCCGCGGCCATCGTGAACCGGCCGGCAGTGCCCGTGGCCATGGCATGGCGGCCATCCGCCGGGCGGCGCCAGCGGGATCGCCCGATCGGCGGCGCACGGCAGCGTCCCCCGGTATTCCGGCGGGCTCGTGTCCGAAACAGGCGAGCCCGCGGACAAGATGATTGCCGTTGGGAAGCATGACTTCCGTGATGGCCTTGATGTTTCACTTGCCTACCACCCAAGCATCCGACACCCAGACTGATGAAGCCAGCACATCGAAAGGACGCCAATGGCACAACCCTGGCGGCGGCCCCGGGAAGCCGGGACGAGCCGCCCGGCGAGCTCATCGATGCCAGGACGGCGATGGCGATGCTGGCCGTCAAGCCGCAAACGCTTTACGCCTATGTGAGCCGGGGATTGATCCGCGCGGTCAGTGCGCAGCCGGGCAGCAAGGGCAGCCTGTACTACCGCCAGGATGTGGAGGTGCTGCAGCTGCGCGGACGCAAGGATCGTCCCCGCGTGCAAACGGCCCAGAGCGCGCTGCGCATCGGCGGCGAGCCGGTGCTCAAGAGCGGCATCACGGCCATCACGGACGAGGGGCCATGCTATCGCGGCGTCAAGGCGACGGATCTGGCGCGCAGCGGCCGCCCGTTCGAGGATTGCATCGAACTGCTCTGGAGCGGTGTGCTGCCTGCACGATCCCTCCGCTGGCAGGCCCAATCGCTGCCGCCGGCATTCGATGGCTTTCTCGATTCGATTGCCGCGGCCGCGGCTGTCAGCAATACGCGGCGGCTGTTCTCGTTGAGTATCGAAGCGTTGGCGATATGCCGGGGCGCGAACGCCGAACTCAGCGCTGGCGCCTCGGTGCTCGCGGCGCGGCAGCTCATGCAGGTGCTGGCGTCGATGCTCGGCTTCTTGCGGGAGCGCCCCCGCTTCGAGCCCGCCAGCGAACACGCTTCGCTTGCCGAATGGCTGTGCGGCAGCCTCGACCTGGAGGCCAGCGCCGCGAACGTGCAGATGCTGAACGCCGCGCTGATCATTTGCGCCGATCACGAACTGGCGCCTTCCACGTTCGTTGCCCGCATTGCCGCATCAGCGGGTGCCGACCTCTATTCCTGCGTGAGTTCGGCGCTCGGCGCGTTCGAGGGGATCTTCACCGGCCTGGGCTGCGATCTCGCCGAGGACATGCTCCGCCGTTGCCCGACGCCCGCGAAGTACGTGGAAAGCCTGAGGGAGATCATGCTGACCCGGCAGCCGCTGCCCGGCTACAACCATGCCATCTATCCCGATGGCGATCCGCGCGCCGCGGTGCTGCTCAACCTGCTGCATGCGCGTGCCCAGAAAGACAAGCGGGCGGAGATCGTGCTGGCCTCGATCCGTGCCGCGCGCGCCAGGCTCAAGGTGATGCCGAGCCTCAACGTGGGATTGGCCGGCGTGACGGTGGCGCTGGGGTTGCCGGCGCGCACGGCGGGCGCGCTGATGGCGCTTGCGCGCACGGCCGGATGGATCGCCCATGTCTTCGAGCAGCGCCTCGCCGGGTTTCTCGTGCGGCCGCGCGTGGAGTACGTCGGGGCCATCACCGCTGCGCCCCGGTGACGCCTCGCGCAAGAAGGCGCGCGAAGCTAGCGTGATCCACGGGAGGCATCGGCCGGCCCGGTGCCGGGCATGACGCCGACCGTGTTCCGATGGTGAAACGCCGGGTTGCAAAAGCGCTGCGCTGCGTCTGCCGGCCGCGTTCTAGTATGGGGCCTCAAGAACGACTCGGGACAGGCATTCAACCATGCAGGAAGCGACTTCTTTCTCTCCCCGGCAGTCCGATGATCGCGATCTGGTCGCGGCGCTGGAGCGCGTCAATGTGCAGCCGCTCTGGGACCGGTTCAAGACCCTGATGACGCGCGAGCCGGCGGCGCCGGATGCGCCGTTCCTCTGGCCCTGGAAGTCCATGCTGCCGATGATCGACCGGGCCTCGGCCGAGGTCCGGATGGAGGATGCGGAACGGCGGGTGCTGCTGCTGGTCAATCCGGCGTTCGGCGGCAAGGTGAAAACCACCACCAACCTCAATGCCGCGCTGCAGATTCTGGGGCCGCACGAGCATGCGCATGAGCATCGGCACCGGCTGTCGGCCATCCGACTGATTCTCGAAGGCAACACCGCCACGACCACCGTGAACGGCGAGCATGTTCCGATGAGCCGGGGCGATCTGATCCTGACGCCCGCCATGTGCTGGCACGGCCATGTCAACCACGGCGAGGACCGCATGGTCTGGCTCGATGGGCTCGATCTGCCGCTCGCGCTGTTCGACCTGGGCGTTGTCTCGTTCGAGCCGGGGGCGGCCAATGAGGCTGCCGCCTCGCCGCCGGCTTCGCTTGCCGGCGGCGCATTCGCGCAGGCCGGCATGTCGCCCCAAGGGGTGCTTCCCCAGGGCGGCGCGACGTTCCCGCTGCTGCGCTACCCCTGGGAATCCATGTGCCGGACCTTCGAGAGCATGCCGGCAGCGGCCGACGGCTCCAAGACCGTGCGATACACCCATCCCGTCGCCGGCGGCGCCGTGATGCCGACGATCGACTGCTATGCGCTCGAGCTGTCCGGGAATGCCCAGACCGTCGCGCGCAGGACCACGCACAACGCCATCGTCGCCGTGCTGGAAGGGGAGGGCACCTCTCGGATCGGGTCGACGGAGATCCGCTGGCAGCCGAACGATGTCTTCACCATTCCGCACTGGAACTGGGCGTCGCACCGCGCTGAAGGCGGCAACGCACGGCTCTTCATGATGACCGATCGCGAGGTGCTGGCCCGCCTGGGCTATCTCGTGGAAGAAGCGTGGGCATGACCGCCGCGTGACGGGCGAGATGGCGGCGGCGCGCGGCTGCCGCGCCACGCGATCAGTGGGGCCCCGTGCCCAACGGGGACACGGTGCTTCGTGCCGTGGCCGGGTGAGGCGTGGCCTCGTGCCCGATTCCGTTGACCAATAAAAATGATTCAGGGCTGGATGCCCAGGAGACATCGTCATGAATACCAGGAACGTCGCCAAGCCGGAGGTGGTGGTGATCGGTGCAGGCATCGGTGGCCTTGCGCTGGCATTGGCCCTCCATGAGGTCGGGGTGCCTTGCCGGATCATCGAGTCGGCGCCGGAGATCAAGCCGCTGGGCGTGGGGATCAACCTGCTGCCGCACGCGATGGCGGCGCTGGACCGGCTGGGCGTGGTCCAGGATCTGGAGCGCAAGGCCGTGCCGACGCGCGAGGTGTGCTTCTACACGCGCCGCGGGCAACTGGTCGACAGGGAGCTGCGCGGTCGCTTTGCCGGCTATCCCTTGCCGCAGCTGTCCATTCACCGGGCCGATCTCCATGAGGTGCTGCTCGATGCGGTGCGGGCGCGGCTCGGCCCCGACGCTGTCGAACTCGGGCGCCGGTGCACCGGGGTCACCCAGGATGGCCGGTGGGTGGAGGTGCATGTCCAGGATGCCAGGAAGGATCCGCTCCCGGCGATTCGCGGCGACATTGCCGTCGCCTGCGACGGGGTTCATTCGGTGGTGCGCAAGCAGATGCACCCGGTCGAGGCCGTGCCCCGCTACGAGGGCACGACACAGTACCGGGGCACGACACGCTGGCAGCCCTTCCTGAGCGGCGCCAGCATGGTGTACCTCGGGACCGAGAAGACCGGCAAGCTGGTCCTCTACCCGGTTCGCGACAACGTCGATGCGCAGGGGCGCCAGTTGCTCAACTGGGTGGTGGAGATCGAGCGGCCCGATGCATTGCTGTTGCGGGACTGGAATCGTCCCGCCCGCGTCGAAGACTTCATCGGCAGCTTCGAGGCCTGCGCTTTCGATTGGCTGGACATTCCCGCCGTCATGCGCGCCGCCGATTCGATCTACGAATATCCCATGGTCGACCAGGAGCCTTTGCCGTTCTGGTCCGAAGGGCGCGTGACGCTGCTGGGCGATGCCGCGCATCCCATGATGCCGCGCGGCTCCAACGGTGCGGCACAGGCGATCATCGATGCGCTCACGCTGGCCGACCAGCTCGCCGCGCACGACGACCCGGAACGCGCATTGAAGGCGTATGAGGACAAGCGCCTTGACGTCACCGGCAAGATCGTGCTCGCCAATCGCGAGATCTCGCCCGACGCCATCCTGCGCCTGGTCGAGGCGCGCACGGGCGGCCAACCCTTCGACCGCATCGAGGACGTGCTGTCGGCCGGGGAATTCGAACAGTGGCAGGCCCGCTATCGCGAGGTGGCGGGGTTCGACCGGGCGCAGGTCCAGCCCGGGTCAGCCGGGACAAGGTGACGGCCATGAACATCTGCTGGTTTGACGACAGCCGGCTGGGCCTGGTTGTCGGCAGCGAAGTGTGCGACGTCACGCGCGCGCTGGAGGTGCTTCCCCCGCCGCGGTATCCGGCCCCCCTGGGCGACACGCTGGTGGCCCATCTCGATGCCGTGCGGGCCGAGATCGGACGGCTGAAGGACAGCGCGCGGCGCTGTCCGCTGGCGCAGGTGCGCCTGCTCAGCCCGGTGGCGCGACCGTCGAAGATCATCGGGGTCCCCGTGAACTACGCCGATCACGTCCGCGAGGCCCGGAACGCCGCCGCGACGTTCAAGCAGTACGCAGGGGGCATCGAAGAACAGGGCCTGTTCCTGAAAGCGACGAGTTCGCTGGTCGGTTGCGGCGAGGGGGTCCAGGTCCACTTTCCGCAACGCCCGACCCATCACGAGATCGAGCTGGCCGTCGTGATCGGCAAAGCGGGCAAGGCGATTCCGAAGGCCATGGCGCTGTCGCATGTGGCGGGCTATGCGATCGGCCTGGACATGACGGTCCGTGGCGGCGAAGACCGGTCATTCCGCAAGTCGATCGACACCTACTCGGTGCTGGGGCCCTGGCTGACCACGGCCGACGATGTCGCGGACCCGCAGAATCTGGCGCTCGGCCTGAGCGTCAATGGGCAGCCGCGTCAGCAGTCGAACACGCGCCACATGATCATGGACATCGCCCAGCAGATCGCGTGGGCATCGACCTTCTATACGCTGGTGCCCGGTGACGTCATCATGACGGGCACCTGCGACGGCGTAGGACCGGTCGGGGCGGGTGACCTCATGCTGGCGACCATTGAGGGTCTCGGGAGCATGAGCGTCGAGGTCCGGTGAACGGCTGATGCACCGCGCGGCGAGGACGCCGGCGCTCGCTGCGCCGACGGCAAGCCTTGCCGCGATGCGTGCCCCGGCGCCGCCTCAGGCGAGCTGGGGCGGGATCTCTTCCTCCAGGAAGGCCAGGAAGGCCCGGGACTTGGCGGACAGGCTGCGCCGGTTCGGATACATCGCGTAGATTTCCGTGCTGCGCGTCGAGTGCCATTGCGGCAGCACCGTTTCGAGCCGGCCGCATGCCACCTCTTTCTTCAGAAGCCACAGGGGCAGCAGCGATATGCCGAGGCCGGCGGCGGCCGCGTCGCAGCGCATGATCGGGTCATTGGCGTCGAAACGGCGGGCCACTTCGACTTCCACGCGCTCATCGCCATGCGTGAAGATCCAGTGGTGGTGCTCGGCGCCGTTGAAGACGTCGATGATGGCATGGCGCGACAGGTCTTCGGGGCGCCGTACCCGGGCGTGGGCCTTCAGGTAGCCGGGGCTCGCGCATGCCGCGAAGTTCACGATGCCCAGCGGCTTGGCCACCAGTGACGTGTCGGCCAGCGGCCCGAGCCGAACGACCAGGTCGAAGTTTTCTTCGCTGGGATCGACCCGCCGATTGGTGAGCTCGACCTCGACGTGCAGCTGAGGGTGGCGGGCCAGGAACCTGGGCAGGACCGGCGACAGCAGCGAGCGGCCGAACGTCAGCGGCGTGGCGATCCGGAGCTGGCCGCTCATGGCGGTTTGCGTGGCGCCGATGGCTGCCTTCGCTTCTTCGATCTCTTCGACGACCCGCTGGCCATGGCGTGCGATCCGCTCACCGGCCTCGGTCAGCCGCATGCCCCGGGACGAGCGCTCGAACAGCCGCGAGCCCAGGGCATCCTCCAGCCGCGTCAGGCTGCGGCTGATGGTCGCCTTCGGGATGGAAAGCAGGCGCGCCGCACGACTGATGCTATTGAGCCGCACAACCTTCGCGAAGAGTACGAGGAGCTTGGGATCAAGATCGTTCATGGGGCGGTCCGCAATGCAATGGAACGGAAAGAAAAATTCTACCGGTTTCCGTTCCACGGAACAGGCCGGCCGCGCCTCAGAAGGGCAGGACGGCCTTGATGACCAGCCCTTCGCCCTGCGCGCGGTTGCGGACCCCGAATTCCTTCTGGTATTTGGCCGTCACGAACCATTTGCCCCCGTCGAACCGGATGGACGGCCCCAGCGCTACGGCGCGCCCCCGGTGACCGGAGAGGGTGTTGCCGTCTTGCCGGTCGTCGGTCGTCTGCTGGTAGACGTACCCGCCGGCGCCGAGGGTCCAGCCGTTGCCGAGTCCCCAGCCGAGGGCGAAATCGGCGTGCAGCTCCTGGCCGGAGCGATAGCCGGTTGCCGCGTTGCGCCCATTGAAGTCGTACATGACCTTCAGGTCCGCATTGAATCCCGAGGGCTGGAGATAGCTGATGCCGAACACCGGCTCGGCGCTCCAGTAATTGCGGCCGATGTTGGCCAGGCGATTCTGGTCGTACTGGCCGGTCGGCGCAAAGACATCGAGCGCAACGATGGCGTGGAGCCGCGGCGAGAGGTGATAGGCCAGGCCCGCGCCGAAGGTCATGTCGCCCAGCCCCTGGCGGGAATCCGCCTTGCCGGCCAGGCTGACGTCGAGGCTCACCAGCGGCGCGATGACGTGGAACACGGGCTGTCCGCCCAGCAGCGTATTCGGCGTGACCACGACCAGCCGGGGCGTGATGCCCGAGGCGCGCAGACGGAAGCCGACCGGGACCCGGTCGCCACTGTTGTCGCGAAGCTGGTCGGCTTCCATGTGCAAGCTATACAGCAGCAGGTAGGTGCCCGGCGGCGGCGCGGCGGCCATCGTGAAGTTCTCGATGCCGTTCGGATACAGGCTGCCGCCGCCTTCCGTGGCGTGCGCGGAGACTGCCGCCGATAGGGCGGCCAGCGTGGCCAGGGCGGCAGGCAGGGGCCGGCCGCGTTTGGGTTGGGACATGGGGGACGCCTCCTGTGATCGGCCCGGTTGCCCGAGGCTCTTATTCATGGCGAATGCATCGCTGGGCGCATCTCCGGATGCGCTTGCCGCTTTCGTCGATCGCTCCCGCGGCGGCACGGCAGCCGTGGCGCTGCCGTGCCGATCCGATGGCGGTGTCAGACGTAGGTCGAGGCCAGGCCGCCGTCGACGGGAAGGTTGACGCCGGTCACGCCTCGCGCCGCGTCGCTGCACAGGAACGCCACCACCGAGGCGATCTCATCGCTGAACGCCGGACGCTTGGTGCGCCAGGCTTCTTTTTTTACGTGTTCGGCGCCCAGCATCTCGACGAAGTCCCCGAGGCGCGGGGTGAAGACGGGGCCGGGAGCCACGCAGTTCATGCGGATGCCCCGCGCCAGGAAGATCTTCTGGGACTGCGTAAGGGTCCAGACGATCAGGGCCTCTTTGAAGTACTGGTAGCCGGTGGCTTGTGGAACCGGGTTCGCCGCCAGCCATGCGAGTCCCGCCGCGAAGTCCGGCGTCTCGGCCAGCGCCCGATGCTGGGCAATCCGCTCGGGCCACTGCCTGCCGAGGGCGGACGAGATGTTGACGATGCTGCCGCCGGCGGGCATGCGTTCGATGAGCTGGAGCGTCAGGTGGCGCAGCCCGAGATAGTTGACGCGCGCGACGGTGTCCTGTGGCGCGGTGCCCGGCACGCCCGCGATGTTGGCCAGCGCGTCGATGTGTCCGGGCAGTTGGCGGACGGCGTCGTCGATGGTGGCCTCCTGGGACAGATCGGCCTTGACGAAGCCGTCGAGCGACTGGGCCGGGTCATTGCGGTCTACGCCGATCACGCGCGCGCCTTGAAGGCGCAGCAGCTTGGCGGTGTCGGCACCGATGCCGGAGCTGACGCCGGTGACGACGATGGTTTTGCCGTGGAAGGTCATGGCAGTGCTCTCCTCAGTGATGAAGTGGAAGACATGCAGGGCGGGTGCGGCGCCGGTGGTCGCGGGCAACGTGCGGGCCGCATCGCCGGCTGCGGTTGTGGTGGCAGGCCGGATACCGTGGCGTCCCCGCGCTGCAAGGCGGGGACGTGGTCGAAACAGGCAAAGCGAATCTCCTCGGCAGGCCGGCGGGCCTGCAGGATCGGTCTCGAAGGCGCGGCGCCGGCGCCCGGGGTCTGCGGCCGTGGCGGGCCGGATGCGCTGCCTCGTGGTCCCCGGCGCGGCGTCGTCAGAAGGGGTAGCTGGGCGGCGCGGACTTCACCGTCACCCATTGCCAGCGCGTGTACTGGTCGATGTCGGCCGGCCCGCCGACCGCGCTGCCGTTTCCGCCCAGGCCCGGCCCGCCGAACGGATTGGTGTAGTCGTTGCTCACGGTCTGGTCGTTGATGTGGAGCATGCCGGCATGAATGCGCTCACCGATGGCCAGCGCCCGCGCAACGTCGCGGCTGATGATGCCGGCCGCCAGTCCGCCGTGGCTGTTGTTCGCCAGCTCGACGGCTTCTTCGTCGGTGCGGAAGGTCACGAGATTCACCACCGGGCCGAACGGCTCCTCGTCGAAGCTGCGCATGCCGGGCTGCACGTTCGAGAGCACCGTCGGCCGGTAGTACAGCCCTTCGCAGGTGCCGCCGGCTTCGAGCACCGCGCCTGCCGCGACGGTGTCCCTGACCACAGCGTCGAAGCGCTCGAGCTGCCGCCGGTCGATCATCGGCCCGAGCGCGACCCCGCCGCTCGCGCCGTCGCCCACCGGCAAGCGCCTGGCCTTGTCCACCAGGCGCTGCCTGATCGCTTCGGCGACGGCCTCGTGCACGAGGACACGGTTGCTCGCCATACAGATCTGCCCCTGGTGAAACCAGGCGCCGAAGGCTGCGGCACTGGCCGCGGCATCCAGGTCGGCGTCGTCGAGGATGATGAGGTTGTTGGCGCCGCCGAGTTCGAGCGAGACCTTCTTCAGGTGCCGGCCGGCCAGCTCACCGATCCGCCTGCCCACGGCAGGCGAGCCGGTGAAGGCGATCATTGGCACGCGCGCATCGGTCACCAGCGCCTCGCCGGATTCGGCGTCGCCGGACAGTACCTGGAGTACACCCGGCGGCAGCCCGGCGTGCCGGAACATTTCGGCCATGATCGCGCCGCCGGAGAACGGCGTGCGGGGATCGGGCTTGAGCACCACGGCGTTCCCCAGCGCCAGCGCGGGCGCCACCGAACGGATGCCGAGGATGAGCGGCATGTTGAACGGCGAAATCACGCCCACCACGCCGTACGGCATGCGCCGCGCGATCGACAGGCGGCCCGGCGTGCTCGGCAGCACTTCGCCCTGCGCGCGCACCGGCAGGCCCGCGCCGAGCTGGCACAGGAAGATCGCTTCCCTGACTTCGCGTTCGCCCTTGGGCAGGACGCCGCCGGTCTCGCGCGCAATGGCCTGCGCCAGTGCCTCGACATGCTGCTGCAGCCATTGTGCCGCGCGCAGGAGCACGGCCGAGCGTTCGCGCGGCGGCAGCGCCGCCCAGGCGGGCTGTGCCTGCGTCGCGTGCGTGATGGCCTCGCGCATGTCTTCGGCCGTGGCGATGCCGGCCTGGCGCAGCACCGCGCCCGTGGCCGGCTCCAGCACCGGCCGCGTGCCGCCGCGCGCCGGCTTCCACGCGCCCTGGTCGAACAGGCGGCCGGTGTCCGCTGCGGCGTCCATGAACGCGAGCGTTTCGAAGGTGCCCATGTTGTCTCCTCCTGCCGGTCGGTCGCCGGCGTTGTGTTGCCGATGAAGTGGGGTCCTGCGGATCCGTGGATCAGAGCGGGTTCGGGTGAAGGCTTCCCATGCACAGATACTTGGTGTCGATGTAGTCCTGGATGCCGTACTTCGAACCCTCTCGGCCCATGCCGGACTGCTTGACCCCGCCGAACGGCGCGGCGGCCGTGCTGATGAGCCCGGAGTTGATGCCCACCATGCCGTACTCCAGGGCAGCGGCAACGCGCCAGGCACGGCGCAGATCGTTCGTGTAGAAATAAGCGGCCAGGCCGAACTCGGTATCGTTGGCCATGCGAACGGCATCGGCCTCGTCCCGGAAACGGAACAGCGGGGCGACGGGGCCGAAGATTTCTTCGTGCGCTAGGCGCATGCCGGAGGTCACGTCGGCCAGCAGGGTGGGCTGGTAGAACGTGCCGCCCAGCGTGTGGCGTGCGCCTCCGGTCAGCAGGCGCGCGCCCCTGGACAGTGCGTCGGCCACCAGTTCCTCGACCTTCTCCAGCGCGGGCGGGTCGATGAGCGGGCCCTGTTCGATGCCTTCATGCGCGCCGTCTCCCACGCGCAGCGCGGCCACGGCGGCTTTGAGCTTCTGCGCGAAGGCGTCGTACACCCCGTCCTGCACCAGCAGGCGGTTGGCGCATACGCAGGTCTGGCCGGTGTTCCGGTATTTGGCGACCAGCGCGCCCTGCACCGCCTCGTCGAGATCGGCGTCGTCGAAGACAATGAACGGCGCATTGCCGCCGAGCTCCAGCGACATCTTTTTCAGTGTCGGCGCGCATTGCGCGGCCAGCACGCGGCCGATTTCGGTCGATCCCGTGAAGCTGAGCTTGCGCACCGCCGGGCTGGCCGTCAGCGTGCCGCCGATGGTCCGGGCGCTGCCGGTGATCACGCCCAGGACGCCCGCCGGGATGCCGGCACGCATTGCCAGTTCCCCCAGGGCCAGCGCGGACAAGGGCGTCTGCGAGGCCGGCTTGACGATCATGGTGCAACCCGCGGCCAGCGCCGGCGCCACCTTGCGCGTGATCATGGCCGCCGGAAAATTCCAGGGGGTGATGGCCGCGCACACGCCGACGGGCTCCTGCGTGACGACGAGCCGCTTGTCCGCCCACGGCGACGGGAGGACATCGCCGTAGACGCGCTTGGCCTCTTCGGCGAACCACTCGATGTAGGCGGCCGCATAGGCGATCTCGCCGCGCGCTTCGGCCAGGGGCTTGCCCTGCTCGCCGGTCAGCAGGCGCGCCAGGTCTTCCTGGTGCTGCATGACCAGCTCGAACCAGCGGCGCAGCAGGCGCGAACGCGCTTCGGCGGTGCGCTGCCGCCACGCGGGCCAGGCGTTCTGCGCGGCCTCGATCGCCTGCTGGGTCTGCACCGCGCCGACGGATGGAACGTGGCCCAGCAACCGGCCGGTGGCGGGGTTGTGCACGGCGAGGGTCTCGCCGCTGTCGGCGTCGATCCACCGGCCGTCGATCAGGCATTGGGTCTTCAGCAGTGCCGGGTCGGAGAGTTGCATGCCGGTCGCCTTTGGGAATGGATGCATGGGGAAGGAGGGTTCAGTAGGCCTGCGCGATGCCGGACCGCGAGGGCTCGTCGCTGCCGCTCGCCCGGTACTGCCGCGCCAGCCTGGAGGCGGCGCCGACGAGCAAGGTGGTGTCCACGCCGACGGCGACGAACAGGGCGCCGTGCGCGAGGTAGGTGGCCGCCAGCTCCGGGTCCGCGGCCAGCACGCCGGGCGCCTTTCCGGCCGCGCGCACGCGCCGGATGCCGTCGCAGATCGCCGCCACCACATCGGGATGCCCCGGCTGGCCCAGCAGGCCCATCGACGCACTGAGGTCGGCGGGGCCGAAAAAGACGCCGTCCACACCGTCCTGCGCCGCAATCGCGTCGAGCTGGGCGAGCGCGGCGGTGGTCTCGGCCTGGACCAGCAGGCACATCTGCGCATCGGCCTGCTGCAGATAGCCGCGGACCTGATTCCAGCGCGAGGACCGTGCGAGCGCGCTGCCGACGCCACGGATGCCGTGCGGCGGATACCGCATGGCCTGCGCCAGACCGTGCGCCTGCCGTGCGCTGTCCACCATCGGCACGAGCAGCGTCTGCGCACCGAGATCGAGCAGCTGCTTGATCTGCGCCGCGTCACCGGTCGGCGGGCGGACAATGGGCTGCGCGGGATAGGGCGCGACGGCGCGCAGCTGGGCCAGGATGGACTGCAGATCGTTCGGCGCATGCTCGCCGTCGATCAGCAGCCAGTCGAAGCCCGTGCCGGCGAGCAGCTCGGCGGCATTCGCATGGGCCAGCCCCAGCCACAGGCCGATCTGCGGACGCCCTTCGCGAAGCGCCTGCTTGAAAGCGTTGTGCGGCATCTGCACGGCGGCCTCACACGAATCGGAACGAGATGCTGCCCAGGCTGCCGTAGTCGGCGTGCAGGGTATCGCCGCGCTGGGCATGGGTCGGCCGCGTGAACGAGCCAGCGAGCACGATCTGGCCGGCCTCCAGGTGTTCGCCGTAGGGGGCGATCCTGTTGGCCAGCCAGGCCACGCCGGTGGCCGGATGATTCAGCACGCCCGCGGCGAGCCCCGTCTCTTCGATGACCCCGTTCTTGTGCAGCAGCGCGCCGACCCAGCGCAGGTCGACGTCGAGCGGGCGCACGGGGCGGCCGCCCATGACGATGCCGGCGTTGGCGGCCAGATCGGAGATCGTGTCGGTGACGCGCCGCATCTCCTTCGTGTCGCGGTCGAACTGCTCGATGCGCGCATCGATGATCTCGAGCGCGGGCGTGACGTATTCCGTCGCGCGCAGCACGTCGAACACGGTCACGCCAGGCCCCTTCAGCGGCGCGCCCAGCACGAAGGCCAGCTCGACCTCGACCCGCGGTGCGATGAAGCGGTCGAACGGGATGTCCGACCCGCATTCGAAGAACATATCGTCCATCAGCGGGGCGAAGTCCGGCTCGCTGATCTGGGACGCCATCTGCATGGCCCGCGAGGTCAGGCCGATCTTGCGGCCCCGCACCTGGCGCCCGTCGGCTTCTTCGAGGCGGACCCACTCGCGCTGGATGGCATAGCCGTCCTCGATCGTCATCTCGGGGTACTGGCGCGAGAAATGCCGCACCTGCACGCGCGACTTGCGCGACGCGTACAGATGCCGCGCCAAGGTCTGGATCGTTTCCTGAGCAAGCATTCGGGACCGTCCGTTCAGGCTGCCTGGCGGTTGGTGGCGAAGCCGAGTTGGCTGCCCAGCACGGCCAGCTCGTGCTTGAGATCCTCCTGCCAGAGCAGCGACTCCATGTGGATGTTCAGCGGCTGGTCCTGCACCGTCAGCTCGTACACCGGCTCGTCGTGGGAGGCATGGTTGTGGACCGCCCAGCCCGGCGCGGAGAGCATCAGGTCGCCGGCCTTCCATTCGTACCGGTTGCCGGCCACGACGCTGTGGCCCGTGCCGTGGAAGTAATAGTTGATGGCCGCCGACACGTGCCGATGCGGACGATCGACGATCTTCGGCGGCCGGATCGTCATCGTTGCGAAGAAGTTCGGGGTGATGCCGTTGGTGCGGCCCGTGGCGGGGTTGTAGTACATGTAGAGGCGGCGGCCGATGTAGTCCTTGCCCAGGGCCTCCAGCTTGTCGAGCTCGGGCTTGACGCGGCTCCACTTGAACAGCATCGGATTGGATACGACGCGCTCGGGGTTGATCAGCACTTCGTACGGCATCAGCAGGCCGCCGTCGTCGCTGATCGGGAAGACGCCGAACGGGTTCTTGCGGCGCGGATCGTCGCTCGCTTCTTCGTGCGCCGCGGCGACCGTGCCGCTGCTCGCGCCGTCCTCGGTGATGTAGATGTCCATGAACTGCAGCAGCGGCGCGTTCGAGTAGGTCAGCCGCACCTGCAGGTCGCGCGTGTCGTTGTGATGGGTGTAGGCGAGGTAGCTCGGGTGGTTCCAGACGTCATAGCGCTCGAAGTCGATGCGCCGGCCGGCGATCTCCGTATGCCCGCCGCCACGGATGCAGAAATTCACCTCGGTCGCGTTGTGGCGGAACGCGGCGGTCGACTCCCCCGGCTTGAGCACCGACAGGCGTACCTGGATGCCCGGCGCGAGCCCGGGCGTATCCGGGCGCGCCATGGGGTGCACCAGCAGCGTTTCGCGGCGGCCGTTGCCGGGCCTGGGGAGCGAGGCGAGGCGCTCGACCTCGGCTTCGATCGTCTCTTTCGGGATGATCAGCGGCGCCCATTGTTCATTGTGGGTTTGGGGCGTCTGGCCGCTGACATCGATCAGGTTCGCGGAATGCGTTTCGAAGTCTCTGCGCAGGTCATGCATCGTCATCTCCTGGTGGCATGGTTGATCGTTATGCGTTTGGGGCGACGGCACTCAGGGCCGTGTCCCCGGCTGCCGTCCGGAGCCGGATCGGCGCCTTCTTCGGTGGATCGATCGGGCGGCCGAGGCCGGCGTGCCGCGCGCGCGCGACCAGCGCGGCGCCGATGGCGACGTCCGAAAGCCCCATGCCCATGGCCTTGAAGAGCGAGATGCGCGTCGGCTGCCAGACGGCCTGGCCGGCGGCGATGACGCTGCCGAGCGTGCGCACGCGGTCCCACGAGCCATCCCCGAAGCGGTGCCTGAACTCGCGCGACAGTTGCTTCACCCCGTCGAGGTAGTCGACGCAGATGGCACCGGCGTGCTCGAAGAGGTCCTGCGCGAATTCCTCGCGGTCCGGGCCGATCGCGCCGATGGCGTTGACATGCGCGCCCTGCCGCAGAAAGCGGCTGGACAGGATGGGCTCGGTGGCGCGCGTGGCGAGCGTAATGACATCCGCGCCATCGGTGGCCGCCTCGACACTCGCGGCGGGAACCGCGCGGATGCCGAGCTCGCGCTCCACCCGGTCCGCGAAGGCCTGCCGGGTGTCGGCCGAGCGCGCGAATGCGCGCAGTTCGGTGATCGGCCGCACCGCGACGACGCTGGCGACCTGGGCGAGCGCCTGCTTGCCGCAGCCGATGATGGCCATGACCGCGGCGTCCGGCGACGACATCCACTTGGTCGCCACGCCGGAGGTGCCCCCGGTCCGCAGGTTGCCCATGGCAAAGGCTTCGATGACCGCCACCAGCTGGCCGTCGTGCGCGTTCCAGAGCATGAGCAGCGGGCACGTGCCGGCCTCGGCGTGCACCCAGCTCTTGGTGCCGACCAGCGTTTCGAGCTGCCCGCCCAGGGCGTGCAGATTGCTCTTGCCATACTGCAGCATGGTCTTGCCCATGTTGCGGGCCTGGCCCGTGCACTCGGCGGCCAGGGAATGCTCCAGTGCCGCAATCGCATCCGGCAGCTGCATCAACTCGACCACGTCTTTTTCGGTCAGCCAGATGGGCTTTGTGCTCATGGTGCTGCCTCCTGTTCAGCGGGTGTTCCTGGCCGGCGCGCCGTCGCCGCGGAAGCCGTCCTCGAAGATCGACGGCACCGGCGGGGCCAGCTCGAGGGTGTTCACGGTCAACGCATGCGTGATGTAGCGACCGACCAGCATCACGATCGCCATCGACTGCGATGGGCCGAGCCGTTCGAGCATGCCGGCGAATTCCTGCTGCGCGTTCTGCGCGCGGGTCTCGACGGCCGCGATCACGTAGCGCTGCACCGCCTTCTGCTCCGCGGTCATCAGGGTGCTCGACTCCGGCTGCAACGCCTCGACCTCGGCAATCCACTCGGCCCCGTAGCCGAGCCGGATGCTCAGTCGCTCGTGCTGGTTCCGCTCGTAGCGGTTGCGCATCAGCGTGGCGGTGGACAGGACCGCGACCTCGGTGAGCGGGTCGGGCAGCGCCTCTTTCAATGCGTCGGTGAAATGCATGAACGAGAGCAGCGCGCCGGGCGCATGCGCAGCGCACTTGAACAGTTCGCCGAGGTACTTGAGGCGCTCCACGCGCGGCGTCAGATACTGGCGGAGGTCTTCCCGCATGTCCTGCAATTCGAGACGGGGGATCGGCGATGGCAAGGTTCGGCTCCTGATGGATGTCGGGATGAGACCGGCACGGGGCGGATGCCGCAGCCCCGCCTGGATGCCGTGTTCGGCGGGCGCATTGCACCGGTGCCGGGGCGCGTTGTCTGCAGTGCTCGAGTGCGTTGTCCGTGCTGGCCGGCCGGTCGGGGCCGCCTCGCGACGAACCTGCCCGCAGGGCCGGGAGCCGGACCGCCGCGATATCGGCGATGCCGATTTCCGCACCGACGGCGCTGGCCTGCATGGCCGCGCCGTTGTCTTGTCTCCTGTCATGAAGCCACAGAATAATCGTGAATCAACATTGGCGGATGTTGATTAATCATCAATGTATTTCGGGGCGCAGGGCTCGCGATGCGCGGCATTGAAAGCGGGCGGCACGACCCTGCAGATCCGGTCGCGCCGAGCCGGCGGCTCAGGCGAACAGCGTCGATATGTCGACGTAAATCTCGAACCTGGAGATGCGGTGGCCGCGCATCCGCCAGATGATGGCCGCCGGATAGCGTTTGCGAACGCCATCCTTTCTCGTGTAGGTCACCTGCAGCCGGGAGAGGATCGTGTCGTCGATGCGCCATGCATCGTCGATCTCGTGCCGCATGCCGTCGACCATGGCCATGAAGCCGCCGAGGTCGTGCTCGATGGCCGCCCGCCCGACCAGCGGGGCCCCATTGGCGAAGCACAAGGTGCAATCGTGGGTCAGGTATGCGGACAGCCTGCGCACGTCCATGGTGTCCGTTTCGCGATACACGCGGCGGACGAAATCGATGGTCTCGTTCATCTGCTCGTTCATGGTGTTGATGCCTGCGGCGGCTTGCGGCAGGGCGGTCCCGCCGCGTTGCCCAGGTGGCGCCCTCGCATGCGATGCCGCGATGGCCGGCCCTTACCGGGCGGTGTGTCCGGCAAGCTCCTGGATGGAGCCCATCTGCCCGGCATGAAAGAACAGCGGCGGATCCTCGGTCGAGGTGAAGCGCTCGATCTTCCCGATCAGGACACTGTGATCGCCTTCCTCGTGCGAGGCATGCAGCCGGCATTCGAACGTCGCGACGCATGCCTTCAATCGAGGGCAGCCGCCAAGGCCCGCCTCAAACATCGACGCGTACGCTTCGAACTTGTCGATGGCCGGGCGGGCGAAATGCAGGGCCAGGTCCTTCTGCTCCATCGACAGGACGCTGACGATGAAGTGCGGGGCGGCCAGAAAGCTGGCGGCACTGCGCGCCGATGTCCGCACGCTCCAGAGGATCAGCGGCGGATCAAGGGAGAGCGATGCGAACGAATTGATGGTCATGCCCTCCCGCTTGCCGAGCGGCCCGACGGTGGTGACCAGGCAGACGCCGGTCGGGAACGCACCCAGCGAGCGGCGCAGCCGCTGCTCTTCGACGCCGGGGGCCGTGACCGTGGGGGTAACCGATTGAGAACACATGATGTTGCCTCCGCAAGACTTAGTACTGGCCCTTGGGCTCGAGGCCGAGCAGGTGCTGGCCGACCATCGACGAGACGGCATCCCAGTTCAGGCTGAAGTGCTTCACGATCATGTTCGAGTCGCGCCACATTCTTTGGATGGGCTGATCCAGCGACAGGCCGGCCGCGCCCACCCCGGAGAACAATGCGTCGACCGCCTGCTGGCACAGGCGCGCCGCGAATGCCATGTCCCGGCGGTTGCGGATGCGCCGGGCCACATCGACATCCTTGCCGTCCAGCGCGAACTGCTCGATCTCCGCCGCGCCGCGGTACAGCAGCAGCCGAGCCGCATCGACCGCCGCGGTGGCTTCCGCAATGCGGGACTGAATCGGGAAGAACTGGCTCAGCCGATTGCCCGCGCCGCCCACCCCGCCCCGGGTGATGCGGTTGCCGCACAGGAGCAAAAAGCTCTCGATGGCGCCTTGCGCGTTGCCGAGCATGGGGGTGGCCAGGCAAATCGGGATCATCGAGAGCAGGGGGATGCGGTAGAGGTAGCTGGGGCTGGCTTGCGCGCCCGGCGGATGACCGCAGGCCGCTTCGGCGAAAGAGAGGAGCCGGTGAGCGGGCACGAACGTCTCGCGATCGATGAGGATGGTCTTCGAGCCCGTTCCTGCCTGGCCGGCCATATGCCAATCATCCTCGATGCGCCAGTCCGATGACGGTACGAGCAGGAAGCCGGCCCCGGGTGGCTGCCCCTCTTTCTCGGGCGGCGTCTGCACGCCCAGCAGCGCCCATTGCGAGTTGTCGACGTTGGAGGCCCACTGCCACCGGCCTTTGACGACATAGCCGCCATCGACGCGATGCGCCATGGCCGCCGGCGCATAGGACCCGCACGCGATGGCATCCGGATCGGCGCCCCAGACGTCCTCCTGCGCCTGCGCCGGAAAGAGCGCGACCACCCATTGGTGGATCGCCCCCAGCGAACAGCCCCAGGCGGACGATGCACACCCCCGCGCGACCTCGCTGACAACGTCGATGAAGGCGGTAAAGCCGTATTCGTAGCCGCCGAATCGGGCTGGCTGCATCAGGCGGAAAAAGCCGGCATCGCGAAAGCGCGCGATCGTCTCCTCCGGAATCCGGCGCTCGCTCTCTGTGCGGCGGGCGTTGTCCTGGAGAAGGGGCACGAGTGCGCGCGCGCGCGCGGTCAGTTCGTCCACCGGAGGCACGTCGGCGGCATGCGATGTCCGGCCCGGCCCGCCGAACGGCACGGCGGAGAAAGAGAAGAAACGTTGGTCGGCCGTCTCGCCGGCCATGTGCGGTTCCTGCATGGGTCCATGCTCCTTGGTTGGGGTTCGGCTGCGGTGCGCTTGTTCTTCGGGCGGGGCACTGTGCAGCGCTTCTGCTTCTGTTGGCGCGCCGGCGCCCGGGGACCTCGGCGACATCTTCGATGCGCGAGATCGGATTCGCGGCGCGCCGGCAGGTACGGCAGCCCGTCGACGGATCAGGTGCGGCCGGGCTTCCCGATGAGCGCGCGATACGCGTCGGCCGTCGCGGGGGCGCGGCCGTGCAGCGCGGCAATGTCCCTGGCCATGGAGAACATCTCGAGGTTGTCGTTCAGGCGCTCGTCGCTGTTCGGGTACTTCCAGGGGGTGTCTTCCGTGCCCACCCGGATGTGCAGCCCCATCATCGTCGCCAGCGTGGTCATGTACAGCGTCGCCCGGCCCGCGGCGCAGACCGTGATCACGGAGGTCGGATCGATCTGGCGGATCTGGTCAACCATCAGGAACATGTGCCGCGCCATGTCCTGCGTGTTGCTGACCCACGTCCCCGAGAGCAGGCTGCGCCCGACGCTGAAGGGCAGGCCGTAGAGGATCAGCCAGTTGTAGGGCTTTTTCAGGATGCCGGTGTCGATGAGCTTGCGCTTGGCAAGGTCGATCTCGCCCGAGCTGTGCACCGCCAGCTCCGGCTTGACGCCATATGCCTCCAGTGCCTGGATGGCGGGCACCATGAAGGCGTCGGGGTGGCCGGGTGCGCACGGCGCGACCTCGGCGAGACCTTCCCGTGCGGGACTGACGCAGACGTCAAAGGTCGTGCCGTTGAGGACGTTGAGGTTCGGCACGAAGTTGTTGCCGAACCGTTGCTGCAGCGGCGTCAGGACGGCTCCGTAGGCCTCGACCGGCGGCACATCGCGGTCCAGGCGGCGACCCTTGTCGTCGGTGACCCACGTGAAGTCGATGTGCACGCCGCAGGCGCCGGCCTCGATCACGTCGGAGGCCGCGTCCACGTAGCGCTGGATCGACGTCGGCGCTGCATGCCCGGTGCCGTCAAACCGCCCCGAGACCGCCACATTGATGGCGATTTGCCTGGGCACTTCCCATTTCGGCTGGACTTCGGCCGGCGCATGGAACTGGTACGTCTCCATCTCCAGCCTGGCGGCTTCCCAAAGCGGCAGTTTTGCGCTCATGATTGCTCCTTTTTAGGCAAAGCGATTCCCTCGGCACGGATGCGCCGATTGTTCGAAAAAGCGGGGTGGGTGGGCTGGACTAGGTGCCGGCGCTCGGATGCCGACCGTAGTTTCCGGTTTCCATCAGTGCCGACACGGCGAGCGCTTCCGGCGTGAAGCGCAACGTGGCGCGCGTCTCAAGCAGCCATGCCTGGTATCCCTGCGGGACGGCTTCGTTCGGGCCGTGATGAATGACGCCCTTGGGGACCCACGCGAGCGTTCCCGGCTCGGTGCAGGCCCCATAAGCGCCCGGTCCGCCGACGTAGAGGATCAGCTCGTCGAAATCCGCGTTGACATGCACCGGCGGCCGGCCGCCCGAGCGCGAGCTCAGGTTGAACATCAGCGACTCGCCGCCGCGCGTGGACAGGAACATCGAAGGCGGGCCGCCGTCGGGTTCGTAGGCATGCAGCTGGATGTTTTTCAGATTGAGCTTCCAGACCGGCACGCAGGCGGACAGTTGCCGCCCCAGCGCGAGCGGATCGTGGGGCACGACGTAGGTCGTCACTTCGTCATCGGCCGTCTTGAGCACCAGCTTGCCTGGGCCGCCGGCGTCGACCTCGGGGTCGATCTTCGCCGGGTGGACGTCGCGCGCGTAATTGATCATGCCGAACGGCGCCGGCGGGGTTAGCGTTGCCGCCGACGGATATTCGAGAATCACGCTGCGCATGCTGCCCTGCGTGGGCGCATAGCGATAGGCGACGGAGCGGGGGATGCAGACGAAGTCGCCTTCCTCGGCGAGCAGGCTGCCGACTTCGGTATCGAATCGGACCTGGCCGGACTGGATGAAGTGCAGCTCATCCGCTTCGGCGTTCCTGACCGTGAACGGCATGGGCGTCTTGCGCGCCGAGGTGAGCAGGCGTACGCCCAGCTTCGATGTTGCGATCACGCTCGGGAGGGCATCTGCCGTGTCCCGGTCAAGCGGGACCAGCTGTTCGAGCACCAGGCGCCTCGGCGCATGCACGCCCGCCACCGATACATAGTCGGGCGCGTAGTTGCGCCGCGTCACGACTGAGGCCGGGCCGGCAAATCCTTCGCGTGTCCACAAGTGCGGAAAGCCTGCGGCTGCATGACTGCTCATGTTGTCTCCCGTGGGGCCATCCACCGCCGATCGCAGCATCGCGCTGGGGAACGCTGGCAGCGGTTTGCGGCAGGCCCCGGTCTGTTGTTGGCTACAGTGGTCCGCTCGCAATTGCCTGGCAAAGCGACGGCCTCCAGAACACCCGCGTGTAAAATGATACGGAATCAGATCATTCGATATCGGATGATATGATCCCAATTTACCTGGATCAACCAAACTAGTGAAATCACCTATACAGGACTGAGCGTGCCCAGGACGTGACGACCATGAGAGTGTTCCAATGACGAAAGCGCAAAGAAAAGCCGTTCCGCCGGACGAAGGTCCGGGGGGCGTTTCCCGCCGGCACCATGCCGGCAAGTCGGCGTTGGCGTTCGACGAACGCGACCGGACGATCGCGTGGATGACGCGGACGATCCACCGGCTGTACAACGTCAACGCCCAGCGGATCCTCGACCGCGAAGGCGTGAACATCGCCCACTGGTACTACCTGCGCGTGCTCGCCGAGCGCGGCATGCTGAATCAGCTCGAACTCAGCAAGCGGGTCGGCATCGCCTCCACCACCGCCGTCACCGCGCTGGACAATCTCGAGAAGCGCGGGCTGGTGCGCAGGTCGCGCGATACCAACGACCGGCGCAAATACTTCGTCAGCATCACGGATGAAGGCCAGCGGCTCATCGATGAACTGATGCCCGATATCGAGCAGATGCTCGTGGACTCCGTGCAAGGGATTCCCGCCGCCGAGATGCGCACGTTCTGGGCCGTATTGCAGCGGATCGCCGACAATCTTTCCAAGACCGCGGGCAACGAAACCGTGCTCGACTAGGGGCCGGAAGCGCCCGTCCTCACGACGACGCGATCGCCTTCGCCGGGCTTTTCCCCGGATGCGTCGCCTGGGTCTCCTGGGCCCGCACATCGATGGACGGGCGCACCGACATGCCGACGCGCAGCAGGCGGGCGTCTTCCTGCCCCGGCTCGATGCGGATGCGCACCGGCAGGCGCTGGACGATCTTGGTGAAGTTGCCGGTGGCGTTATGGGGCGGGGTCGTGGAGAAGCTGACCCCGCTGGCCGGCCCGAGGCTTTCTACCCGACCCTTGAGCCGGACGTTCGGCAGCGCATCCACGGTGATGGTCGCCGGCTGCCCGACCCGCACGTGGGCGAGCTGCGTCTCGCGGAAGTTGGCCTCCACGTAGACCGCGTCCAGCGGGACCAGCGTCAGCAACGGCTGGCCCACGCGGGCATAGCCGCCGACGCGGGCGCTGCGCTGGGCGACCACGCCGCTGACGGGCGCGATCACGCGGGCGTAGGACAGGTTCAGCTCCGCGGTCGCCTTTTCTGCTTGCGCCGACAGCAGGCTCGCCCGCGCCTTCTCAAGGTCCGCGCGCAGGATCGCGGTCTGCTGCTCGGCCGAGTGCAGACCGGCCAGGTCCCGCTCGCGCGCGGCGCGCTGGATATCCCATTGCGCGTCGGCCTGCTGCTGGGCCTGGACCGTGCCCGAGCCGTCGCGGGCCAGATTGGCGAAGCGGTTGCGGTTGGCCTCGGCGAGCTTCAGATTGGCGCCGGTGGCGGCGACTGCCGCGCGCGCCTGTTCGATCGTGCTCTGCTGCCGGGCGATCTGGGCTTGCAGGCCGTCAATGGTGGCCTGGGCGCTGGCGATGTGGGCCTTCGCATTGTCGGCGGCGATGCGCAGGTCGCGCTCATCGATGCTGGCCAGTGGGGCGCCGGCCTGCACCTCTTGGTGGTCGGCGACCTCCACCCGGGTGATGGTGCCGGCCACCTGCGAGACGATCACCGTGGAGTCGGCCTGCACATAGGCATCGTCGGTGCTCTGCTCGGAAGCCTCGGACTCCGGGCGATTCAGGACGAGGAAGGCGCCGGCCAGCGTGGCAGCAACAGTGAGGCCGGCAAATGCACGAAAGCGAGAGTGTGTAGTCATGGGATACCGCTGTTCTGGAACAAGGGGTCAATGCGCCGTACCGGTCTGCGTGCCTGCCGGCGGCGTGGCCTGGGGCGTGCGCGTCTGCGCCGGCGCGGGGATGTACTGCAGCTTCAGGACGATCGGGATGAGCAGCAGCGCCAGCCATCCGAACACCCGGTAGACATCGGCCGCCGCCAGCACGCCGGCCTGCTGGGAGACCATCGCGGCAAGCGTGAGCGCGCCGGGATCGGACGGTGGCAGCCGGGGCAGCAGGTGCCCTGCGTGATCGAGCAGCATGTCGGCGTGGAAATGGCTGCGCACGGTCGTGAGCTGGCCGATCAGCGCGCCGCCGAGCACCGAACTGAATGCGCGGAACGTGTTGACGATGCCCGCCACAGAAGGGCCTTCCATCGGCTGGACCACGCTGGTGGCCAGGAACAGCAGCGCGATCACCGCCATGGGTTGCCCGATGGCCTGCAGGATCTCGGCCCACATGAATTGCGGCACCATCCATTCGCTCGTGATGCCGGCGCCGAGCCAGCAGGCCGCGGCAATGCAGGCCAGCCCCGCGGCGAAGACATGGCGCGCGTCGACCCATCGCTGGTACAGCAGCAGCGCGACGGCGGGGCCCAGCACCAGCTGCGGCAGCCCGACGATCAGCCCGATCGAAGCCATCTGCTCCATGCGGAACCCCTGCAGACGGCCGAGCAGGCTGGCGGGCAGGGTCACGGCCGTGGCCATCGTCATCAGCAGGCAGACGAACACGCTGAAGCCGACGCCGAGGTTGCGGCGCCCGAGCATCTGCAACTGCATGAAGGGCGCCGGATGGCGCCACTCGCTGGCCAGGAACAGCGTCGTGAGCACGATGCCGACGCCCAGCGCGGCGACGATGAGGGGGGAGTGGAACCAGTCCAGGCGCACTCCCTGGTCCAGCCCCGCCACCACCAGGGCCAGCCCGGGCACGCCCAGCGCCATGCCGAGCCAGTTGCCTTGCTTCAGCCGCGACAGCGCGGGCGGCATCTTCGGAACGCCCCAGGCGACCAGCCCCATCGCCACCAGGCCGAGGGGGATCGCCTGCCAGTAGACCCAGCGCCAGTCTTCCAGCCGATCCACGCACAGGGCGGCCAGCCAGAGCGCGACGTTCGGCGCGAACGTGGCGGTCATCGCGTACAGCGCCAATCCGTGCAGCCGGATCGGCGGCGGCAGGAAGCGCAGCGCGGACATCATCAGCATGGGAATCAGCGCGCCGGAGAGCAGCCCCTGGAGCGCACGCAATGCCAGCAGCAGCGACAGGCTCTGCACGAACGGCAGGATCGCGGACAGGACCAGGGCGCCGGCCAGCATCGCCAGGTGGAAACGCCGCATCGAGAAGGTGACGGCGAACCACGTGGCAAAGGGCATGGCGGCCAGCTCGCCCGCGGCATAGGCGGTGTTGAGCCAGGAGGCGTCATCCTGCGCAAAGCCCAGGGCACCCTGCACATCGGCCAGCGCCAGGCCGGGGACGCGGTTGTTCAGGCCGGACAGGATGGCCGCCAGCAGCACCCCCAGCAGCCCGGCGGCGAGGCGGACACCGAATGCCGGCGGCGGAGCGGAGGGCGGGGGGGCGGTTCCCGCCGGTCCGGGCGTGGGCGTGGACACGGGTTGGGTCATGACGCGCTTCCCGAGGGGGCAGCGTCTGCGCGCAGTTGCGAAGACCAGCCCCCGCCAAGGGCGCGATAGAGCCCGACGACCGACAGCGCCGATGCCGTCGAGCAGTCGATCAGCTCGGCATGGCTGGCCAGCAGCGAACGCTGGGCCACCAGCACGGCGGTGAAGTCGGCCGTGCCTTGCTGGTAGGCGCGCTGCGCCACCTTCAGCGCCGTCTGGTTCTGGTCCAGCGCGAGCTGCAGTTGCGCGTGCCGCCTCAGTTCGCTGGCGTGGGCGCCGAGGGCGTCGTCCACCTCGTGCCAGGCGCGCAGCACCGTTTGCTGGTACGCGATGGCGGCCAGGCGATGGCGCGCTGCGCTCAAGGCCAGGTTGCTCTTGAGCCGGCCGCCCTCGAAGATCGGCAGATACAGCGTCGGCCCGAAGGCGTAGCGCCGGGACGCCCAGCTGCCCAGGTCCGAGAAATCGAAGGCCTGCACGCCGGCGCTGCCGGTCAGGCTGATGCGGGGGTAGAAGTCGGCCTCGGCCGCGCCGATGTCGGCGACGGCGGCACGCAGCCGCGCATCCGCCTGCAGAATGTCCGGGCGCTGCCGGGCCAGTTCAGAGGGGATGCCCACCGGCAGGCGCTTGGGCATGGCCGGCAGCGCCGCCGCGGCGAGGCGGTCGTCCAGTTCCCGCGGCGGCTTGCCCAGCAGCAGCGCCAGGGCGTTCATCAGGGCCTCGCGCTTGTGGTGCAGCTGGGAGAGCCGCGCATCGATTCCGGCCACATCGGCGCGTGCCGCGGCCGCGTCGAAGCGGGTGGCCACGCCATGGCGCTCCCGGCTTTCGGCCATGCGCACCAATCCGTCCGCGAGCTGGCGGTTTTGCTCGGCAACGGACTCCTGGGCCTGGACGCCGCGCAACTGCAGATAGGTGTACGCCACTTCCGCCGTGATCGACACCCTGACCGCCTCCTTGCCGTAGCCGCTGGCTTCGAGATTGGCTTCGGCGGATTCGCTCTGATGGCGCAGGCGCCCCCAGAGGTCCAATTCCCAGCCGGCCTCCAGGCCGAGCAGCCAGGTATCGGAGGCCCGCGTCGGCGCGCCGAGCACGGCCAGCGGCGAGTGCTCGCTGATGGCCGAACGGGTGTACCCGGCATCCGCCGCCAGCTGCGGCTGGCGCGCGGCATCGGCCAGCCCCAGGCGTGCCCGGCTTTCTTCGATGCGCGCGGCGGCGCTCTGGAGATCCAGGTTGGATTCGGTGGCCTCGGCTTCCAGGGCGATCAGCGTCGCGTCGCCGAACAGGTCCCACCACTGGGACGGCACGGCGGTCTCGGCCAAGGCGGGTTCGCCCGCCACGACGGCCGCCCGCGAGCGCAGCGCCGCCTCGGGCGATGCAAGGGCGGGCCCCCGAACGTCGGGCGCGGTGACGCAGCCGGCGAGCGCCAGGGCCAGCGCTGGCGCGCTGCATGCGGCGCGGCGAAGGTCCCAGCGTTTAGTAGCACGGTTCATACGAGTCCTTGATTCATGGGGTGGCACCGGGCGCGCACTCGATCAAAATCTGCCGCATCAGTACCGATCGGTACTGTAGTGGGAGTCGCAGGGGAAAGTCAAATACAGTGGAGAAATCGCAAATCAGGCGGGCGGGTCCAAGGTGGATTTGCGATATCGGAAACCGATCGGTATAGTCGAGGGCCAGACTTCCATCCCGAGCCGCAAGTGATGTCAGAACCCCGCCGCACTGAGCAGAACGATAAGGAAACGTCCGTCCTGAAGGCCGCCACGGCCGTGTTCCTGGCGCACGGCTTCAGCGCGGCCACGACGGACATGATCCAGCGCCGGGCCAGTGTCTCGAAGGCGACGATGTACGCCTGCTTTCCCAACAAGGAGGCCATGTTCGCCGCCGTCATCGAACGGGAATGCGCCGTGATGGCCGAGACGATCCGGGCCATCCAGACCGCGCCGGGCGACATCGCCAGGACGCTGACCGACATCGGCCTGTCCTATCTCAGGTTCGTCGTCGCGCCGACCGCGCTGGCGCTGTACCGCGTGGTCGTGGCCGAGGCGCCCCGGTTTCCCGACCTGGCGCGGCGGTTCTATCTGGCCGGCCCCAAAGTCGTGACGTCCATGGTGGCCGCGCGGCTGAAAGAGGCCGCGCAGGACGGCGAGATCAACATTCAGGCGGTGGGCGTCGAGGCGGCCGCGACGCTGTTCATCAGCCTGGTTCGCACCGAAGGGCAGCTCGAGAGCCTGACCCACCCCGATGCGCAGCCGTCCGCCGCCCAGCTGGATCACTGGGTCCAGCTGGCGGTCACGACCTTCATGGCCGCATTCGGCGTCCCCAGGGCCTGAAGAAGACCCCACATGAGTCTGGTGCGGGCCGCGTGGGGTCATGTCAGATCGGCAGCGTGAGATGCCTTGGCGTCAGGTTGCGCTGGTGTGCAGCGGTGCGCCGCTGAACAGCATGACCTTGGCGCTGCCGTGGGGGGCCTGGAGCGTGATGGCGCGCGGCGCTTCGCGCGGCGTGAAGACCGGGAGCCTGAGGTCGTCGTGGCCGAAGTCTTCGCCGTCCACCATGACCGTGCCGAAGATCGGCATCACGAAGGCGCTGTGGCCCGCCGCGATGGGTAAGGCCAGCGCGGCGCCGGCTTCCAGCGAAATGTCGAGCATCGTCACGTCGGTCGGCGGATCCAGCAGCGCGCGGACTTCGCCGAAGCGCCCGACGGGCACGCGCACCTTGACGCCCGGCAACTGCACCACGGGGATGTCCTGCGGCGCCAGGCTCAGCGCGAACGGTGCGATGTCCCGCCGCTGCGGCGGGAGATTGACGAAGATCTGCAGCGAGTGGACGGTCTTGCCGGTCTCGGCCGGCACTTCCTCGTGCACGATGCCGCGGCCGGCCGTCGTCCAGTGCAGGCCGCCCGGCCGGATCAGGTTGTGGGTGCCGATCGAGTCGCGGTTGTCGATCCCGGTCTCCGAGTCGAGGAACAGGTAGGACACCGCCGAGAAGCCGGCGTGAGGGTGCGGCGGGAAGGTGGGCGCGCTCATCCAGGCGTGATCGACCCCGATGAAGGGATCGATCAGCGCGGCCGCGCCACGCAGGCCGTAGGCCCGGAAGTGGCTGCCGTGGTTGGCGCGCTGCAGTGTTGCAATGGCAGGCATGATGGTGTGCCTCAGGCGCTGGCGCCGGCGGTTTCGCCCAGGGTAGGGTAGTCGGTGTAGCCCGGCGCGCTGCCGCCGAAGAAGGTGTTGCGCTGGGCTTCGTTCATCGGCGCATGGGCCTTGAGCCGCGCGACGAAGTCCGGGTTGGCCAGCACCATCTGCCCATAGGCTTCCAGATCGGCCAGCCCCGAAGCCACGTCGGCCCCGACCTGCTCGCGCGGACGGCCCGGGCGGTTCACGATCAGCGGCTGCTTCCAGCGGCGGCGGAGGTCGGCCAGCAGGGGCTCGTCGCCCTGGTGCATGACGTGCAGGTAGGCGAGCCCCAGCTTGTCGAGCTCGGCGACCAGGTAGCGGTAGAGGTCGGGTCCTTCCGCGCCTTCGTCGATGCCCCACATCGTGGTGCCGGGCGACAGGCGGATGCCGGTCCGGTCCGCGCCGATCTCGTCGGCGATGGCGGCGGCGACCTCGATCGCAAAGCGCGCGCGGTTCTCGATCGCGCCGCCGTATGCATCCGTCCGGGTGTTGGCGCTCGGGGCGAAGAACTGCTGGATCAGGTAGGCATTGGCGCCGTGGATCTCGACGCCGTCGGCGCCGGCCTCGATCGCGCGGCGTGCCGCCAGGCGGAAATCGTCGACGGTCCGGCGCACTTCCTCGGTCGTCAGCGCGCGCGGGGCGGGGATATCCTGCATGCCCGTGGCGGTGAACATCGGCGCGCCCGGCGCGATGGCCGAGGGCGCGACGCCCGGGCGATGATGCGGCGTGTTATCGGGATGCGACATCCGCCCCGCATGCATGAGCTGGATGAAGAGGTGGCCGCCCTTGGCGTGCACGGCCGAGGTGACCGCCTTCCAGCCGGCGACGTGCGCGTCGGTGTAGATGCCCGGCGTGGTCAGATAGCCCTGCCCGTCGTCCGAGGGCTGGGTGCCTTCGGTGACGATCAGGCCGACGCTGGCGCGCTGGGCGTAGTAGTCGGCGGCCAGGTCGCCGGGCGTGCCGTCGGCCTCGGCGCGGCTGCGGGTCATCGGTGCCATGGCCAGGCGGTTCTGCAGGGTGTGGCGTCCGACGCGGACGGGGGCGAACAGTGCATTCATGTGCGTACTCCTTGGAAAGCGGATGGGTGAGATCCGAGGGGCATGCCGTCTACTGCGTGGCGTGCGCGGTGAAATCGATCAGCGGCTTGCGCCCGGCATCCTTCGCGCTGGCGGCTCATGGCCGGTCTTCCTGGCCGATCGGATGGATGCCGGTGCGGTTCGCCAGCGCCTCGGAAGCGGCCATGAACTTGCGGATGTGCGCCTCGCCCAGTCCCGGCGAGGGCAGGATGGCCTGGCCCTTGCTGTTGAACATCGCACCGCTGTGGCCTTCGAGGTCGGGCGACATCAGCAGCGGCGTGATGCGCTGGGCATAGGTGTCGGCCGTGGGCGTCAGCCAGCCGATCAGCGTCTCGGCGATGCGCGATTTGACGGAGCCCTTGCCGAAGAAGTTGTCGCGGATGCCGGTCTTGATGAGGCCGGGATTCAGCCCGAAGAACGTGGCCTGCGGGTAGCGCCGGGCGGCGTCGAGCACCAGCATCTCGTTGCCGGCGACGGTGTTCATGTGCGCCGCCATGGCCTTGTAGGACGCCTCGGCGTTGAGGTCGTCGGGCGCCCCGGTCTGGCCGCTGCCGGGATACCCCATGATGAACACGCGCGGCTTCATCGCCGGCCTGGCGCGCTGCGTTCCCAGCGTGGGCGCGATGGCGCGCAGCATGACCAGCCGGTTCAGGTAGCTGACGGCCAGGTCGCGCTCGATGCCCTCGGTGGTTTCCTGGCGCTGGGGCGCGGCGAAGATGCCGGTGGTGAAGATGACCAGGTCCAGGGTTTGCGCCGGCAGCAGCCCGGCAACGCGCTGGGCTTCATGCATCAGGCTCAGGTCGGCCTGGATGAAGCGGATGCCGGGCACGTCGGCATCGCGGAAGGTCTGTCCCACCACCACGACCCGAGCGCCGAGCGAGGCCAGGTGGCGGCTCAGCGCTCGCCCGATGCCGCCGGTCCCGCCGATCACGGCGACCTGCCGGCCTTCAAGATTCGGGCGGAGGGCATCGGTACGATGCCATGTCAGGTTCCTGTCTCGCTTCATGATGACTCCCTTGGTGTTTCGAGGGGGAATCATCCTCTGCTTACTTGATGGAATAAATACGGTTTGTTGGATAATATTGCTCTAAATATGGAGCAATGTGATGGACCATCTGAACGACATGGCCTTGTTCGTGGAGGTCGTCAAGGCCAGGGGCTTCCGTGGCGCGGCGCAGGCGCTGGGGATGCCGAATTCGACGCTGTCGCGCAGGATCGGCGCGCTGGAAAAGGCGATCGGGCTGCGCCTGCTGCACCGCACGACGCGCAAGATCGAGCTGACCGAGGCCGGCCTGATCTACTTCGAGCGCTGCAAGCGCATCGTCGACGAAGCCCGGCTCGCGCACGAGCAGCTCGGCGAACTGCTCGCGCAACCCAGCGGCGTGCTGCGCGCCTCGCTGCCGGTGGATTTCGCCGTGACCTACCTGGCGCCCCTGATCGCCGAGTTCGCCAGCCTGTATCCCGGCATCACCTTCGATTTCGATCTCACGCCGCGCCAGGTCGATCTGGTGAGCGAACCCTTCGACGTGGCGATCCGCATGGGAGAGCCCGAGAACTCCCAGCTGATCGCGCGCCCGCTCGCCTCGCTCCAGGCGAACCTGTATGCCTCGCCCGGCTATCTCGAGCGCTCGGGCGAGCCGCGCACGCCGGCCGACCTCGGGCAGCACGAGTGCCTGGGCATGCTGAAGGTGGGTTCATGGACGCTGCACGAGGGGGCGCACACGGTCACTACTCCGGTCGGCGGCCGCTTCATGCTCAACAGCGTCGGCATGATCCGCAGACTGGCGACGCTCGACCTGGGCATCATCCTGGTGCCGGAGGAAATCGTCGCCGACGATCTCGCCGCCGGCCGGCTGCGCCGCGTCATGCCCGGCTGGCACGGCAAGCCGATGCCCGTCTATGCCATCACCGAAACCCGCCTGCTGCCGGCGAAGACGCAGCGCTTTATCGAGTTCCTGCGGGAGCGTCTGGCGCAGCGCAGGTGAAAAGGGGCGGTTGTGCGGTGCTAGCGTACAGCGCTGGTTTCTGCCTTCGTGTGAGCCTCGTGCCTGGAGGCCGGCTGATCGGTGCTGGATGAGATCGCTACCGGCTTGAGGCCGCTGCTGGCGGGGCCGTGCCGCTGCGTGCCATGAAGACGGGCACCAGCGCCGGCGCGACACCGCCATCGCACCGGCTTCCACCTCAAGCCGCAGCCAACATCCCCCTCCCCAAAAACGCATTCACCCGCGGATTCGCGTGCTCCTTGCCGAAAAACACCCCCGGCGCCGCATCCACCGCGATCTCTCCCCGATCAAAGAACAGCACCCGGTCCGCCACTTCGCGCGCGAAGCCCATCTCATGGGTGACCACGATCATGGTCATGCCTGAACTGGCCAGGCCGCGCATCACGTCGAGCACCTCTTTGACCATCTCGGGGTCGAGCGCCGAGGTGGGCTCGTCGAACAGCATCACGCGCGGCTGCATGGCCAGCGCGCGGGCGATGGCCACGCGCTGCTGCTGCCCGCCCGACAGGGCGAACGGATGCTTGTGCGCGTGGGCCTCCAGGCCGACGCGGCGCAGCAGCTCCATCGCCTGGTCGTTGGCCTCCTTGCGGCCGATCTTGCGCGTGCGCCGGGGCGCCAGCGTGACGTTGTCGAGCACCGACAGGTGGGAGAACAGGTTGAACTGCTGGAACACCATGCCGACCTCGCGGCGCAGTGCTTCGAGGTGGCGCGGGTGGTCGTCGACCTCGATGCCGTCCACGGTGATGCGGCCGCTGTCGTGCCGCTCCAGGCGGTTGAGCGTGCGCAGCAGCGTGCTCTTGCCGGAGCCGGAGGCGCCGACGATCACCGCGACCTGCCCGGCATGGAATGCCGTGCTGACGTCCTTCAGCACATGGTGCGCGCCGAACGATTTGTTGACGTGCTCGATCTGGATCAGGGGTGTGCTCATCGCCGACGGCCCTCCACGTCCATGCGCTGTTCCACGGCATTGGAGAACTGGGTCAGCACCGTCGTCAGGGCCAGATAGATGACGGCCGTCGTCACCAGGGCCGGCAGCGGCTGGAAGGTGGCGGCCTGCAGGCGGTTGCCGACGTTGGTCAGCTCCACCACCCCGATCGCATACGCCAGCGAGGAGTCCTTGAGCAGCGAGATGAAGTTGTTGACCAGTGGCGGCAGGGCAACCTTGAACGCCTGGGGAAAGATCACGTCGGCAAAGGTGTGCCAGCGCGACAGGCCGAGCGAGTGCGCGGCCTCCAGCTGGCCCTTCGGCACCGCCAGCAGCCCCGCGCGGATCGATTCGGCGTTGTAGGCGCCGGCGTTGAAGGCCAGTGCCACGCAGGCCGAGGTGAAGTCGTCCATCTGCAGCCACGGCAGCCAGGCCGGCAGCGCCAGGAAGACGAACAGGATCTGCACCAGCAGCGGCGTGCCCCGGATCACCCAGATATAGAACGACGCCGCCTGCCGCAGCAGCGACACCGGCGAGAGCTTGCCCAGCGCCGCCACGATGCCCAGCAGCACGCCCGCCAGGGCTGAGGCCAGCGTCAGCTTGACGGTGGTGCGCGTGCCGTCGGCAAAGATCTGGGCATTGGCGGCGATCGGCTCGGGCGCCGCCGCCAGCGGAATGGCGATCAGCCACAGCAGTACCAGCAGCAGCGCCGCCGCCGCGGCCATCGCCAGCGTGCTGCGCTGCTGCCGGCTCCACCCGACCGGCCAGCTTGCAAAGATGAAGGTCATGCTTGTCTCCTCCGCGTGGGTGCCTTATTGGCAGCGGATGTCTTCGTGGAAGTACTTGTTCGAGATGGCGGCGTAGGTGCCGTCCGCCAGCGTCTCGGCGAGGGCCGTGTTGTAGCTGGCGGCCAGCGCGGTGTTGCCCTTGGCGACGGCCGCCGCGATGCGCTCGACGAACAGCGGGCTGCCCAGCTTCAGGCCGGCCCCGGGGTTGGACTGGATGGCGGCCAGCGCGACGAACTTGTCGGTCACCCAGGCGTCGGCGCGTCCGGAGGACAGGGCGGTGCGCGCATCGCGGTCCTGCGGGAAGTTCTTGATCTCGCGGGGCTTGGCGAGCTTGCGCACGTTCTCCAGGTAGGTCGACCCGGTCTGCACCGCGACCACCTTGTCGGTCAGGTCCGCGGCGGTGCGGATGGCCGGGTCGCGCGCGACGATCGAGCTGCCGGAGCAGTAGTGCGGCGAGGTGAAATCGACCGCCTTGGCGCGCGCCTCCGTCACGCCGTGCGATGAGATCACGAGGTCCCAGCGGTTCTGCTGCAGCCCGGCGAGCAGCGAGTCGAAGCTCAGCGTCTTCCATTCGATCGCCAGGCCCATCTTCTTGACCACGGCCTGCGCGACTTCGATCTCGAATCCCGTCAGCGTGCTGCCGGCGAAGTAGTTGAAGGGCGGAAATTCTCCGCCGGTGGCGACGATGAGCTTTCCGCTCTGCTTGATCTCCTCATAAGAACGGGCCTGGGCCGGCAATGCGGTGCTGGCGAGCAGGGCCAGCGCGGCGAACAGTTGGGTGGCGAGTTTCATGGATTCGCTTTTCTAAGGGTTGGGGGGGGCGCCTCTGGCAGGTGTGCCTTGCCGGCGAAATCCGCGAAGACCAGGTGCTGATGGCCTGACTGAAACGGAATGCACCATGCATGGCAGGCAAAGTCTGCGGGCGGATGACGCTAACGAAAACGGAGCGAATTGAAACGAATCGGTCTGAAAAATGACAAATCGCCAGATGAAACTGGCGATTTGTCATATGGGCAGACCGGCGCACACGGGTGGTGCGGCGGCGGGCGGGCAGGCCTACAGCTTGTAGGTCGACAGCAGGATGCTTGTCTCGGTATTGGCGATGCCGTCGATGAGCCGCAGCTCGTTGAGCACCGTATCGAATGCCTCGAGCGTATCGGTGCGCAGTTCGGCCACCAGGTCCCAGCGGCCGTTGGTGGTATGCAGGGCGACCACATTGGGATGTCCCGTCAGCCGGCGCCGGATCTCGGTGGCGCGGTTGCCCTCCACCGCGATGCAGGTGATGGCCCGGATGCGCTGGGTATCCACGTTCGGGCGCAGCCGCACCGTGTAGCCGACGATCACGCCGTCGCGCTCGAGCTTGGCGATGCGGTTCTGCACGGTGGCGCGGGCCACGCGCAGCTTCTTGGCGAGCGTCACGATCGACAGGCGGGCGTTGTCGCGCAGCAGGCCGATCAGCTCGCGATCGGTGTCATCCAGGGACGAGATGGACATGATTGCTCCAAGCGCTAGTCATTTTGCTCAGTCTACTGCAACTTCTGCGCAGCTTGGTCGATTCAAACTGGCCTGCAGGGCCCGAACAATACATCGGTCCGCCGCGCCAAGCGGCCTTTCTTTGCCGGAGCCCTGAACGTGACACGCTTTGTCGATGTTTCCACCATGACCCGCCTGATCCAGGAGGTCGGTCTGACCCGATTGATTGGTGAACTGGCCGATTTCATCCAATCCGACTTCATCCGCTGGCCCGAATTCGACAAATGCGCGCGGGTGGCGAACCATTCCGAGATCGGCGTCATTGAATTGATGCCGGTCTCGAACGCCAAGAACTACGCCTTCAAGTACGTCAACGGCCATCCGAACAACACGCGGCAGGGCCTGTACACGGTGATGGCGTTCGGGGTGCTGGCCGAGGTCGAGACCGGCTACCCGGTGCTGCTGTCCGAACTGACGCTGGCCACGGCGCTGCGCACCTGCGCGACGTCCCTGATGGCCGCGCGCGCGCTGGCCCGTCCGGATGCGCGGCGCATGGCCCTGATCGGCAACGGCGCGCAGAGCGAATTCCAGGCGCTGGCGTTCCACCATCACCTGGGCATCGAAGAGATCGCCGTCTACGATGTCGATCCGCTCGCCACCGAGAAGCTGGTGCGCAACCTGTCGGCCTGGCCGTCGCTCAAGATCGTCCGCGCCCGCTCGACCGCCGAGGCGGTGCGCGGCGCCGACATCGTGACCACGGTCACCGCCGACAAGGCCTACGCCACCATCATCACGCCGGACATGATCGAGCCCGGCATGCACATCAACGGCGTGGGCGGCGATTGCCCCGGCAAGACCGAGCTGCACGCCGACGTGCTGCGCGGTGCGCGCGTGTTCGTCGAGTACGAGCCGCAGACGCGCATCGAAGGGGACATCCAGCAGTTGCCGGCCGATTTCCCGGTGGTGGATCTGTGGCGCGTGCTGGCCGGCGAGGTGGAGGGGCGGCAGAGCGCGGGGCAGGTCACGGTGTTCGATTCCGTGGGCTTCGCGCTGGAGGACTACTCCACGCTGCGCTATGTGCTGGAGCAGGCCGAGCGCCGCAATCTCGGCGAGACCGTGCAGCTGGTGCCGTGGGCCGACGATCCCAAGGACCTGTTCAGCCACACCCGTTCCAACGCCCACCGCGCCACGATGCGCCGCGCAGCATGACGACGATGCCGACGTTTGCAGCCCGGGTGCCGGGCGTGCGTTCCATCCAGGCGCCGGCCGCGGTGGTGATGGTCCGGCCGCACCGCTTCACCCCCAACCCGGAGACGGCCGCCGACAACGCGTTCCAGCAGGCCGCCACCGAGGCAGCCGCCCGCACCGCCCAGGCGGCCTACGACGAGGTCACCGCCGCGGCCGAGCGGCTCGAGGCCGAGGGCGTGCGTGTCCACCTGTTCGACGACACCGGCGAGCGGGACACGCCCGATTCGGTGTTCCCGAACAACTGGTTCTCGACGCACCCGGGCGGCCACGTGGCGCTGTATCCGATGTACTCGCCGAGCCGCCGCCGCGAACGCCGCGCGGACGTGATCGAGATGCTCAAGGCCAGCTACCGCGTGCAGGACGTGATCGACTACACCGGGCTGGAGCCGGACGGCCTGTTCCTCGAGGGCACCGGCGCCATGGTGTTCGACCACATGGCGCGCATCGCCTACGTGGCCCGCTCCAACCGCGCCGATCCGGTGCTGCTCGAACGTTTCTGCACGCACTTCAACTTCGAGCCCATGGTGTTCGACACCGCCGACGAGGCCGGGCGGCCGGTGTACCACACCAACGTGCTGATGACCGTGGCCACCGAATTCGCCATGGTCGGCTTCGGCCTGTTCGCCGATCCGCGCCGCGCCGATGCCATCCGCGCGCGCCTGGAGGAGTCCGGCCGCGAGATCGTCGCGCTGGAGAACGGGCAGATCGCCGCGTTCGCGGGCAATGCGATCGAGCTGTCGGGGCGGAACGGCCGCCTGCTGGCGATGTCCGCGCGCGCGGCGGCCAGCCTGACCGATGCGCAGCGGGCCATCATCGAGCGTTCCGCGCGCATCGTCGCCCTGCCGGTCCCGACGATCGAGCTGGCGGGCGGTTCGGTGCGCTGCATGATCGCCGGCATCCATCTGGCGGCGCGCTGAGCGGGCCGGGAGCGCGCCGCCCGCCGGGGTGGTGTGCGCCCGGGTCACACGGCCAGCAAATCCTCCGGGCGCTCCAGCAGCGGCGCGTCGCAGTGCGGTTGCAGCGCCGACGGCGCGGTGTAGCCCCACGCGACGCCCCTGAACGGGATGCCGGCCGCTTGCGCGGCCTGCGCATCGCGGATCTCGTCGCCGACATACAGGGCCTGTTCCGGCCGCAATCCGGCCGCGGCAATCAAGGCTTCGAGCTTGCGCTTCTTGCCGAACACGGAGAGGCCGCAGCTGAAGTCAGTGACCAGGCCGCCGGCCGCGCCGAGGGTGGTACGTACGAGGCCTTCGGCATTGGAGGTGGCGATGGCGATCCGCACGCCGCGCGCGGCCAGCTGGCGCAGCGTGTCGTCGACGCCCGGAAACAGCCGGATCTGCGCAGCGCGTTCGCTCATCCGCCGCCGCATCTCGACGGTGATGCGCGGCGTCTTCCATAGCGGTACCCCGAGCAGCTGCATGACCTCCCGGGCGGACAGGCCGCGCGCCTGGTCGAGCAGCGCGTCGTCGAGCGCGCGGAAGCCGTGCCTGGCCGCCAGCTCGTTGAGCGACGCGCGAAAGCACGCAAAGGAGTCGGCCAGCGTGCCGTCGAAATCCAGGGCGATCAGTCTGCTGTGCATCGTGCGTTCCTTCATGGGCGGGCCGCGATGGTGTCCGGGCTGACGGGGCATGGTCCCGGTTCGATGCCCCGTGGGTCGGGTCCGATCCTGGCCACGGCGCGTGTGTCGTGGCGCCGCTTGAGCGACTGTCCGGAGCCGCCGCGACCGGTGCGTGCGCCGCGAGGGCGGGCGCAAGCGGGCATCGGGGGGACACGGCCATTGCCGGCGCTTGTCGTGGGACGGGCGGCAATGCGGGCGTGCGCTCCGGCAACGAACGGGCTGGTCCGGTCGGGCCGGCGATTTTAGCCCAGCCGGTGCGGACGTGCATCATGCGGCGTGTGGCGCCGGGGCGTCCTGCAAGCCCGTTGCCGGGCAGCGTGTGCCGGGCGAGCATCAGCGTGTGGGCTTGCCTGGCTGCGGCCGCGGCGCCGCCTCGCCGATGCTGAAGCGTAGCGCAGTGCGCGTGCCCGTGCGTGTCGCCACGTTCACGGTGCCCTCGTAGGTCACCGCATGGCCCGGCGCGGTCGTGATGAGGAGCCCGCCGTGGCCGGTGCGGCTGTCCACGCCGGCCAGATCGGGGTCGTTCTCCGGGAGATGGTTGGCCGCCGTCGCGTTGGAGAAGATCACGTTGTCCTGCCATGGCGAGCGGTCACGGGCGGCTTCCAGGCCTTTGCCGTCGGTGTCGATGGTGTCGTCGCTGGCCTCGGTGCCGGCCGCGTCCACCGAGCGGATGCGCCGGGCCGCGAGGCGGACCGGGTCATCGTCGCGGCGCGCGTGGGCGGCGGGTGCGTCCGGCCCGGGTTCGGGCGGTGGGATGGGGGGCGGGGTGTCGTCGTGCATGACGGGCTCCTTCGGCATGGGCGCGGGCGGAGGGGCGCATGCCTGGCATGCCGCAATGGCCGTGCCCGCTGCGCAGCCCGCGCGATGCCGTGTGTGCGAGCGGCTCGGCGGTCGCGCGGCGGACTGGCGGCCGCTTCAATGGCTTGGGCCGATCCGTCGAGCGCCGGGTTCCCGTGACGGGCCGGCATCCATCGTGCCATGCCGGCGCTCACACAAGCGCCGATCCAGGCGCGCCTGCGCGCAGTCCGCCGGGCAGCCGATGGCGCGAGGCATGCCGGTGCCGCCACGGATGCGCGGCGATGGCGATTCCGCCGCACCGAAACCGATGCCCGGCGCCAGCGTCACACCTTGCCGCCCGGTAGTGGCGGCCCGTCTTCATGGGCGCTGCGTGGGTGGCGGTTTGCGGCATGCGGTTGGCGTCGATGGCGTGGCCTGCCGTGCCCGGCGGGCGCCTTTCCGCTTCAATTTTCCTCAATCCACGGCCAATCCGGCGTGGGCACGCGCCGAGGTGCTTGCACTCGGGCGATTCCATTTCCATGATGCTCACGACGTCGACATGGCCGGAGCGGAGCCTTCCCATCGGGGGGCGCCGGTTCTCGCAGCGGGTGTCGAGCCCATCCGCGCGGTGTGGGTCGGTGGCCGGCCGGTCTTGGCGTCTTCGGAGGCCGGTATGCTGCCGCATGGACGGGGCGCGCGGCGTGCCGAACCCGCGCGGATACGCGCATCGACATGCGGTGCGCGACACATGGCATGGATGTTTTCGCAGGAGAGGACTCACAGATGGATGCACCTTTCAGCGGCCGTGGCGCCGTGATCCGGCGGGCCGCCGGCCGCTTGCTGCTTGTGCTGGTCGTCGGGCTGGTGGTGCTCGCGGTATGCATCGCATTCAATACGTGGCGCCATGATTCGCGCCAGCTCGACGTGCCGGCCGCCGCGCCGCTGGCGGTCGATGGGGCCGCCGCTGCCGCGCGCCTGGGCGAGGCCATTCGTGCCCGCACGATTTCCAGCTTCACGGACGCGCAGCAAAACGCCGATCAGTTCCGCCAGCTGCACGCGCTGCTCGCCGCGCGCTACCCCAAGGCGCATGCAGCCATGCAGCGCGAGCCGGTGGGCGATTTCAGCCTGCTCTATACGTGGAAGGGCTCGGATCCGTCGCTCAAGCCGATCCTGCTGATGGCGCACCAGGACGTGGTGCCGGTCGCGCCCGGCACGGAGGGCGACTGGACCGAGCCGCCCTTTGCCGGCGTGGTGAAGGACGGCATGGTGTGGGGCCGCGGCGCATGGGACGACAAGGGCAACCTGATCGCCCAGATGGAAGCCGCCGAATTGCTGGCGGCGAGCGGCTTCCGCCCCCGCCGCACCATCCACTTCGCCTTCGGTGCCGACGAGGAGGTCGGCGGCGAGCGCGGCGCGGCGCGAATTGCTGCGCTGCTGAAATCGCGCGGCGAGCAGCTCGCCTTCGTGATCGACGAGGGGTTGCTGATCACCGAGGGCGTGGTGCCGGGGCTGACCAAGCCGGCCGCGCTGATCGGCGTCACCGAGAAGGGCTTCCTGTCTGTGGCATTGAAGTTGTCCGCGACGCCCGGCCATTCGTCGATGCCGCCGGCGCCGGGCGAGAGCGCGATCGCCATGATGAGCGCCGCCCTCAAGCACCTCGACGACCAGCAGCTGCCCGCCGGCATCCGCGGCGTGACCCGCGAGATGTTCGAGACGCTGGCGCCGGAGATGCGCGGCCTGAACCGTGTCGCGCTGTCCAACCTGTGGCTGTTCGAGCCGCTGGTGCGCAAGCAGCTGCAGGCGTCGCCGAGCACCAACGCCGTGCTGCAGACCACCACCGCGCTGACCATCGTCCAGGCCGGCAACAAGGACAACGTCCTGCCCGGCCGCGCCGAGGCAACGGTCAACTTCCGCCTGCTGCCCGGCGACAGTGCCTCGTCCGTGATCGCGCACGTCGAGCAGGCGGTGCGGTCCGCCGTGCCCAAGGGGCATTTCGAGCTGGCCGCGCTGCCCGGCGTGAGCGAGGCCGCGCCCGTTTCGCCGACGCAATCGGCGTCCTATCAGCTCATCGGCAGGACGGTGCGCGAGGTGTTCCCGGGGACCGTGGTGGCGCCGGGGCTGATGGTGGGCGCGACCGATTCGCGGCACATGATCGGCATCAGCGACCACGTATTCCGCTTCTCGCCGGTGCGCGCCCGGCCGGAAGACCTGGCGCGCTTCCACGGCACGAACGAGCGCATCTCGGAGGCGAACCTGGTGGAGTTGATCCGCTTCTACCACCGGCTGATCCACCAGGCGGCCGACGCCGGAGCCTGAGGCCGGGCGCCGCGATGCCTCGGCCGGCCCGCGCGCGGCGCCCGGGCCGGGACCGCATCGGCAAGGGCCGGCCCGTGCATTGCCGCAGGCGAGCCGCATCGATGCGAAAAGGGGGGGGCTACGCCGGGAAGATCAGCCGGAATTCGGTGAGCCCGCCCGGCGGGCTGCTGGCCTGCGCGGTGCCGCCGTGCAGGTCCATGATGGTCTGCACGATGGCCAGCCCCAGGCCGGCCGAGCGCTCGGAGTTGGCGCGCGCCGGGTCGCCGCGATAGAAGCGGTCGAACAGCAGCGGCAGGCTCGCCGCCGGAATGCCGGGCCCCGGATTGCGCACGGCGATGGCTGTGCTGTGCGGCAGCACCTGGACGGCGACGTCGATCCGCGCGCCGCCGGGCGTGTGCCGCAGGGCGTTGTCGAGCAGGTTGTTGATCGCGCGGCGCAGCAGCGTGAGGTCGGCGCGCACGCGGCCGTTGCCGCAGACCTGGATGGTGATGTCGCGGTCGGCGGCCACCGCTTCGAAGTAATCCACCAGCACCTGGATCTCGTGGCGCGCATCGAGCGGCGCGACCGACAGCGCCACGCGCGCGTGGTCGGCGCGGGCCAGGAACAGCATGTCCTCGATCATGCGCGAGAGCCGCGCATATTCCTCCAGGCTGGATTCCAGCACCGCCCGGTACTCCCCGGCCGGACGCGGATGCGCGAGCGTCACCTCGGTCTGGCCGATCAGGTTGGCCAGCGGCGTGCGGAAATCGTGGGCCAGGTCGGCGGAAAACTGCGACAGCCGCGCGAAGCCGTCCTGCAGCCGCGTGAGCATGGCATTGAGCGCGGCCAGCAGGTCGGACAGCTCGCGCGGCGCGCCCTCCAGCGTCAGGCGCGTATCCAGCTGGCTGGGGACCACGGAAGCCGCCTGCCGCCCGATGCGCGCGAGCCCCTTCAGAGTGCTGCGCACCAGCCACAGGCTCAGCAGCGCCACCGCGGCCACGCCCGCGATGACCGCCAGGAAGATATGCCGCCGGTAGCTCGCCATCAGCGCGGCGCGGCTGTCGCCGTCCTGGGCCACCAGCACCGTCACCGTATCGCGGTGATTGCCGAGCCTGGCCTGCGCGGCGATCGCGCGCGATGCAATGCCGGTGCGCGACCACCACGTATGCAGGGCCGATTCCGATGCCAGCACGTCGGGCGGCACTGCTGCCGGCGCGGCGACCGGCTCGCCCTCGGGGTTGGCCTCCACCAGCGTGCGGCCGTCCGGCCCGATGACACGCAGGATCAGTCCCTCGTGGCCCGACACCACCTCGGTATAGCGACGTGCGTCGCGCACGATGTCATCGATGGACTGCGTGTCCTTGGCGCAGTGGCGCAGCTGCACGATCTTGCCGAGCAGCATGGCGTCGTCGGTGGCGCGCAGCTGGGCGTTGAGCGCGTAGTACAGATAGGTGCCGGCACCGGTCAGCATGACGCCGGCGACCAGGACGAACGCCAGCACCAGCCGTGCGGCGAGGGACGCGGGCCAGCGCATCATCGGGCCACCGTGTCCAGCACGTAGCCCATGCCGCGCAGCGTGTGGATCAGTTTGTGTTCGAACGGGTCGTCCACCTTGGCGCGCAGGCGGCGGATGGCGACGTCGACCACGTTGGTGTTGCTGTCGAAGTTCACGTCCCACACCTGCGAGGAGATCAGCGAGCGCGACAGCACCTCGCCCGTGCGGCGCGCCAGCAGGTGCAGCAGCGCGTATTCCTTGGCGGTCAGGTCGATCCTGCGGCCGGCGCGCGTGACGCGGCGCTTGATGGTGTCGATGGTCAGGTCGGCGATTTCGAGGACCTCGCTCTCGCGCATCGGCCCGCGCCGCAGGATGGTGTGCACGCGCGCCACCAGCTCGGCAAAGGCGAAGGGCTTGACGAGGTAATCGTCGGCGCCCAGCTCCAGGCCCTTCAGGCGGTCGGACAGCTCGTCGCGGGCGGTGAGGAAGAGCACCGGCGTGGTCTTGCGGCGGCGCAGTTCGCGGATGACTTGCCAGCCGTCCATGCCGGGCAGCATGACGTCGAGCACGATCAGGTCGTAGTCGTGTTCCATGGCCTGGTAGAGGCCATCGGGGCCGGAGCGGGCGAGGTCGGCCACGAAGCCGGATTCCGTCAGGCCCTTCAGGAGATAGTCGCCCGCCTTGGGCTCGTCTTCGACGATGAGCAGTCGCATGATGATAAAACGGGGCCGCGCGCCCTCTGTGTGGTGGCCAATGGTGCCACGATCGGATGCGGCATGGGCCAACATGACGGGATTGTCATCTTCCCATCGGCCGGCGCATCGGCATGGCGGGACCGTGCCTTTGTCTGCCTGAATCGGCGGGGTGTCCGGCCCGGCAGAGGATGACAACTTTGTCATGTTGGGGTCATGCTGGCGTGGCGGGCCGCTCCCTAGACTGCACGCATCGACACACAGGTGTCGTGCTTTCAAAGGAGATCAACATGTCTGTTCGACGCAATTGCCTGTTGCCGCTGGCTGCCGCCGCGGCATTCCTCGCGTGCGGTGCCGCCACGGCCGCTTCGGTTTCGGAACAAGCGCTGTCTCCGCTGCAGGCGCACGGCGCACGCGATCCCTACACGGACGGCGCGCGTGGTACCCGCGATCCCTATACGGACGGCGGCGCGCAGGCCGAAGCCACGCTGCAGGCGAGCGTGGGGCCGCGCGATCCGTATAGCGACGGCGGCATGAGCCGCTCCAGCGCGCCGCGCGATCGCGATCCGTACACCGATGGCGCGCAAGCCGCCTGAGGCGTGTGGTGACGCATCCATGTATCCGGGCTGCGGTAGCCCTGTCGTGCGCGCTGCTGGTCCGGTCCGGGCTGGCGGCCGCGCCCGCCGGGGAGGCAGCAGCCACCTCCGATACGGCCGCGCCGGCTGCGCAATCCGCGCCGGCGTCGGTGCCGGGGGCCGCGCATGAGCGCATGACATTGCAGCAGGCCATCGACCGCGCGCTGGCGACGCATCCCGCGCTGGCCGCCGCAGGCTATGCGGTGCGTGCCAGCGAAGGCGCCGTCGACCAGGCGAGCCGCCTGCGCAATCCCGAGGCGGCATTCCTCACCGAGGACGTGCGCCGCGACCGCGCCACCATGACGGCGCAACTGAATATCCCGCTCGAGCTCGGCGGCAAGCGCGCTGCGCGCACGCGCGCGGCGGAGCTGGCGCGCGCCGCCGCCGGCCAGGATGCCGCCGTGCTCGCGGCCGAGCTGCGCGCCGATGTCACGCGCGCCTTCTTCGAGCTGTCCATTGCCCAGGAGCGTCTGCGGCTGGCGCAGGCATCCGACGCGCTTGCCGCGCAGGCCGAGGCGGCCGCCGTGCGGCGCGTGCAGGCCGGCAAGGTGTCGCCGGTCGAGCAGACCAAGGCGGCGGTGGCGCGTGCCGGTGCGGCGATCGAACTGCGCGATGCGCAGGCCGATCTGCTGGTGGCCCAGCGGGCGCTGTCGGCATTCTGGGGCGGCGCCGTGGCGGTGCCCGAGGCCGACGGCAGCGCGGAGACCCTGCCCGCCGTACCGCCCGAGGCGCACCGCGTGCTGGCCGCTGCCACGGCAGCGGAGCCCGTGGCGCTGGCTTCCACGCCGCGTGCGCTGCGCGCGCGCCTGGAGATCGAGCACCGCCAGGCCCTGGTCAACGTGGAGCGCAGCAAGCGCGTGCCGGACGTGACGCTCAGCGTCGGCGCCAAGCGCGACAGCGGCGCGAACGCCAACATGGCCGTGGTGGGCATCGCCGTGCCGCTGCCGCTGTTCGACCGCAACCAGGGCAGCCTGCTGGAGGCGCAGCGCCTGGCCGACAAGGCCGCCGAAGACTACCGCGCGCTGCAGCTGGAACAGGCGGCCGCGCTGTCGCAGGACGTCGCCCGGCTGGAGGCCGCGCGCCAGGCGGTCGGCGCATTGCGGCAGGACGTGCTGCCCGGCGCCGGGCGTGCCTATGACGCCGCGCGCATCGGCTTCGAAGCCGGCAAGTTCAATTTCCTCGATGTGCTGGACGCCCAGCGCACGCTGTTCCAGGCGCGCGCGCAGTACCTGGCGGCGCTGTCGCGCGCGCACCAGGCGGCGGCGGGCATCGATCGCATCCTTGGCCGGTAGTCCGGCGCGTTTTCTTTTTTTTTTCCGACATGACACTTCCTCGACAACAACGGCGCGCGATCGCACTGATCGTCGCGTTGGGCGCGCTGGCCGGCGCGGCACTGTGGTGGGGTATGGGCGCGCGCCAGGCGGCCCATGCCGAAAGTGAGGCCGAGCAGCCGGCCTCGCACGCTGAGCACGCGCAGGCGCCGAAGGCCGAAGCCGCCGAGGCGCCGCACGCCGAGACCATCGCCATGACCGCCGAAGCCATCGCCAACGCGGCCATCGGCGTGGAGACGGCGGGGGCGGCGCAATTGCGCACGGAGGTGGTCCTGCCCGGCGAGATCCGCCTGAACGACGACCGCACGGCCCACGTGGTGCCGCGCGTGGCGGGCGTGGCCGAGCAGGTGGCGGTGGAGCTGGGCCAGCCGGTCACGCGCGGGCAGCTGCTGGCGGTGCTGTCGAGTCCGGCGCTGTCGGACCAGCGCAGCGAACTGCAGGCCGCGCAGCAGCGCCTGGCGCTTGCGCAGGAAGCGCACGCGCGCGAAAAGCGCCTGTGGGAGCAGGGCATCGCCGCGGCGCAGGACTACCAGCAGGCGCGCACCGCGCTGCAGGAAGCGCGCATCGCCGCGGACAACGCGCGCCAGAAGCTCGCCGCCATCGGCGCGGCGCCGGCCGGGACGGCACTCAACCGCTTCGAGCTGCGTGCGCCGTTCGATGGCGTGGTGGTTGCGCGGCACCTGTCGCAAGGCGAGGCGGTGCAGGCGGAAGCCGCGGTGTTCACCATTGCCGATCTGCGTACCGTGTGGGCGGACTTTGCCGTCACGGCCAAGGACCTGGAGGCGGTGACCACGCACGCCACGGCCACGGTGCGCGCCACGGCCACCGGCACGGCGGTGCAGGGCAAGGTCTCGTACGTCGGCGCGCTGCTGGGCGAGCAGACGCGCAGCGCGCCCGCCCGCGTCACGCTCGACAACCCCAAGCGCGCGTGGCGCCCGGGCATGTTCGTCAGCGTATCGGTGGAGTCGGGCCGGGTGCCGGTGCCGGTGGCCGTGCGCGCCGATGCCGTGCAGACCGTCGACGAGAAGCCCTCGGTGTTCGTGCCCGTGCCGGCCGGCTTCGAAGTGCGCCCCGTCAAGACCGGCCGCTCCGACGGCACCTGGACGGAAATCCTCGACGGCCTGCCCGCCGGCACCCGCTATGCCGCCGCCAACAGCTACGTGCTGAAGGCCGAAGCCGGCAAGTCCGCCGACCACGGCCACTGACGGAGGCGCCATGTTCGAACGTCTGTTGCGCGCTGTGATCGCTCAGCGCTGGCTGGTGCTGCTGGCCGTGCTGGGCGCCGCGGCGTATGGCGTCTATAGCTATACGCGCTTGTCCATCGATGCGGTGCCCGACATCACCAATGTGCAGGTGCAGATCAACACGCCGGCGCCGGGCTACTCGCCGCTGGAGACCGAGCAGCGCATCACCTATCCGCTGGAGACGGCGATGGCGGGCCTGCCGAAGCTGGAGCAGACGCGCTCGCTGTCGCGCTACGGTCTGTCGCAGGTGACGGTGATCTTCAAGGAGGGCACCGACATCTACTTCGCCCGCCAACTGGTGAGCGAGCGCCTGCAGGCCGCCAAGGAGCAACTGCCCGACGGCATCTCGCCGGGCATGGGGCCGGTCTCCACCGGCCTGGGCGAGATCTACCTGTGGACCGTCGAAGCCGACGCCGGCGCGCGCAAGCCCGACGGCGCCGCCTACACGCCCGCAGACCTGCGCGAGCTGCAGGACTGGGTGATCCGCCCGCAGATCCGCAACGTGCCGGGCGTGACGGAGGTCAACACCATCGGCGGCTTTGCCCGCGAATTCCTGGTCGCGACCAGCCCGGAGCGGCTGGCCTCGTACAAGCTGACGCTGGCCGATATCGTGACCGCGCTCGAGCGCAACAACGCGAATGTCGGCGCGGGCTACATCGAGCGCAGGGGCGAGCAGTACCTGGTGCGCGCGCCCGGCCAGCTGCGCGACGCGGCCGACATCGGCAACGTGGTCATCGCCAGCCCCAACGGCACGCCGGTGCGCCTGCGCGACGTCGCCGCCATCGAAAGCGGCAGCGAGTTGCGCACCGGCGCGGCCACCAGCAACGGCCGCGAAGTCGTGCTCGGCACGGCCGTCCTGCTGATGGGGGAGAACAGCCGCACCGTCGCGCAGGCGGTGGACAAGCGCATGCGGGAGATCCGCCGCACGCTGCCGGCCGGCGTGCGCGTGGAAACGGTCTACGACCGCACCGTGCTGGTCGACAAGGCCATCGCCACCGTCAAGAAGAACCTGCTGGAGGGCGCGATCCTGGTGATGGCGGTGCTGTTCCTCTTCCTCGGCAACCTGCGCGCGGCGGTGCTGACGGCGCTGGTGATTCCGCTGTCGATGCTGATGACCTTCAGCGGCATGGTGTCGGCCAAGGTCAGCGCCAACCTGATGAGCCTGGGCGCGCTGGACTTCGGCATCATCGTCGACGGCGCGGTGGTGATCGTCGAGAACTGCGTGCGCCGGCTGGCGCATGCGCAGCACGCGCTCGGCCGGCCGCTCACGCGCGCCGAGCGCTTCGAAGAGGTCTTCCAGGCCGCCCGCGAGGCGCGCCGGCCGCTGCTGTACGGCCAGCTCATCATCATGGTGGTCTACCTGCCGATCTTTGCGCTGTCGGGCGTGGAAGGGAAGATGTTCCATCCGATGGCGATCACGGTGGTGCTGGCGCTGGCCGCGGCCATGGTGCTGTCGATCACCTTCGTGCCGGCGGCGGTGGCGCTGGGCATGGGCGAGCGCGTGGCGGAGAAGGAGAACCGCCTGATGGGCTGGGCGCGCCGGATGTACGCGCCGCTGCTGGAGCGTGCGCTGGCCGCACCCGCCGTGGTGCTGACCTTTGCCGCGGTGGCGGTGAGCGTCTCGCTGGTCGCGGCCCTGCGCCTGGGGGCCGAGTTCGTGCCCAACCTGAACGAAGGCGACTTCTCCATCCAGGCCATGCGGGTGCCCGGCACGGGCCTGGCGCAGTCGCTCGAGATGCAGATGCAGATCGAGCGCACGCTCAAGGCGAAGTTTCCCGAGATCGCGCGCGTGTTCGCCCGCACCGGCACCGCCGAGATCGCTACCGACGTGATGCCGCCCAGCATCTCCGACGGCTACATCATGCTGCGCCCCGAGCAGGACTGGCCGGCCGGGCCCGACGGCACGCGGCGCGACCGCGACCAGCTGCTGGCCGACATCCGCGCCACGGTGGAGACGCTGCCGGGCAATGCCTACGAGTTCTCGCAGCCGATCCAGCTGCGCTTCAACGAGCTGATCTCGGGCGTGCGCAGCGACGTGGCCGTCAAGCTGTTCGGCGACGACATGGCCGTGCTGGAGAAGCAGGCCCAGGCCATCGCCGCCCAGCTCGGCCGGCTCGCGGGTGCGGCCGAGGTGAAGATCGAGCAGACCGGCGGCCTGCCGTTCCTCAACATCGACATCGATCGCGAGAAGGCGGCGCGCTACGGGCTGGCCATCGGCGCGATCCAGGACACGGTCTCCGCCGCCATCGGCGGCAAGGGCGCGGGCACGGTATTCCAGGGGGACCGGCGCTTCGGCATCGTCGTGCGCCTGCCGGAAGCGGCGCGCAGCGATCCGGCCGCGCTGGGCCGCCTGCCGCTCGCGCTGCCCAACGGCCAGGGCTACGTGCCGCTGTCGGAGGTCGCCACGCTGCACGAGGTGACCGGCCCGAACCAGGTCAGCCGTGAAGACGGCAAGCGCCGCATCGTGGTCAGCGCCAACGTGCGCGGGCGCGACATCGCCTCGTTCGTGCAGGAAGCGCAGCGCGCGCTTGATGCGCAGATCCGCCTGCCGGCCGGCTACTGGATGGCGTGGGGCGGCCAGTTCGAGCAGCTGCAGTCGGCCACCGAACGGCTGCAGGTGGTGGTGCCGCTGGCGCTCGCGTTGGTGTTCACGCTGCTGTTCATGATGTTCGGCAACCTGAAGGACGGCCTGCTGGTGTTCTCGGGCATTCCGTTCGCGCTCAGCGGCGGCGTCGTGGCGCTGGCGCTGCGCGGCATTCCGCTGTCGATCTCGGCGGCGGTGGGCTTCATCGCGCTGTCGGGTGTGGCGGTGCTCAACGGGCTGGTGATGCTGAGCTTCATCCGCAGCCTGCGCGAAGACGGCAAGCCGGTCGACGCGGCGGTGAGGGAAGGGGCGCTGACGCGCCTGCGCCCGGTGCTGATGACGGCGCTGGTTGCCTCGCTCGGCTTCGTGCCGATGGCGCTGGCCACCGGGACCGGCGCCGAGGTGCAGCGTCCGCTGGCGACGGTGGTGATCGGCGGGATCCTGTCGTCGACGGCGCTGACGCTGCTGGTGCTGCCGGTGCTGTACCGGCTGGCTTACCGCCGTGACAGCCGTGACAGTCGCGATGGTGTGGCGGCGCCGGCGGACGCGGCTGCGGCGTCCGCCGTGCGGTAGGCGGCGTCAGTCGGCCCGCAGTGCCGCGATGATCTGCTCGGCCTGGGCCTTGAGCCGGTCGGTGTCGGCCTGGACGCGGGCGTGCGGCTGCAGCGGCGTGTCGGTGTAGCGCGGCAGCACGTGGAAGTGCACGTGCGGCACGGTCTGGCCGGCGGCGCTGCCGTTGAGCTGGAACACGGCGATGCCGGGCGGCGTGAAGGCGCGGCGCACGGCCCGGGCCAGCTTGCGCGTGGTGCGGATGGCGGCGGCGGCGGCATCGTCGGACAGATCGAACAGCTCGGCCGCGCCTTCCTTGGGCAGCACCAGCACGTGGCCGTCGGCCTGCGGCATGATGTCCATGAACGCCAGCGTGTGCTCGTCTTCGTAGACCTTGATGCAAGGCGCCTCGCCGCGCAGGATCTTGGCGAAGATGTTCTGGTTGTCGTACGTCGGGTCAGGCATCGGATGTCTCCGGCAAACGGGAAAAGGTAGCGCGCAGTATATGTGACGGGCGGCCGGCAGCGGTGGGCAGCCGGTCAGCCCGCGCCGTTGTCGGAGGCCTTGCTGTTGCGCTCGCGCTGACCACATTGCGCGGCGAAGCGGTCTGGAAGTGCGCTTCGACACGTCGAAGCAAACCCCGCTGATGCTCGCGTGCTTTGCTTCGATCGGCCTGAACGCGAAGCGGTCGAGCCTCAAAGTCCGGGGGGGCCGATGCTGCTGCGCTTCGTGCTCGTGGTGCTCGGCCGGCTCATTCTGCAGGACGCGCTCGGCATTGGACTGGCGAAGGCGCTGGTGCCAGCGGGCGGCGTTATCGGGCCACCTGAGGGGCGGCGCAATGAGGTCTGGCTGGAAGTCCACTCCCGGTGCGACTCGCAGACAAATTCGGGCGACTCCCAAACACTGGCAATCAGTTGAATACCGTCCGCCTTATGGCGACAGAACCCGTCGATATACGTTATTTTGACGTTGCAGCACACCGCGATCGACAAGATATCGCCTCAGCCGGGCGTAATCGGTTGTGAACAACTGACAGATCTTGGATATCTCCGATTCGGTGTAGTGGGCATCCGGGGCGAAAGCCGTCGCGATCTTTTCGATGGTGAGATCCGTTTCCAGTTGCCGATCGCTCAAATCTTCAGCGCTGCGATGCTGTCGATCGGCAATCTCTTCCCACACTGTGCCGACATCCGAAAATCCACGCGCATCTCGCTGAATCAGGCCGATGCTCAGCAACCGGGTCACGATTTTGCTGACGGCCTTCGCATCGATGCCGACGCTCTCCACGATATCGGCAAGGCGATTGACGCCGAGGACGATCGCAGCATAAACGGAGCGCGTTTCGCGCGACGTCATCGCGGCAAGGATGGCGTCTTTGCGAAGACGCCGCTTCAACGCCTCCTCGCCAATCGGCAAATAGCTGCTGCGAATTGGAATGTCTCCCAGTTCGACAAGCTCGGACTGCAGCGGCTGCGAACGGAGCACGCGTTCATTTTGTTGACGCTTGCGGACGATACCCAAGCCACTCTGGCGGTATTTGTGCAACTCCGGCAGTGTGATCAGCTCGAATGAATCGTCCAGCCTGCGAAACAGCTCTTCCCAGATCGGCGTTCTGACTCTGCGAACACGTTGTGCGCCCTCCATACTGACGGTGGTCAACATGGTTGGCTCGTGCAGGCACAGGTATCCGCCAGGCGCGACATGTTCCCAAAGCGCCGCGACGAAGCGGACATCGTCGGCCGGCGTGCCCGCATCGATCCACGCGATGTCGATCGCTCCCCATGACGCGATGGTGGCTTCGTCGAGTGCGTAGAAGTTGCTTTTGACGAATGTAACGAGGCCCGTGTCGACATCGTGATCCTTCAATGCATTCCATGCTTCTTCGGCTGAGGAGCCTTCGGCTGTGAAGTCGTCAATGGTGATCAGCCTGGGTTGATAGCGATCGGGAATTCCGGTCGGATCCAGAAGCGCGCTGCGCTCCTGCCATGTCGAGGTATCCAGTAAATCCTTGTCGTGTTGCCAATCCTGCCGCGCCTGCTGGAGCGCCTTCGCGATGAAAATCGTGCTGTCGCCGGCACCTATCTCGACGACTGTTGCGGGGCGGGTCATGCGGATGAGTGCCGAGATCAGACTGGCGCTGTTCTCGGTACCCATTCCGGGTCTAATCATGTGCACGGGCGTTCCCTCCAGAAATCAATCGCAACATGCCGGCCTCCACAAAGTGGACGATGTTCGGGTGCAGTGATTCCGGTATCTCGTTCAAAAGCTTGTCCGGGGAGAAGATGCCTTGAGAAGCTTCGCTCAATCGAATGGTTCGACCGTTAAGCTGGTTGATGGCTACGCGGCCGATCCCGGGGGCGTCGGCAACGATGCAGGTGGGTTCGATCATGTAGCGGACCGGAGGCGATGCCGGGAACGCCTGGTCAGTCTCGATGAACCCATGTCGATATAGCGCGACCAATAGCGTGCCCGCCTCATGCATCACGCCATTGATTTCCATACCCGGCAACGCGCCCACGGTTGTCCCTTCCGCGAGCGCCTGAACGTCTTCATGGCGAAACCCGCCAAACGCCTGCGCGCTTTCAACCACGACAAGCGATGATCGAATCCCCCGCGCACCGACAAGCCGAGGCGTATTGCGGGTAATGCGCGCTGACTTGGACCATCTGACCGAGCTGTCTGGAGCCAGGAATTCAGGACAGGTTGCGAGCGGGTTCCGCAATGCCGGTGGCATTGACTTGCTCAGCGTGTAGCTGCCATTGCCGTCGGCCTGGTCGCCCTGGAGATATTCGGCGAGCTGCCAGGCATATCCCCCCGTGCCTTGATAAAAATTTGGTCGGATCGGATCGGTTCTCATGGTGGTTCAAGCCGATTTCAATATGACGATTGCCGTCGCCATGCCCACGGCGGTCCCGTCTTGCACTTCGGATGCGATCACTTTGTCGACCGTGAGGCCGCTGGCCTCCGCGATGGGGACGAGTGCCGACGGCGTCCACATCCGGTCTCGAAGATCGCATACGACTCCTTCGATATTCCCGTTTTCATTCCGTCCCGATTGCGCAAAGACCGATCGATGCATGATCAGCTTGTCGCTGTCGTATTTGTAGGCCCACCAGATGAGCGCGGCTTCCCCGTTGCTCCGCCGAAATGGCACCACCGTGCATCGCTTGTCCATGAACGAAAGACGCTCGGGTGTTCCGTCACCGAAGACGGCGACCATGATCCTCGATCCGGCGTCGCGCAGTTGCGCCTTCGCGCTACGCAACAGCACTTCGAGCTTATCGTCGTCCAGAATGAAATTGACGGTCGCATCGCCAAACGTGACGACGTCGAAGCGTCGTTGTGTGATCGGTGCCGGCAGATCAAATATGTCGCCCTGGAGCGCGTGAACGTGGCTGTGATGGATGGACGCATTGAAGCGATCGATGGCGACGGGGGAGATGTCGATGCCAAAGCTTTCCTTCAGCGAAAATTTCTCGGCGAGGTGCAGTAGCAGCCGACCATCGCCGCAGCCCAGATCGAGAATATTGTGCCCATCCCGGACAATGGATTCCGCGGCGGAAAAATCCCATGTCGCACGGACTGTCGTCAATTCATACTCGTCGAATAGCGGCTCGTCGAAGTAGTAGTGGCTGACTCTGAGATCCGCGATGCCCGATGCCACGATGCGATCCAAAGGGGCTTGCAGCTTGATTGATTTCGTATCGCCTGGCTTCGATCCGAAGCGTCCTATGCCACTCATCATCAAGCTCCTTTTGTAATCATGCTTGGTCGGTTTTTGACATTCAACGCGAAGCCGCATGCACCGATGATCGCCGTTGCGACGCCAACAGCCACGAGCGCCATGCTTACGTGCGCCGTACTGACCATGCCGGCGCTCAGGAAGCCGAGAAATACCGAAGTCTGGATGCAAAATATGTAGGCCGGCATCAGGTTGACGCGCCGCTGCGGATCGATTGCCTTCATCATGAAACTTGCGGTGAGCGCGTTCTGGATGCCGTTTGCCGATCCAATCAGAAACGTCGCGCACATGATGATCCATGCCGCGTCGCTCAACGCGAGCCATAAAATGCCGAAGCCGATGATACTGGCGGCAATGGAGGCGCCGGCGGCGTCGCCGAACCGCGCCAACATCCCGGAAAAAACCACGGGACCGACGATCAGCCCCACACTCAACGCGCTGATAACGAATCCGTAGATCTCGGCACTGAACTGCAGCTCGGTGCGAACTCGAAAGATCAACAGCACATTGAGCGTGGATGTCAGCACGACGGTCATCAGCAACGGAGCGACCGCACGGATGACGCCGGCTGTGCGAAAGAGATCGGGCAGGTCGAATCGGCCCTTCTGCTTTTCTTGCGTGGGCGTCTGATCGGATTTCTGGCTGAAAGAATCCAGCACCTTGAAACATAGCGCGGTGACAGGCGCGGCGACCAACACCAACAATGCCAGCAGCAACAGCCCCCGTGAACGCCCGGCCATGCCGTACAGCAGTCCGCCGAGAGCCGGGCCGCCCACGTAACCCATGTTCCGCACCGATTGCGTGATCCGGTTGACACGATCGATGTACCGCTCGTCGTTTGTGTAGCTTGGAATGGCGACCATGATGGCCCCCCACTGAAGGGACCCCGTGGATCCGAGCGCCAGTGAAACGACGACGTAACTCCAGAACTGATTGGCCAAGGACGCGACCGCGATCAGAATCGACTGAAGGAGAAATACCGCGGGAATCGCTTTGCGAGGCCCGATCCGCTGGAGGATCATGGGTGCGATCGGGCCGGAAAGCATGCCTCCGATGAGGCCGGCGGCGAGCAATATCGATACCGAGGAAGTGTGGTCCGCCAGCCTCAGGGCAAAGGTCACTTGAGCCGCTTCATCGGCGAAGCTGCCAAGCGACAGGGAGATGCCAATAAAAACGAGCGCCCATCGGCCTCTGATGCCCATCAAAGCGCTCCCCACCGCGCCAGCGATGCGGCAACACTCAGGAGATCATCGTTAAGCAGCTTGTCTTTCCCGCTCGATCGATCCGAAATGTTCACTGGCTGACCGGCGGACAGGCAATTCAGAAAGTCGTGCAATGCGCGGCTGTATCTGAAGCTGCCGCAGTGGCCGTTGGCCGCGACCAGGACCTCTCCCTCCTGCAACACCGGTATCCATTGCAGGGTGCTGACGGCGTTGAGGGCGATGACATCGTCCAGTGCTTCGACTTCGACGATTGGACGGCCGACATTCAAGCGGCTGCTGGTGTCCGAGATGAGCTGAGAAATCATCATGCGTCTTTTCAGAGACGCGCCGTCAAGCAGGGCCTTCAGGGATGAAAGCAGCAGCGCATCATCGGGGTTCAGGCTCGCGATGCCTGAGGAACGCACGTCATGGCGGGTACGATTGGGCGCCTGGAGCAGGCCCTTCACGTAGTTCGCGTTTTGCTGAGAATCGTTGCCGGTTTCCCAAAAAGCGATATTCACGTTGATCGAGACATCGGATTTTGTTTCGGCAACGTGAAGCCAGTCCTCAGGGAAATAGGTGACTCGATTCGTTTTGTTCTCAAGTGGAATGCCTTCGGACTTGAATGATTCATAGTCTGGAAATCGCACGCCAACGAGATCCGACCGGGTTCCGGGCCAGGTGAACATCGTTTTTCCATCGCGCAAGGTGAACCCGAAGTTATGCGCATGATCCGCATGGATCCCAACATAGGTGGATGAATATCGCCCGATAAAGCAATCAATATCGACGCGGCCACCAGGACGATAGCCTATTGACAAGGCGAGCTGGTCGGAAAAAGCTTTGGCGACATCCCAGATGTTGGGGCTTGCCGCATGAAGCCCATAGTACATGACCGCCCACTCGTCGTTGCCAGCAAGGCGCCCAATTCTCGATACATAATCGTCGAGTGTGTTATCAGTGGGAAGCGCAAGAAAATCAGGGCGCGGCGCTGACGTGCGTTTTCCATTGAAAACGGTGATGGCTTCGGACTGAGCGTTGCGGGATCGAAGGTCGTTCGCGCACATCGCATATTCCTTGAGCGCCCCCAGCACATCTTGATCGTTGAATGGGATCTGCGATATGGCCAGCTCTGTCGCTTGCTTACCCCATGATTCTTTCGCAAATTGCGGCGACAACAATGCGGCCATATTCGATTCTCCGTTCAGAGAAACATGGATAAGTGAGCAAGAGGCCAAAGCCCCTTGCTCAAGAAGCGGATTCGGCAATGCATGCGCATTACCGCGCCTTTCAGGCAGCCTCGGCGACAGCCATTGCTTCTTCATCGTTGCGCTGCGCATACTTGACGTTGGCCATCACCGGCTCTACCTCGACGTCATTGCGCTGTGCGTACTTCACGTTGGCTACAGTCGGCTCTACCTCGACGTCGTTACGCTGCGCATATTTGACGTTGGCTGCGATCGGCTCGACCTCGCTAGCGGTCAATTCATGATTTATCGTTATGTTTTTCAAGGAAATCGTCATATTGATGCTCATTTTTAACGAAAATGAATTTAGGGCAGGTGGAGCGCGCATCCTCGTTTCCGGTTAAGGGGTTGCGCGCAGCGTGATACTGCATCAGATGCAATATCAATGTCAATGTCAAGCATTTGTACTGAAATTAAGTTCATTCGATTCTCCGGGGATGCATTGCATTCATCACTTCTCCGGAATGGCGGATTATTGAAGTCAATGATTTGCTTAAGCCTCGCTGAGAAACTTCTGATTTATGCAGAGGCTCCCTTGAGATTCGGGCGTTTGCGTACTAAAAGGGCTTTCCCGTTGAGCACAAGCGCAATCGTGGTTTTCGTGATTGCATGCGGCAATGCCGCCGGCGCGAGCGAGAAGATGAAGGGCTGCGGGAAAACCGGTGCAGACGCATGGATGACCAGCCGACAATCCGCCTCACTGGATCCGAAACCGGCGTTCTACCGCCGGGCACGGCATTCCGCTTCCCCGATTCCACCGCGGCCGCGCACATCACCGGGCGGGCGCCCGTTTGTCGGCAACCTCTCCGCCCGTTCGATTGCCCATGCGCTTGCCGTGCCCAGCGCTATGCTGTGGCCAACCCCTTTGCCGGCATCAGGGTGCGATGGCCATTGAATCGTTCCCCGTTCCGCAATAGAAAATGCGGATTCGCCCCAGTCTGGATTGGCAATCTTGATTGCCGCGGGAAGGGTGCCGTGCCGTGAACTATGGGTGTCTCTCCGCAGGGTCCCTGGCCGGCCGAGGCGCGGCTCAGACCGGCGACACCACCGCCTCGCCCGCCAGGTGCAGGCGGGCGTTCTCCAGGAAGCGGTCCACCGTTGCTGCGATCGACTCCGGCGACCAGCCGGCAATATGCGGCGTCAGCACGACCTGCTCCAGGTCCAGCAGCCCGGCCGGCGGCGCGGGCTCGCTCTCGTACACGTCCAGCCCGGCGCCGCCCAGCCTGCCGGCGCGGATGGCGGCTTCCAGCGCCGCCGTATCCACCACGCTGCCGCGCGCGATGTTGACCACGTAGCCGGTGGGGCCCAGCGCTTCCAGCACGTCCCGGTTCACCAGGTGGCGCGTCTGCGCGCCGCCCGGCGTGGCGACGATCAGGAAATCCGCCCATTCGGCCATCGCCCCGATCGCATCGAAGTAGCGGTAGGGCACGTTTTCGCGCGGCTTGCGGTTGTGGTAGCCGATCTGCATGTCGAAGCCGGCGGCGCGCCGCGCGATCTGCAGGCCGATGGTGCCCAGGCCGACGATGCCCAGCCGCTTGCCCCACACGCCCGGCTGCAGCGGGATGTCGTCGCGCCAGATGCCGTTGCGCGTGGCGCGATCCAGCTTGGGGATGCCGCGCACGGTGGCGAGCAGCAGCCCGATCGCGTGGTCGGCCACGCAGGCGTCGTTGGTGCCGGCGCCGTTGGCCACCACCACGCCGCGCGCGCGGGCGGCCTGCACGTCGATGTTTTCGTAACCGGCGCCCAGCGCGCAGGCCAGCTCCAGCGCCGGCATGGCGGCGATCTCCGGCGCGCTCAGGCCGGTCGAGCCGTTGGTCAGCACCACGCGCACGGCATGGCCATCGCGCGTGACGGCTGCGTCGCGCTCAGCGCGGGTGGGGGCATAGATGACGTGGAAGTGTTGGCCGATGCGCGCCAGATGATCGGCGGCCATGGCAATCAGGATCAGAAGCGTGGGTTGCATGGTGAGGAGGGGCGGGAACGTGCCGCGTCTTTCGGATGCCGCGCGGCGCCCAGCGATCATAGCGCGGCGGTCCGCGGCCATGCCGATCGCTTTGCCGCGCATGCGGTTACACGCCGTTACCGATGAGCGGGTTTGGTTGCACGGCGGCACCGGGGCGCGGCATAGACTTTGCGGCAAGAGGCGGCCCGGTGCGCGGACGCTCCGCGCGCGGTCCGGACGGACGCCTCGCTACAACGACGGGATCAATCATGCAAGCGACAGACAAGCCGGCGCGCAACAGCCGGACAGGACGGGTGGGACGATGGGCGGCGGTGGCCGCGATGGCGGTGGCAGCGGCCGGACTCGCCGGCTGCGTGACCGCGCCCTATCCGGCGTATGGCGCGGGGTACGGCGCAGGCTATGCGGCGGGCAGCAGCCCGGCCTACGGCGGCGGCTACGGCGGTACGACCATCAGCGGCCAGCCCTACAGCAACGGCTACAGCAGCGGGTACGACAGCAGCTACAACAGCGGTGGTTACAACAACGGCTACGGCAATCCGGGCACGCCCGACACGCCGCAGCCGTATCCGGCGTATTCCTCGCCGAACTATTCTCCGTATCCGGGCAATGGCAGTCAGGGTGGCTATGGCGGTGCTCCGGCCTACCAGGCGCCGGCGGACAACCGCTACGGCGTGGTCGACCGCATCGAGATGGTGCCGGTGCGGGGCACGCCGACCGGGGTGGGCGCGGTGCTGGGCGGCGTGGTCGGCGGGCTGGTCGGACACCAGATCGGTGGCGGGCGCGGCAATACGGTGGCCACCATCGGCGGGGCCGTGGCGGGCGCGCTGGCCGGCAACACCATCGAGGGCAACACCGCGACCGGGCAGGCGTACCGCGTGGTGCTGCGCCTGAATGACAATTCCGTGACAGCGCTCACGCAGAGCAACCCCAACGGCCTGCGCGTGGGTGACCGGGCACGCATCGAAAACGGCATGGCGGTGCCGTACTGAGCACTTCAAGCCGCCGCGCCGATGCAAGGCGGGCGGCGGCGGCCGGCCCGGCTTCAGAAACCGGATCGGCCCGCCGATATAAGTCGGAGCGACCCAACCCGCCCCGACTGCCATGCTGAACCGACTTTCCATCCGCTTCCGACTCAACGCCGCCCTTGTGCTGCTTGGCGCACTGCTCGCCATCATCGGCACCATCGGCGTGATCGGCATGCGCGCCTCCGACGCGAACATCCGCGAGATCTACAGCAATCAGCTCGCCTCGACCTCGCTGGTCTCCAAGGCCCAGCTGAACGCCGCCGTGATCCGGACCACGCTGGACCGCGCGGTGTTCCATATCGATGCTGCCGATGTGCCGGCCGTCATCGACAAGGCCGCCGCGTACCGCGCCAAGTCCGAGGACGCCTGGAAACAGTACAAGGGCCTGCCGATGAGCGCCGACGAGGCCCGCCTGGCCGCCGACGTCGACGCCAAGCGCACCACCCTGTTCCGCGACGGCATCGAGCCGCTGGTCACCGCGCTGCGCGCTCACGATGCCGCCGCCGTCGACAAGGCGGTGATGACCGTGATTCCGCCGATGTTCGTCGCGCTGTCGGCCGCCGTGGATGCGCTGGACCGCAACCAGGCCGAACAGGCCAAGGCTGCCTACGAGGGGGCTGTGACGCGTTCGCAGAACTTCCTGTGGCTGATCATCGGTGCCATCGTGGTGGGGATTCTCTCGGCGGTGGCCTGTGCGTTCGGCCTGGACCGGGCGATCTCGGTGCCGCTGAGCCGCATGCTCGGCAGTTTCGGTGAGATCTCGCGTGGCAACCTCACCGAGCAGATCGTCGTCACCAGCCAGGACGAGATGGGCGCGCTCACGCGCGGCCTGCAGGACATGCAGCGCGGGCTGATCCGGACCATCGAGACGATGCGCGGCGGCAGCGATTCGATCGCCAGTGCCACCAAGCAGATCGCGGCCGGCAACATGGATCTGTCGCAGCGCACGGAAGAGCAGGCCAGCTCGCTGGAAGAGACGGCTTCCAGCATGGAAGAGCTGACCTCGATCGTGAAGCAGAACGCGGACAACGCGCGCCAGGCGAGCACGCTGGCGGTCAACGCTTCGGACATCGCGGTCAAGGGCGGCGAGGTGGTGGGCCGCGTGGTCGAGACCATGGCCGGCATCAACGACAGCAGCAAGAAGATCGCCGACATCATCGGCGTGATCGAGGGCATTGCATTCCAGACCAACATCCTGGCGCTGAACGCGGCGGTGGAAGCGGCCCGGGCCGGTGAGCAGGGGCGTGGCTTCGCGGTGGTGGCGGGCGAGGTGCGCAGCCTGGCGCAGCGCTCGGCGGGGGCGGCCAAGGAGATCAAGGAGCTGATCTCGGACTCGGTCGGCCGGGTCGAGAACGGCACCACGCTGGTGGCCGAGGCCGGCACGGTGATCGACGAAGTGGTGGTGGCGGTCAAGCGCGTGACGGACATCATGGGCGAGATCAGCGCGGCGTCGGACGAGCAGAGCTCGGGCATCGAGCAGGTCAACCAGGCCGTGAACCAGATGGACGAGGTGACGCAGCAGAACGCGGCACTGGTGGAAGAGGCCGCGGCGGCCGCGCAATCGCTGGAAGAGCAGGCGCGCCTGCTGCGCGAGACGGTGGCCTCGTTCCGCCTGCCGCAAGGCGGCGGCGAGGTGCGTGCCGCCGCGCCGGCCGTGCGTGCCGTGGCGGCGGCCAAGCCTGCCGCGGCGGCGACCGTCGCCAGGCCGGCGGTCCGCAAGCCGGCTGCAACGGTGCGTGCGCGTGCGCCGCGCAAACCCGCTGCCGAGGCACCGGTTGCCAAGGCGGCATCATCGCCGGCGCCGGCGCCGGCGGAACCGGCCGGCGGCAAGCTGGCCCTGTCGGCGGCGGTCGATCAGGATGACTGGACCCAGTTCTGACGGCCGGTCTCCAGTGCTGTATTGCCTGACGGTGCGATAAACCCGCGCTGTCATCGCCGCGCTGTTTCAGCGTTGCAACCGGTTCGGCCTGCGTGCCGGAGCGGAGGTTGTGCCTACGGTAGTGCTTGCCGTCCGGCGAGGTTCGCGCGCGAGCCTCGCCGTTTTGCTTTGCGGCGGGCGTTTCCTTGCGCTTGCCGCGAAGCCTTGCCCGGCAAGGCTGTCCTCCGGAGCCGGCATCGGCGGGCTGTCGGCACGTTCCCCGTGCGGGCTGTTTCGGCCCGCGCCTCTCCCCCAAATGCCCAGCGCGGAATGCCGGCATGCCTCCGCCGTTCGTAGGGCGGGTTTCTACGCTGCCGGGATGACCCAACCGCCATCTTGGCAACGCGGCACCGCACTGCCCTGCGCGTCGGCGGTGCCGCAGCGTTCAGCCGTGCAACAAACCCGCATGTCCCTCACCCGCGAGCGGTGTTCCACCGTGCGCTGCACCGCATAACCATGCGCCCTGGCGGCGCTTGGTACGGTCCTCGCGTTGCGTTCCCCGGAAACGAGCCACAGAACGTGCATCGTCAGCGATCGCCCCTGAAGGCGGTCCGATGCCGTGGCGCAGAGCGTTTGCGCCACGTGCCCATAACAAGCAAAAACGGGGGAAGCCATGAGCGCCATCGCTCTGACTGGGGGAAATCACGCATACCGTTCGGGCGCCGGTAGGCGGGAGGCGTCATGAGTCACGCGGTGTGGGAGGCCTACCTGGCGCTGCTCAACACGATGACCGTGGCGACGGCGCTCGTCATTCTCATCAGCACCGCCGACGACTTCTTCCTGGATGCCTTCTACTGGGTGCGCGAGCTCTGGCTGTGGCGCAGCGCGAGCCGCCTGCCCGCCACCATTTCCGCGCAAACGCTGCGCGAGCGCGAGGAGCGCTACCTCGCCATCATGGTGCCGGCCTGGAAGGAATACGACGTCATCGCCAAGATGGTGGAGAACACCCTGGCGACGATGGAGTACACCCGCTACATCATCTTCGCCGGCGCCTACCGCAACGATGCCGAGACCACCACCGAGGTCGACCGCATGGTGCGCCGCTATCCCGGCCGGGTGGTGCGCGCCACCGTCGCGCACGATGGCCCGACCTGCAAGGCGGACTGCCTGAACACCCTCATCCAGACCATCGTGCGCTACGAGGCGGGGCACGGCATCCGCTTCGCGGGCGTGATCATGCACGACTGCGAAGACGTGATCCACCCGCTGGAGCTGAAGTACTTCAACTACTTCATCGGCGACCAGGACCTGGTGCAGTTGCCCGTGCTGTCGCTGGAGCGCAAGTGGTACGAGTGGGTGGCCGGCACCTACATGGACGATTTCAGCGAGACCCACCAGAAAGACCTGGTGGCGCGCGAGGCGCTGACCGGCACCGTGCCCGGCGCGGGCGTGGCGCTGTGCTACAGCCGGCGCGCCATCGAGGCCGTGATGAAGGTGCGCGGCGATGCGCCGTTCAACACCGGCACGCTCACGGAGGACTACGACTTCAGCTTCCGCCTGCACGAGCTGGGCATGCGCGAGGCGTTCGTGCGCTTTCCGATCTGCGAGAGCGCGGCGCCGGCCGCCGATGCGAGCGGCAAGCCGCGCACGCGCTGGCGCGTGGGGCACCGGCACGGCGTGCGGCCGCAGTTGCTGGCCACCCGCGAATATTTTCCGAGCACCTTCCGCACCGCGTATCGGCAGCGCGCGCGCTGGATCCTGGGCATCGCCTTCCAGGGCTGGCTGCAGATGGGGTGGGACGGCGACCTGATCGCCCGCTACTTCCTCTTCCGCGACCGCAAGGGCGTGGTGACGGCGCTGTTCTCCATCATCGCGTATGTGCTGTCGCTGAACTACCTGCTGCTTGCCTGGGCGTGGCGCGCCGGCTGGCTGCACCTGGACGGCGCGCAGCTTGCGATGGCGTCGCCGTGGATGCAGTCGGTGCTGGCCGTGAATGCCGTCCTGCTGGTCAACCGGCTGGCGCAGCGGGTGTACTTCGTCGGGCGGCTGAACGGGCCGCTGCAGGGCGTGCTGTGCCTGCCCAGGCTGGTGGTCAACAACTTCATCAACTTCTTCTCGGTGTGCCGGGCGTGGAAGATCTTCCTGATCTACTGCATGACCGGCAAGCCGATCGCCTGGGACAAGACCCAGCACACCTACCTGTCCAACGACGCACTCGGGCGCGTGCGCTGCCGCCTGGGCGAGACGCTGATCCGCTGGGAGGCGCTGACGCCGGCGCAGCTCGACGAGGCCCTGGCGATCCAGCGGCAGACCGGCACGCGGCTCGGCCAGGTCTTGCTGCAGCAGGGCCTGGTGACGCCCGACATGCTGGCCGATGCGCTGGCCGAGCAGGCCGACCTGCCGCGCGTGAGCCTGACCAACGTCGTGCTCGGCGCGCTGGTCGATTGCCTGCCGCGCGATCTGGCGGTGCGCCATCATGTCGTGCCGTTTTCCATCGGCGAGGACGGCTCGCTCAATATTGCCGTGTCGGAACTGCCCGACGGCGAGGTGCTGGAAGAGCTGGCGCGGGCAGCCGGGCGCAAGGTGTCCTGTTTCATGGCGTGCGATCACGAGATGTCGGCCGAGCTGGCATGGATGACCGACCCGAGCCGGCGCGCCACGGTGGTGTTCGGGCCGTCGGCCTATTCGGCCACGCTGGCGGTGGAAGCGCTGGCAAGCGCGGTCCAGGGCGCGGGCGGTCCGGCGCCGGTGGTGGCCGATGCCGCGCCCGCGCCGGCCAGTCGGCCCTGCGCGGAGTCGCCGCATTCCAATCCCAACGTTGCCGGAGGTGTTGCATGACCGCCGCTCGACACATCCTCCGCCCCTTGCCGGCGCGGCTGCGCTGGCCGATCGCGATGGCGGTCTGGGCGCTCTGCCACGGCGCGCTGGCCGAGCCGGCGGCGATGCAGCCGCTGTCGCCCGATGCCTATCGCCATGCCGATCGCGCTTACCAGTCCATCGCCGCCAACCAGCTTGATGCGGCCGAGCAGGCGGCGCGCGCGGCGCTGGGGGTGCAGCCCGACAACCTCCAGCTCAACCTGCTGCTGCTCGATGTGCTGACCCGCAAAGGCCAGCTGGAGGCAGCGCGCGCCCAGGCCGATGCCGTGCTGGCGCGCTTTCCGGACCAGCCACGGGTCTACGCGCAGCACGGCTTCCTGGCGCAGCGCGCCCAGCAGCCCGAGGTCGCGGAGCAGGATTTCGCCCGGGCGCTGGAGGGCACGGACTGGACCCCGCAGGAACAGCGCAACCTGCGCCTGGCGTGGTCGGACAGCGCCTATGCCGCCAAGCATCCCGACGCCGCGCTGCGGGCTCTCGCGCCACTGCAGGATCAGCCCGACCCCGACATCCAGATCCGGCTCGCGCAGGCACGCCTGCAGGCCGGTGACCGCGAGGGCGCGGCGCACGCGGCCGCGCTGGCCGGCGCCCAGTCGGATGATCCGGTGCGCCAGGGCTATGCCCGGGCACTGTTCGCCCAGGCCACGAATGCCGGGGCAGCGCAGGATGCCGCCGCGCTGCCCGCCAACGATCCGCGCGTGATCGGCCAGCGCGCGCTCAACGAAGCGTACGGCCATCTGCGTGCGCACGACGATCGCGCCGCGCTCGATGCCTTCCAGCGCGGCTTCGCCACCGGCGAGGGCAACTGGACCCACTATGCCGATGCCGCCTACGCCGCCAAGCGCCTGGGCGACAACCCCACGGCCATCTCGCTGTTCCGCGCCAGCCTCGACCACGCGGACGCGGACCGTGCCGACGACGGAGCCGGCGGTGGCGATCCGACCGGCAGCCAGCCGCTTCCGCCCGACCGGCGCTTCGGTTACCGGCGCGAGGTGGAGCAGATGCAGCGCACGTGGGGCGCCGTGCTGTCGTCCGCCTACCAGGCATCGGCGTTCGGTCTGCCCTCCAACCGCAGCATCCTGCAAGGCGGTGCGGAGGTGTATTGGCAGCCCCCCGGCATCGGCTATCAGGATGGCCGCATCCTGCAGGTCTTCGCGCGCGGGTACGACAACCTGCACGACGGCTCCGGCGCGCCGATCGGCATGCCGACCGCGCAGGGCTCCGTCGGCGCGCGCTACAAGCCCATCAAGGACGCCAATCTGGTCTTCACCGCGGAGCGGCTGGTCAAGATCGGCAACCAGTCCGTCAACGACACGCTGCTGCGCATCGGCTACTCCAGCGACGAGGGCATCGACCTGCAGGTCACCAAGCCGCGCTGGCAGACCTGGCAGGTGTTTGCCGAGGGCGCGTACTTCGTCAACGCCGGCCGCCTCATCGTGAGCGGCGAGGCGCGCTACGGCCATACCTGGCGCCTCGATTCCATCAGCGACCGGCTGACCGTGTATCCGCACATCGTGCTGGCGGGCGATCACGACAACAAGGCAGATCGGCAACTGGCGGCGGGCATCGGGCCGGGCGTGAACTTCCGCTACTGGTTCCGCGAATCGAAGTACGCCGCGCCGGCGAGCTGGCTCGACCTGACGGTGCAGTTCCGCATGGCGCTCACGCATGCGGACCGCGCCAAGGGCGTGGTGGCGCGCGCCATCCTGTGGTTCTGAGGCCGCGCGGCGCCGCCGCGTGTCACGGATGAAACGGTTTTGACGCTGCGGGCGCGCCATTCGGCGAAGCGTGTCGCGGCAGCTGTCCGGCAAGGGCGTCGCGACGCTGGCCCGGCAGACATGGCATGACCCTCGCTCTGATCCGAGTCTGCGTCCGGCACCAGCCGGGCGCGCACAAGGCCGCACTGCCATCAAGACAGGCGGACAAAAGGGGGGGAGCCAACCATGAAAAAGATCTTGACCGTATTCGGCACGCGCCCGGAGGCCATCAAGATGGCGCCGCTGGTGCAGGCGCTGCAGGCTGAGCAGGGCATCGTTTCGTCGGTGTGCGTGAGCGCCCAGCACCGCGAGATGCTCGACCAGGTGTTGCAGCTGTTTGACATCGTGCCCGAGTTCGACCTGAACGTGATGCGCTCGGGGCAGACGCTGTCCGATGTCACGTCGTCGGTGCTGGGCGGCATCAACGGCGTGCTCGATGCCTATGCGCCGGATGCCGTGCTCGTGCATGGCGACACCACCACCACGCTGGCCGCCAGCCTGGCGGCGTTCTACCGTCGCATTCCGGTGGGGCACGTGGAGGCGGGGCTGCGCACCGGCAACGTCTGGTCGCCGTGGCCGGAAGAGCTGAACCGGCGCGTGACCGACGCCGTCTCCACCTGGCACTTCGCGCCCACCGCCGAATCCCGCCAGAACCTGCTGGACGAAGGCGTCGAGCCGCAGTGCGTCACGCTGACCGGCAACACCGTCATCGACGCGCTGCTCACCGTCAAGCACCGGCTCGATTCGGAGCCGGCGCTGGCCGCGGGCGTCGCCTCGGCCTATCCGTTCCTGGACCCGGGCCGCAGGCTGATCCTGGTGACGGGGCACCGGCGCGAGAACTTCGGCGAGCCGTTCGAGCGCTTCTGCGTGGCGCTGCGGCTGCTGGCGGCGCGCCATCCGGATGTGCAGATCGTCTATCCGGTGCACTTGAATCCCAACGTGCAGCAGCCGGTGCGCGCCATCCTGAGCGGGCACGACAACGTGCACCTGATCGATCCGCAGGACTACCTGCCGTTCGTCTACCTGATGGACCGCGCCTACCTGATCGTGACCGACTCCGGCGGCATCCAGGAAGAGGCGCCCGCGCTCGGCAAGCCGGTGCTGGTCACGCGCGAGACCACCGAGCGGCCCGAGGCCGTCGCCTCCGGCACCGCGCGGCTGGTGGGAACGGATACGGCCCGCATCGTGCACGAAGCCGAGACGCTGCTCGACGACAGCGCGGCCTATCTGCGCATGGCGCACGCCCACAATCCCTATGGCGATGGGCAGGCCTGCCGGCGCATCGTCGAAGCACTGATGACGGCGCTGTCCGCGCCGGCGCAGGACGCGCAGCGCGGTCCGCGGCTGGTCCATCTCGATGCGGCGGCGCAAGTGATCAATCTGGATGCGGCACGCGCCATGGCGCCAGGGCCGTCGATACAACGCCTGAACGGCTAGGAGGCTTCGATGAAAACGAATCGATTCGCGGGTGGATGGCTGATCGCGGCCGTCCTGGCTGCGGGGTGGATGCTGCCGGCGCCCATCCACGCAGCGGATGCCGGCGGCAAGAGCGATGTGCAGAGCAACGGCAAGGGCCCGAAGAAGCCCGGTCCGGGGGTGATGGGCGCGGACGGACGGGTCATGCCGCCGCCGCTGCCGGGCGTGGTGACCCACGTCCATCCCGGCGTGCCGAACGAGGACCTCACCGAGGCCAATCATGAGCGGGGGACCAACTTCAACGTCGGGCAGTTCCGCAAGGCGGACGGCTCGGTACACCGCGATTGAGCCGGAGGGCCATCATGAAGACATTTCTGCGCAAGTTCGCCGTGGCGCTGACGCTGGGGGCGAGCCTGTTCTGCGCCTCGCTGTCGCTGAGCATGACCGGTCGGGCCCCGACCCAGGCCTGCACCCTGCAGCTCGGGCCGATCTGCGCGTCGGTGGACGTGGGCTCGCCGGCCCGGGCCCAGACCACCACGGCCAATGTCCTGGTCATGTACGACGCGCCGCCGAACGACCAGTACACCAACCTGGGCTTCGCGTACGCGATCATGCTGTACAACCTGCTCGGCCACTTCAACACCCAGGTCACCCTGCTGCCGGTGCAGAACTACACCGCCGGCATGACCGAGTCGTACGCGGCCACGTTCTACTTGGGGAGCTACTACAACAACCCGATTCCCGCCGCGTTCCTGAGCGATGTGTCCACCACGCAGAAGACCATCGTATGGTTCAAGTACAACCTGTGGGAGCTGGCCTGGAACACAGCCTATCCGTTCACCTCGCGCTACGGCATCAGCTTCGCCGGCCTGCGCGGCATGAACGTGGCGCCGTCGTCGAGCAACCCCAACCCGGGCTTCTTCGACACGGTGACCTACAAGAACCTGTCGATGACGAAGTACTACGCCTTCAATGCCGCCACCGGCCTCATCAGCGCCGACCCGGACATCGGCGTGACCTCGGTGACGGACGCGACCAAGGCCGGCAGCCTGGTGACCATCACCAATGCGACCACGCAGGAAACCGCGCCGTACGTGATCCGTTCGGGCAACTTCTGGTACTTCGCCGACATGCCGTTCTCGTACATCGGGCCGCGCGACCGCTACCTCGTCGTCTGCGACATGCTGCACGACATCCTGGGCACCAATGCCCCCACGCTGCACCGCGCGATGATCCGCCTGGAGGACGTGGATGCGACGGTCTCGGTGTCGACCATGAAGACGCTGACGGACTGGATGTACAACAAGAAGATCCCGTTCTCGGTTGCCGCCATTCCGCTCTACAAGGACCCGAACGGCGTCTACAACGGCGGGGTGTCGCAGACCATCCACCTGGTCAACGCCACCGGGCTCAAGCAGTCGCTCAACTACGCCAAGGTGCGCGGCGGCAAGGTGCTGATGCATGGCTACACGCACCAGTACAGCAACATCCCGAACCTCATCAACGCCGTCAGCGCCAATGACTTCGAGTTCTGGCTCGCCACGCAGAACCGTCCGGTGAACGAGGATTCGACCCAGTGGGCGGCGCAGCGGCTGTCGTCGGGCCTGCTCGAATTCCAGCTCAACGGGTATCAGCCGTTTGCGTTCGAGGCGCCGCACTACCAGTCGTCGCCGCTGTCGATGAAGGCCGTGCCGCGGTATTTCAAATCGGTGTACCAGCGGGTGGTGTACTACACGTCCGACAACCCGCAGACGCTGACCTCGACGGCGCCCGGCCACGATTTCTCGGTCGGCCAGTTCTACCCGTACATCATCAAGAAGGACTACTACGGGCAGCGCGTCATCCCCGAGAACCTGGGCAACATCGAGTACAACATCTGCAACATCGATCCGTCTTCGTGCCTGACCTACACCGCGCAGGACATCCTGGCCAACGCGCAGTACGCCGTGGTCGTGCGGGACGGCTTCGCCTCGTGGTTCTTCCACCCGTTCTGGCTGGAGCCGGACCTGAACGAGCCGGGCTTCGCCGACTTCCAGTCCGTCATGAACGGCATCTCGGCGCTGGGGTTCTCCTGGGTGGATGCCGCCACGGTGCAATAGCAATGAAGCGCGCGCGCGCGATGCTGGCGATGGCGGCGCTGGCATGGAACGCGTCCGTCCAGGCGGCCGGGCCGGTCGGCGCCATGCCGGCCGGCGCGGCGCCGCTGTTCGGCGTCACGGTGGATGCGGTGGACGATGTGAGCGGGGTGGTCGACGCGCTGGCCCACCTGTCGCGCACGCCCACCGCGCGCATCGTGTTCGACGAGGGCATGGACGCCGCGCACTATGCCGCGCCGGTCGCCGCCATCCGCCGCGTGGCCTACGTGATGGGCGAGCTGATCGATTCGTCCACGCTGCGGTTGTATTCGGTGCGCCAGGTCGGCGCCCGCGCCACCGACTACCTCGACGTGCTCGGCGACAGCGTCGACCTCTGGGAGATCGGCAACGAGATCAACGGCGAATGGACCGGCCGCACCCGCGAGGTCGTCGACAAGACCCTGGCCGTCTACGATGCCGCCAGGCAGCGCGGCGTCCGCACCGCGCTCACGCTGTACTACAACGAAGGCTGCGCCGGGCAGCCCGATCGCGCGATGTTCGACTGGGCCGCACGCAACCTGCCGGCACGCCTGCGCAACGGCGTCGACTACGTGTTCATCAGCTATTACGAAGACGACTGCAAGATCGCGCCGCCCGACTGGGACGCCGTGTTCGCCCGCCTGGGCGGGCTGTTCCCGCACGCGGCGCTGGGCTTCGGCGAGGTCGGCACGCGGCACGCCGACCGCAAGCGCGCGCTGATCGCGCACTACTACGGGCTGACGGTCCATCACCCGCGCTACGTCGGCGGCTACTTCTGGTGGTATTTCCGGCAGGACATGGTGCCGCGCTCGCGGCCGCTGTGGCGCGATATCGACGACGCCTTCCGGGCCATGCCGGCGCCGCTCACGCGTTAGCGCGCGGCGGCATGCTGTTGCCGTGCTGGGCGCCGCCGCGCAGGGCACCGGTGCCCGGCAGGTCGGCGTCGTCGCCGGCGCGCTCCACGCGGATGGTGCGCGTCGGCAGGGCGAAGGCGGTGCCCAGCTTCTGCAGGCCGTCCAGGATCGCCAGGTTGATGCGCTGCTGGATGTCCATGTAGAGGTTGAAATCCGGATCGGTGACGAAGTACACCGTCTCGAAGGTCAGCGCGTTCTCGCCGAATTCCTTGAAGTGCGCGCGATCGAAGCGCGTGTTGCCGGTGCTCTCCACCGCACGGCGGATGATGTCCGGAATCTGCCGCAGCTGCGCGGCCTGCGCATCGTAGGTCACGCCGAAGGTGAAGACGATGCGTCGTTCCGACATCCGTTTGTAATTGTGGATGGTGCTCTTGAGCAGCGCGGTGTTGGAGGTGACGATCTCCTCGCCCGAGAGGCTGCGGATGCGCGTGGTCTTCAGCCCGACGTGCTGCACCGTCCCCGCGATCGATTCGAAGACGATGAAGTCGCCGATCTCGAACGGCTTGTCCAGCCCGATCGCCAGCGACGCGAACAGGTCGCTCAGGATGCTCTGCACCGCCAGCGCCACCGCCACGCCGCCCACGCCCAGGCTGGCGACGAAGGTCGTGACGTTGATCCCCACGTTGGCCAGGATCGCCAGCAGCAGCACCGACCACAGCACAAAGCGCAGCACCCACGCCATCATCGACGTGATGACCGGGTTGCGCGTCGCGTGGTCCTGCGCCGCCAGCTTCTCGCGCGTCCACAGCTTGACGCCGCGGTTGAGCCACAGCGCGATCTGGAATCCGATGATGACGAACCAGATGTGATCGAGCTTGCCGGCGATGCGCGCCGGCAGGTCGATGAAGTAAGACCCGGCCAGCAGCGCCGCCAGCCCGACGAACAGCGGATGCGTGTCGTGCAGCACCGCCCCGGCCATGGCATCGAAGCGCGTGCCGTTGCGCCGCGCGCGCGCCTCCAGCCGGTTGACGATCAGCCGCAGCAGGTTCCACAGCACCAGGTAGGCAACGACGACGGTCGCGGCCGATGCTGCCCAGTCTCGCGCGGGCACGCGCAGGAACGTGTGGGTGTTGAGCCACTCCATGAAGTTTTTCCCGGATTGCCATGACCGGGGCGGTGTCGCACGAAGCGTGCCCGGTGCGATACCGAGCGGCCTGGCGTGCCCGGCTAGGCCGTGCCGAACCGGTCGGCCGTGGCGATCAGGACCGCACCGCAGGACGTCCTGTGTCCCTCGAAGGCCACGGGCACGCCGTCCACCTTGAAGTGCTCATCGCCTTCGATGATGACGCAATCCTGATGGCCCTCGCGCGGGCAGGAACAGCGGTCGCCCTTGCGCGCAACCGCGATGCCGTTGACTTTGAAGTTTGGGGCGGAGGTTTGGACGACGGCGCCACCGTGGTCGGTGGGGTCGCCCAGGCGAATGATTCGGGGCATGGGACGTGTCAGGCGATGGATTGGCGGATGGCATTCCGCAGGTCGCTCATGCCTGTTCTCCATCGGCCTTGCTCGGAGCGCTGGACGGCAGCGCAGACGCATCGGCTGTGTCGGGCACGGGCTCGTAGCTCAGCAGCGTCCACACCGTGGCCGTCTGCCACATCGGCCGCTCGCCCTTGAGACGCTGCCACAGCGAAGGCTTGCCCACGATGTCGACCTTGGGCATGACCTGCCCCTCACGGATGAAGCGGTGACCGCCATCGATGGCGCCAACATCAGGACATTGCCACCATCCGGTTTGCGGGCACTGACGGCCGGTGGCGGCGAGTTCGCCCAATGGCACGGACGGGGCATGCGGGGGCAGCGGATCGTTGGACGCGGCCTTGCCCGTGCCGGGGCCGCCAACGGGGCGCACGCGAATGGTGGAGGTGAGTTTGTCCCACAGCGCGACGGCTTCTTCGTCGGTGATGCTGGCGCGGCTATTGCCGATGGTGTTATCGGCGACGCCGGTCTGCATCTGCACATCCAGTTGGGGCTTGAGCGGGTCGGTCGGGTGGCCCAGGCCCATGAACTTGAAATCGTGATGCGGGCTCACGTCTTCCTGCTCGGGCAGGTGGACCAACGCCTCATAGCCAGTCCAGCCTTCGATTTGTCGTTCGCCGCGACGGAATACCTTGATTTGGCGATACCAATGTCCCATGCCCATGCGGTTCGCATCCGCCTCGGCTTGTTTGATGCGCGGTTCGAGGGCGCTCGATTCGATCAGGTTGCCCTGGTTGCGGCTTGCTCGAATCGAAAAGTGCACATCGGGAAATTCCTTGAGGCGTACTCCCAACGGAATATTCTCGAAGCGCAGTGTGCCAGCCGAATCATCAATGAAAGCGCCATCGAGACAGATGCCGGGGGCATCGGGAATTTCGTTATCGGCACGAGCACGTAACCGACGTGCGGACGTGTTCAGTTCCGCAATCGCATCATCCAGACTTGAGATAAGCGGTCTGCCTGCTTGTTGGTCGGTGAGTCTGTACGGCTCCACAGGTGCCTGAGTTTCTTGAATATACAGATCGTTGCCTAGCCGGATATAGGACTCCACCTTATAAAAATCCCCGTCGAAGTCCTTGAGTCCGACAAGGATTTTTTGGCCAGGTATCGCGCCATCAAGTGTTTTTTCGTAGCGGTTCAAGCCTTTTGTTCGGGGATACCGAATCTCGCTTTTGAGTTCCGTCTCGCGCTTGGCAACATACTCGCTCAGCTCGCCGCCCTCATCGGGCAGGCGCTCGATCCGAGTGCTGGCGTCGACAGGCCCGTATACGACAGTCGCCGTAGCCGGCACATCGATCAGGAAGCGCCCAAAGCAAACCGTCTTGGTCTTCTCAAACAGCGGTTGCAGGCGGGGAGAGAGCACGGTCATATTCGGTTTCCTAAAGGATTCGGGCGTGCGATCAAACCAGCCCACGGCATAAGCGGTAAGAGCGGCTAAGGCAGGCAACACAAGGGCGATCCATCGAACGTGGTGTCGCAAGCGTTGCAACAAGGGGGACGTCATTGGGTGCTCCATTGCATGGTTTGTGCGATGCGTACGAGGCTGTAGAGGGTGGAGCACAGCGCGTGCTCATCCTTGTAGCTGGCTTGGTGCTCATAGCCGGTCTGCCGGAACAGCCCTTTGAACTTGCCGCTGCGCAGTTGGTGGTCGGCAGAGTACAGCGGCACCGTCTGGTCGCCGGGGCCATCCGCCGGCAGCAGGCGCACGCGGATACGCTGTGCCGTGGCGTCGGCCACCTCCAACGCGCCCTGCTGCGTATCGGTCACGATCCGCAGGGCATCGACATTGCCGACCGTAGCACGCTCGTTGATTTCCCACGTCACGTTGCGCCAAGCCGGGCGGCCGTTGTCGGCGCCATAGTGCGCGTAGCTTTGGTCGTGGTAGGTCTGTTCGATGGCACGGTGGAATGCTTTAGCACGGTCCAGGTACTTGTGCACGCGTGCCAGATCAGCCCCCTCCTGCTTCGCCGGATTGATCCACTCGGGGCGTATCAATCCATACCACCGGTCTCGCAGCTTGTAGATTTCTTCGTAAGGGTCGCCGGTTTGCGGCAGGCTCCTGAGCGTGCGCCCCTTGTGCATCACGCGCAGCCAGCCGTTGCCGTAGGCTTCACTGGGCAGCAGTTGCAGGCCGCCCGGAGAATTGGCAAGGACGGCCGTGACTTCCGCTCCCATGTTGCCGCAAACCTTGGCGCCGATGCTGGCCTCATAGTCGTGCATCATCCCCACGTCCTCGAAGCCGCAGCGCATGCGTTTGTAACCCGTCGCCGCACCGATGGACGGCTGCACGCCGTGCACCACACCCAACACCTTGTCATGCATGCCGCCGATGTCGGGATGCACCAACGCACGCCCAACCAGCCCGCCCATTGAGTGCGTTACTACAATGACCTTCTCGCATTGGAAGCCCCATTGCCGGTAATCCGACATGATCTTCTCGATGCGTTCGGCTACATATGTGCCGGCCTCCTGATTTGACCGTAGCCAGTTATAGCCAACGGCATGTACCGGGAACCAGCAGCCCTTGACGGCCTGCTTCAGATCGTCTTCGGTCACGGGTGCCAGGGCTGGCTTCTCGGTGGCCTGCCATGTGGTGGGCGCCACGCCAACGACGCACTTCCACCACTTGTCGAGCTGCCCGCCCCAGAACGCCGAATTCAGGCGCTGTTCACAGCGCTCCAGCAGCAGCCGGTAGCTTTTGAAATACACCTCGCCCCAACCACGCTTGCGCGCCTTGTGCTCCTTGGTCTGGCGTGGCTTGGCCGTGGGTGGGTCGTCGCAAATCAGCGGCGTTTCGATGCCCACATTGAGCTTGAATTTCGGCAGGCTCACGTTGTCGTGTCGCATGTCTGCCGTTTCCTTCGGGTCGCCGGTCGGGTTGTGGACCGGATCGTAGGTGTCCACTTCCGTCATGTCCGGGTCCAATTGCAGTTGGCGGGTAGGTGAATCGGCGTTTGCGAAGCCGACAGCAAACATCTTGTTGTCAGGGCGCCAAGCAATGTTGTTGTCCTTCCCCATCGCGCGCTGCCGCTCGGGCTTCAAGCGCAGATGCGTGCCCATGATCCCCGGCAAAAAGATGATAGGCAGCACGCGGCGCGGCAGGATGCTCGCGTGCTGGATCGACTTGTCCTCGACGGGCGAGAGGAACCCCTGGGTCTTGCGCCCGCCGTGTTCCGGGTAGGTGGGAAGCTGATAGACGTAAGGCATGGCGCGGGTCAGTCGAGAATTTCCAAGGAGTAGTGCGCGAAGGTGATGCTGCTCTTGAGGTGCTTCGCATAGCCCTGCGCATCGGACACGCCCTCGACCACTTGTCCGTCCGCGAGCGTGGCCCGATAGCGCCGGTTGGCGATCGGTTCGCCGGTCAACTGGTCGGTCAATCGCAGGTGCCGGTCGAAATGCCGGTCATTGGCGGGGAGGTTCGACGCCGCAGGCGCACCGCCGCCGCCGATCTGCTGAAAGTTCGCGGACTTGATGGTGTAGCCGCCGCTGGCCTCTTCGACAATCTCCCCGCCGCCCCACGTGGTCTGCGCGCCTTGGGTGACGGTGCGCACCTTGGGCGCATTGAGGACGATTTCCTCGCCGGCGTTGAGCGTGATGCGCTTGGCGCCGTTCAGTGCAATGTTTCCCGTGTGCGATTCGACCACCACGTCGCTCTTGGCCGTCACCACGCGCACGCCGCCTTCCACGGCGAAGATGCTGACCTCATTGGTCGCGTAGATCAGCGCATCCTTGCCGGCGCTGATCTGGGTGTTATCTCCGGACATGACGTCTACCGAGGTCTGCGCGGCCAGCGCGATGTTGTCCGCGCTGCCGGCCACGATGCCGGCGGGGGAGGACAGCGCAATCAGCGGCGTGCCGCCTTGGCCCGCGCCCTGCGGGGCGGTGTTGGTGCCGTGTTCCCAATCCTGCAATTGGCGAATCAATTGCTTGAGCGGCGCCGGGTCATAGGTGCCGGCATGATGGGTGGCCGCCATCTTGCCGAATTCAGCGGCGACTGAGGCGAACGCCTGCGCCAAGCCCAGCAGCCCATCGCGGTCCATCTGGTTGCCGGCCTGCGAGCGCCGTTCCGTGGACAGCAGCATGCCCTGGTTGCCGTGCATGCTCGCCATGGCCTGGGTGGTGATGGCCGCCCCTTCGCCGCGCGGCTCGGCCTTGCCCTGGTCGCGCGGGTGGGTCAGGTAGCCCAGGCTCAGTTGGCTGGCCGCATGCGTGCTGGCAAGCTGGCTGCTGATCTCGCCCGGCGTGTCGTCAAAGGCCACTTGGTTGAAGCCGGAGCCGTCCACTTCCTTTGTCTTGATGCCGCTGAGGTGCTTGTTGTCCGGCAGTGCGCCCGTGTCGTTGAAGGCGGCCGGCATGTTGTTGTGGCCCGGCAGCACCGTTGCGATGTAGGGCCTGTCGGGGTCGCCGTTGGCGAAAGCGACAAGCACTTCCATCCCCGCGCGCAAGGGCAGGTTGATGCCGTAGCGTTGCCCCGCCCAGAGGTTGCCGGCCCGCACCCAGGCGCTGTCCCGTTCGGTCCCGCTGGTGCCCGCGCCCTGGGCGTGCGCATGGTCTTCGGCGTACAGCCCCACGAATTGCAGCTTGTAGCGGCCCAGCTCGTCGCAGTGCACCTCCTGGCCGTTCGGGCCGACGACCACGGCGGTCATCGGATCGGTGCGCGGCAGGTCGATGCGCGGGTCATAGTCGGGCGTCAGCGGTGCGCCACGGGGCACGCAAGTGAAGGTGTTTTCGTAGCGTATCTGTGCGTCGTCACGGCCTGGGCGCACCTCAAGATGCCAGCCGCTGGCCTCGGCGAGTGCCCGCGCCTGTTCGTCCAGTGCCTTGGGGAAGTTGTTGGCGATGCGCTGGCGCAGGCGGGTGACGACGAACTCGCGTTGCTCAGGTTCGCGCTTGTCCACCAGCGGGTGGCCGCTCAGCACAAACCAGGAGCCGGGCGTGAGGTTGCGCACGTCGCTTGCGGCATGCACGTACGCAGCGCGTCGCTCGTGCGCCTGCATGCGCAAGCGGCCCTGGCGTTCGTAGTCTGCGCGCGAATCGCCCGCGTGCGCCCGGTCGACGGCCGCATCCGTCATCAGGCGCGCCAGGTCGTTGCCGGCCTTGCCCAGATCGAGCAGCGTGTCCACGTCGACCCGATCCACCCGGCCGGTTTCATAGTCCGGGCTGGTGCCCCGGATCGTGCCGGAAACCAGGCTGTGCGCCTCGCCCCAGCGGGTGACCGAGTCGCGTGCCTTGACGGCGGCGCCGTAGTGGAAGGGCACGGCGCCGGCCTGCGCTTGCGGCAGCTTCATCGGGTCGTCGCAGAACACCAGCGTATGCGCGGGCGTGTCGCCGTCGGAGCCATCGGGCGTACCCGCCACGACGAAGCAGAACATACCTTCGCGCCGGGTCAGGCGGTCGAGGAAGCCGCTGTCGGACTCATCCAATTGCAGCGTCTGCGCGCGCACGGGATACCGGCTGCGGTCGAGCAGCAGTTGAAAGCGGAACGCCTGTCCCAGGATCGCGCTGCGCTGCTGCCACTCGGCCAGCAATATCCCCAGAATGTCGGGCACGCTCTTGCCCACGAAGATGCGCATGTTCCGGCGCCTGCGCATCAAGGACATGGCATCGATGATCGTCAACCGGTAGCTGGCGAGGGTTCCGTCGAATGCGCCGCTGTGGACGTCCGAAACGATGCCGTTGATCGCATGCAGCGCGCCGCCATCCGTCGCCACCTGGATCGATACGGGCAGCCCGAGCAGCTCGTCACGCGACAGGTCGGCGCGCTCCGACAGGCAAACCACCTGGGCCTCCAGGCCGGCGCAGATGCCTTGATGAATATCCGCATACTGCGGCACCAGCGTTTGCGCCGCAGCGGTTGCGGCAGGGCCGAAATCCAGGCGCATGGCGCGGCGGTTCTGGGCGAGCGCGCACGGCAGTTGGATCGAAGTCACGTCAGCGTTCATCGATGGAGGAGGAAACGGCATTGCCGGCAAACCGCTGCCACGCCGCTCGAGAAACGAAACAGGATCAAATAAGAAAATCGAATCGCGACCGCCGAGAAATATTCAAAAAATCGAATCGCAGAGATTCGAAAGATTGAATTGGAGGCGCTGCTGCCATGCCGTTCCCGATGGGTACGCGCATGAAGCCCCGAGGCGGTCTCGTTTTTAGGCTGTCGAGTATAGTCATCACCGTGGCCGGGAACAAGGGCACTTTCGTGCCGATTTCGACGGTGGATGACCGTAATTGGTGGGCGCGCCGCTTTTGTTTTTATATGGCTAATGCATAGCAAGAGCGCGATGCCTGTATAGGCGGATCATGGGCGATCTGCGGCCCATGCGCAAAAACAAATGTCGAGCCGATAGCCGCGGCGCTATCCCGGCGGGCGGCAAGCGCCCTGATGGTCAGCCGACCGATGCGGCGATCCCCGCCATGCCCGCCGCATCGTTGGCGCAGCCTGACGGCACGCAGACCCGGTTGCGGCCCCGGCGCTTGGCTTCGATCAGCGCCAGGTCGGCGTCGGCCAGCAGGTGCGCGAGTTCCTGCCCCGGGCGCAGCGGCGCCGCGCCCACGCTGACGGTCAGC